>NZ_JBFTKG010000003.1:0-348293 GCF_056395825.1 Arthrobacter sp. 05T47 | reverse complement strand
TCCGGCGCCACGGCGAGGCCATCTTCTTCCCCCAACCGGGTCCGCCGCGACTTTGCACGCAGCAATACGGCGGTCCGCAGACCGCCATCGTGACCGGCTGGTACCTTGGCCGCCAGGTCAACAGCCGCTTCAGCCGGACCGACGGCTGCGAGATCGCCCGCTGGCGCGCCCTGGCGCCGCTGCTCGGCGGCACTGCGGGGAGCACGGGCGCCATCTGACTCTTCAGCCGGCACTGACGCGCCGTTGCCGTTTCTTTGGTGCCTGTGTCCGTCTAAGCAGCAAACCTAGATGGAGTTGTTCGGGGTGAAGGACTGATCGCTGTTCTGGATCTTGCCCATCTCCTTCTTCACCTTCTTGCCCTTGTCCTTCTTCTCCTTGTGGCCGGTGTCGGCACCTGGGTTGTCACCCGGACCGTCGTTGCATTCCTGGTCCTCCGAGGTCGGCGGCACCACCACGGCCCCGGCCGGGGTCACCAGGACGGAGACGAACGTGGGTTCGCTGGCACCGGCGAAGGTAACGCGGCCGATGTAGGAACCGGCCGGCAGGCCCGTCCAGTTCAGCGTGACGGTGCCCGCCTTGCCGTTGTCCAACCGCAGCGGGTTCGGATTCAGCGAGGCCTTGCCCACCACCACGCCCAGCACGGCCGAGTCCACCGAGGCCTTCGTGGCCTGGTTGTTCGGGCTGGCGTACAGGTTTGCGTAGATCGTGTATTCGCCCGGCGAGGGGTTGGGGATGGATACCGATTCGCTGGCCGACGACGTTGCGACCGTCAGCGGGCCGTCCGGGGTCATGACATACATGTCGAAGTCAGCGTTGGGGTCCGCGGAAATGACCGAGAACTTCGCCAGCGGCGATCCTGCCGGGACCTGGACCGTCTTGACGACGTTCGAGGCATCCGTGCCGCCCGTGAACGGCCCCGGGACGAGCTCGACGGCGGTGGAGTCGGCCTTCGACAGGCCGTCGAGGGTCAGCTGGACAGGCGAGTTGGTCCCGGAGACCACCTTGATGGCGCCGGATCCGTTGCCGCCCTGGGAGGTAAAGGCAACATCGGGCAGGGCCACGACCGACTGCGGACGGACCGCGATCGGCGACGCCACGTTCTTGTTGGCGCCCTGCCACGTCAGCGAACCGGTCGCGAACTTGCCCAGCGGTGCGCCCTGGTTCTCAAAGGAGACCTTGAACGTGCGCTTTTCGCCCGCGGCGTTGAAGTTCAGCACGCTCGGGGTCACGTTGACCTTGATACCCGGAACGTTGAACTTGGCCCGGTAGACCCCGGGAGTCAGCGCAGTCACCGTTCGGGTGACCTCGATCTTCCCGGTCAGGTTACCCAGAGCGAAGGACGGGAGGTTCATGTCCCGCGGCTTGGTGGTGCCGATGCCCGGGATTCCGAGGTCGATACCGGTGCCCTGGATGAACGCCAGATAGTCATCCGTGGTGGCGTCGTAGACCAGGCCCGGATCCAGCACGCGTGCCGGGTCCACCTGGCCCGCACCGGTGGCGAAGACATCGGTGTTCTTCGACCCGTCGGCGTTCTTGACGTCGCTCGTGGTGGTCATCATCGCGGACTTGACCGTGGCCGGGGACCACTTGGGGTTCTTCCCCAGGATCAGTGCGCCGAAGCCGGCTACATGCGGAGATGCCATGGAGGTGCCGGAGAGGAACCCGAAGTTGTCCCCTCCGGTGCCGATCGGCGAAACGCCGGCCAGCACAGCCACGCCGGGGGCGGCGACGTCGGGCTTGAGGAGGTCCGAGCCGGCGGCCAGCAGCGGGCCGCGGGAGGAGAACCCGGCGATCTGCGGCTGCGCCTCGAGGGGCAGGCCCGTGGTGTCCTTGTTCACCAGCGACACGGTGATGGCCGGGTTGGCGGTGACCTTGGCCTTGATGGCCTCGGTGGCGGGCGGGTTCACGTGCACGGTGGGCACCGAGTGCTTGTCCGTGTCTAGGGAGGATGCGGTGAGGTTGACCAGGATCATGCCTACGCCTCCGCCTCGCTTGACCTCGGCGCTCTTTTCGACGCGGTCAACTACCCCGCGGTCACAGACCACCACCTTGCCGGCGATCTTGGCCGGGTCCAGCGTGCCGTTGCCGCACAGGGCCGGGTTGGCGCTCCCGGCGGCTCCCACGTTGGCTGCCAGCACGACGCCGGCGTTGGTGACCTGGCTGTTCATGATGCTGGCGCCGCGGTACTTGCTGCCGTCGGAGAACTCGGCCGTGCCCTGCAGCTCCTGCGAGAAGCTGGTGGCGGCGACCGTGGTCAGCCACGGGGCGCCGTGGTTCACGGTCCCGGCCGTCGGGCCGGAGTTGCCGGCGGAAACGGCCACGAAGACGCCGGCCGAGGCTGCGGACAGGAACGCCATGGACACTGGGTCGGTGGTGGTGTCCGTGGCGCCGGAGATGGAGTAGTTCAGGACGTCCACGCCGTCCTGGACGGCCTGGTTAATGGCGTCGACGGATGCTGAGGAGTAGCAGCCGCCGGTGTTGGGATCGTTATCTTCCCAGCAGACCTTGTAGATGGCCAGCTTTGCGGCCGGCGCCATGCCGCTGGTCTTACCGAAACTGCGGCCGTCAACCACGGGTTCGACGTTGGCGTTGCCGGCAGCCGTGCTGGCAGTGTGGGTGCCGTGGCTGGCGGCGTCGACCGGTGACAGCCGCTCACCCGGGGCCCAGTTTTCCGGCGGGACAGTGGCGGCGAAGTCCTCGCCGAAGTAACGGGCGCTCAGGACCTTGGAGTTGCAGGCGGTGCCGTCGAAGTCGGTGCCGGCCTGGCACTCGCCCTTGAACAGCTCGCCGTCGGCTTTGAGCATCTCGATCTTGCCGTCCGCCGTGCGGTAGGGAACGCCGACGACGGGGTCACCGGTGAGCGGCTTGACCTCCTGGCCGGCGAAGAAGGCGCTGGACGGGGTGTAGCCGGTATCGATGACACCCACCACGACGCCCTTGCCGGCCGCGTCCTGGCCGCCGAACTTCGTGTTCCAGGTGCCGTTGGGCCCGCTGAGCTTCAGGAAGTCGGTGCTGGAGTAGTCCGGTGCGTTCTCGGTGTCCGGCGCGACCACTAGGACGGAGGGGTCCTTGGCCAGCTTAATGGCCTGGTCCGCGGTCAGCTTGGCGCTGAAGCCGTTGAGGGCTGCAGTGAACTGGCGCTGGATCTTGACGCCTTGCTGGCCCGCTACTTGGGCCTGCTTCTGTTCCAGGTGCGTCTTGTACTGCTTGACCTCGGCCCTGTTGGCGTCGAGCTTCTTGCCGGCCGCGGGCTTCGTCGCCGGCATGCCGGCGGTCCCGCCGTCGTAGGTTGCGGACGGCTTTTCCGCAAGAACCACAATGTAGCGGCCGTCCTTGTAAGTGTTTGGATCAACATTCTTCTGTGCCACACCGGCCGCGGCCGGGCCTTGTGCGGGGGCCGCGTTGGCGGGGGCGATCGCGATGCTGGACAGAAGAACCGGCAAGCCCAGGGTCAGTGCCGCGGCCCTCCTGAGTCCCCCGCTTCGAAGGAAGCTCTTTCCTGGTGATGTCACGAGTGATGAACCTTTCGTAAAGGAACGGCCCGGCTGCGACACCGGGCCCTACGGACTGGCGGGACGCCGGGCGATCGCCCGGCCTGCCCCGACGGATACCAGCCGATTCATACAGTACAGACTGAGAGCTGGATATGACATACACCACAAGAAGGTATTTAAAATTTGTCATGCGACACGACATGATGCGATGGCGGGCCTGCTGAACTGCGTCAAACGCAACTTCCGGCCGGCACGGGCGCGCACGAACTGCGTCGCCTCGGGGTCCGGCCTACTGGCGCGGCGTGCGGACCACGTCGCTGATCCAGGCCCGGGTCTTCTCGTCCACGGGACCCGCCACGTTGGTCGCCCTCGCTGCACGGTCGGCCCGGATCTTCTGCAGGACCATCCGGGCAAGGCCGGCGAACACTGCAACGGCCACAACAGACAGCACCACGGATTTCGGTTTCTCAGCCATGCGCACATCCTACTGACCTGCGGCAGCACCGACCATAGGCCGGCGCCGTCCCCGGCGGCCGTCCCACGTTGGCGTTTACCGACGTCGCGAACGGCTTTTCCCGACGTCAAAGACCTGCCGGCGGGGCTCCGTTCACACTCCCGGGGCCGAATGCGGCCGGACGCACAGCGCCCGGTAGAATGGGCATGCAAGCTCGCGGAGCGCCCTTTCACGCTGTATTCACCAACAGCGGATCGGCGTGAGACGGCATCACTCCGCTGCGCCCTTACCCAATGCTCACGCACAGGAGTTGCCGGATGCCCCGGATCGTTGTCGACGTCATGCCCAAGCCCGAGATTCTGGACCCGCAGGGGAAGGCCATCGTCGGTGCGCTGCCCCGGCTGGGCTTCACCGCTTTCAGCTCTGTCCGACAGGGCAAGCGCTTCGAACTCACGGTTGACGGCGAGGTGACCGAGGAGATCCTGGCCCAGGCCCGCAACGCCGCGGAGACCCTGCTGTCCAACCCGGTCATCGAAGACGTCGTCAACGTCGAGGTCGTTGAGGCCTGAGATGACTGAACTCCCTCTGATCGGCGAAGCCATCGCCGTCGCGGCCAACCCCCGGCTGGCCGGTGCGAAGATCGGCGTGGTCACCTTCCCCGGGACGCTGGATGACCGCGACGCCGCCCGCGCGGTCCGCCTCGCCGGTGCCACCCCCGTAGAACTCTGGCACGCCGACTCCACCTTGGGTGACGTTGACGCCGTCGTGATCCCCGGCGGTTTCTCCTACGGTGACTACCTCCGGGCCGGCGCCATCGCCCGCTTCGCGCCGCTGATGTCCAAGATCATCGACGCCGCCAATTCTGACGCCAGGCTTCCCGTCCTCGGCATCTGCAACGGCTTCCAGATCCTCACCGAGTCGCACCTGCTGCCCGGCTCGATGATCAAGAACGATCACCTGAAATTCATGTGCCGCGACCAGGTCCTGCGCGTGGAAAACAACACGACGGACTGGACCGGGGACTACGCCGCCGGCCAGGAAATCACCGTGCCGCTGAAGAACCAGGACGGCCAGTACATCGCCGACGAGAAGACCTTGGACGCCCTCGAGGCGGAAGGCCGCGTCGTGTTCCGCTACGTCGGCTTCAACCCGAATGGCTCCCGCCGGGACATCGCCGGCATCTCCAACGCCGCAGGCAACGTGGTGGGCCTCATGCCGCACCCCGAGCACGCCGTGGAGGCCGGCTTCGGCCCCGAACTCGGCGCCGGCACCGAGGGCCTCGGTTTCTTCACCTCTGTCCTGAACAAAATCGTGGGAGGCAACAAATGACGGAGACACCCGCAGTGGCGGCGCCCGCGGAGACCGCCCGTAAGTTCAACATCGACACCGTCGAGAACGCGGCCAAGACGCCGGACACCGAACTCCCCTGGGCCGAACTGGGCCTGAAGCAGAACGAGTTCGACGAGGTCGTGAAGGTCCTGGGCCGCCGCCCCACCGGCGCCGAGCTCGCCATGTACTCGGTGATGTGGAGCGAACACTGCTCCTACAAGTCCTCCAAGAACCACCTGCGCCAGTTCGGCGACAAGGTGACCGAGGAAATGAAGAAGGACATGCTCGTGGGCATCGGCGAAAACGCCGGTGTCACCAACCTTGGCGACGGCTGGGCCGTGACGTTCAAGATCGAGTCCCACAACTCGCCCTCGTTCGTGGAGCCCTACCAGGGCGCCGCAACCGGCATCGGCGGCATTGTCCGCGACATCATCTCCATGGGTGCCCGCCCGGTGGCCGTGATGGACCCGCTGCGCTTCGGCGCCATCGACCACCCGGACACCGCCCGCGTCATGCACGGCGCGGTCGCCGGCATCGGCGGCTACGGCAACTCCCTGGGCCTGCCGAACATCGGCGGCGAGATGGTCTTCGACTCCGTCTACCAGGGCAACCCGCTGGTCAACGCGCTGGCCGTCGGCGTGATGCGCCACGAGGACATCCGCCTCGCCAACGCCTCCGGCAAGGGCAACAAAGTCGTGCTGTTCGGTGCCCGCACCGGCGGCGACGGCATCGGCGGCGCCTCCGTGCTGGCCTCGGAGTCCTTCGATGACACCAAGCCGTCCAAGCGCCCCGCCGTCCAGGTGGGCGACCCCTTCGCCGAGAAGGTCCTGATCGAGTGCTGCCTGGAGCTGTTCAAGGGTTCTCTCGTTGAGGGCATCCAGGACCTGGGCGCCGCGGGCATCTCCTGCGCCACGTCCGAGCTCGCCTCCAACGGCGACGGCGGCATGGAAGTCGAACTGACCTCCGTCCTGCTCCGGGACCCCACCCTGACCCCGGGCGAAATCCTGATGTCCGAGTCGCAGGAACGCATGATGGCCGTGGTCACCCCGGAGAACATCGCCGCGTTCGAGGCCGTCATGGACAAGTGGGCCGTGGAGTACTCCTGGCTCGGCGAGGTCACCGACACCGGCCGCCTGATCATCACGTGGGAAGGCGACGTGATCGTCGACGTCGACCCGCGCACCGTGGCCCACGACGGTCCGGTCTACGACCGCCCGTACGCCCGCCCCGAATGGCAGGACGCAGTCCAGGCCGACTCCTTCACCGGCTCCGTGCAGGACACCGGCCGCCCCTCCGCCCCCGCGGACCTGGCCGCAGCCATCACCGAGCTCGTCGCGTCGCCGAACATGTGCGACAAGTCCTGGATCACCAAGCAGTACGACCGCTACGTCGGCGGCAACACCGCCATGGCGTTCCCGGACGACGCCGGTGTGGTCCGGGTGGACGAGGAAACCGGCTTGGGCGTGGCCCTGGCCACGGACGCCAACGGCCGCTACACCTACCTCGACCCGTACCACGGCGCGCAGCTCGCGCTGGCCGAGGCCTACCGCAACGTCGCCACCTCCGGCGCCGTGCCGATGGCCGTCAGCGACTGCTTGAACTTCGGCTCCCCCGAGGATCCGGACGTCATGTGGCAGCTGGCCGAAGCCATCCGGGGCCTGTCCGACGCCTGCATGGTGCTGGGCATCCCGGTCACCGGCGGCAACGTCTCGCTGTACAACCAGACCGGGACCACTCCCATCCACCCCTCCCCGGTGGTGGCTGTGCTGGGCAAGTTCGACGACGTCGCCCGCCGCACGCCGTCGGGCTGGAAGGAAGACGGCCAGGCCATCTACCTCCTGGGCACGACGGCGGCGGAGCTGGATGGTTCGGAATGGTCCAACATGCGCGGACACCTCGGCGGCCTGCCGCCCAAGGTTGACCTCGAAGCCGAGCGCGAACTGGGGCAGATCCTGATCAACGCCTCCCGCGACGGCATGGTGGACTCCGCGCACGACCTCTCCGAAGGCGGCCTCGCCGCGGCCCTCGTGGAGTCGTCCCTGCGCTACGGCGTGGGTGCCCGGATCGCGTTGCAGGACGTCCTGGACCGCGACGGTGTGGACCTCTTCACGGCGCTGTTCTCCGAGACCCAGGGCCGCGCCGTCGTCGCGGTGCCCCGTTCGGAGGAAATCCGCTTCACGGACATGTGCACCGCCCGCGGCTTCGCGCACATCCGGATCGGCGTGGTGGACGCTGAGGGCGGCACGCTGGAGATCAACGGCGTCGAGACCATGAACCTCGATGCCCTCCGCGAAGCCCACGAGGCGACTCTGCCGAAGTACTTCGGCTAGGGCTTCCATCGGTTGCTCCGTAGCTGCCCTTTTGAACCCTCAAAACGGCAGTTGCGGAGCAATCGTTCGTTAACGGCCGGGCCGCCAGCCCGCCTGCACGAGCGCGGCGCGGATCTTGGCCAGCGCGGCCCGGGCGTCATCGTGCATGTGCCGCTTGGAAATACGGACCTCGGTCCAACCCAGTGCCGTGTACTTTTCCGAACGGGCGATGTCCCTGACTATCTGGCCCTCGTCTCCGTGTTGTTCGCCCTCGTACTCGACGCCGATCCTGTACCTGCGCTAGGACCTCTGCAGATCCTGGAGGCTGCAGAGCGGCACATCCCTGCCCTCGAACTCAGGCCGAGGCACCCGGACGCAGCTGTCGCCGGCCACCACTAGTTCGTCCACAGTCAGTATTTCGGCCAGGTCCAGCCAGGTTCGCTCCGGGGTGGTGATGGGAATCCCGTCCAGCAACGTGACCTCGTCGTCGTAGAGCTTCATCCGGTGAACCTGGACATGTGGTCGGTTGAGATGGGCCGCGCCCTCGGGCCTGATCACGTGGTACATCGGCAGAGCCCCCTTCTGTTGCCGCACCGGAAGCGAACCAAGCTCCGCCGCGGTGAAGTGCGACGCGGCGCATCGCTCATTGACCTCAATGAAAGGCCGCACCCTGACACTCAAAGGGAGCCCCGGCGTCGGGCTTTGCACACGGATTCCCCTGCCGAGAGTTTTCACGGAACGGTGCCGCAGCCGCTTCAGCGACACTCCTGCATGTGCGGCCTCCACAACAGTGAAGGGACGGCCCTCGAATTCCTGCGGGAGTGGGCGCGCGGTCTTCATGGCTTCGTGAGAGCAGATCGGCGCGCCGCCCGCAGAAGTTATCCACAATACCCATCGGTTGCTCCGTAACTGCCCTTTTGAGCCCTCAAAACGGCAGCTACGGAGCAATCGACAGGGGGTGAAGGGTAAGAGAGCACCCGGTGAGGGGATGGGGGTGTTTAGTCGTCGCTGCGGAGCTCCCGCTGCCGGGCGCTGAGGAGTTCGAGCTCAGGCAGGGCAGCGACGAAGCGTTCGACGGCGGTGAGCACCTCCACGAGATGCGCCCGGTCTGCCGCCACGAGGGCGGCGCCCAGCTGCGTGCGCCGGTACTGCTCGTGGTCCCCGACCTCGGCCACGGAGACATCGAAGCGGCGCTTGAGCTCAGCCAGCAGCGGCCGCACCACGGAGCGCTTCTCCTTGAGGCTGTGAACGTCGCCCAGAAGGATGTCGAACTCGATCCACCCGATCCACATGCCCTTAGCCTATCGATTGCTCCGCAGACGCCCTTTTGAGGGCTCAAAAGGGCCGGGGCCCACGCCGGCAGGGTTCCCTGGCCGAGCTTGCGAGGCGAGGGAACCGGTGGGGAGCAATCGACGGGGTGAGCGGGGTTAGATGGTGAGTTCGCCCATGCGGTCCCAGCCCTCGCCGTCGAGCTGGCGGCTGATGATCTGCGGCGTCTCGGCCAGCGCCTGCGGCATGTCTTCCATGGCCTTCTTGAAGTGTGCGCTGTTGACGTGGTCACCGGCTGCGTCGTCCTTGAAGGCCTCCACGAGCACGAACTCGTTGGGGTCCTCCACGCTGCGCGACCAGTCGAACCACAGGTTGCCGGGTTCCTGGCGCGTGGCCCGGGTGAAGTCCTCCACCAGGCCCAGCCACTGATCGGACCAGTCCGGTTTTACCTTGAACTTGACGACAATGAAGATCACGGGGCGTTGCCTTTCGTTGGGTGCGGTCGGTCAGTCGATTGTTTCACCGGGCACTGCAGCGGCCGGCGCATCAGCCCGCGAAGCGGCCGGCGCAGCAGCCGGCGCATCAGCCGGAGCGGCGGCCGGTCCGGCAGGCGCGGATGCGGCGCCGGCACTGGCCGAGAGCGAGTGCTCGCACTCGGCGATCGCCTCCCGGGCCCACTCCTGCTGCCGGGGCGTGCCGACGCGTTCCGCCCACTGCTCGGCGAGCTGGAACTCCACCAGCGCCTCGGTGAAACGCCCGGCCTCATGCAGCGTCCAGCCGAGGTTGTTGTGCAGCGAGACCATCCAGCGCTTGGTCCGCGGATCATGGACCGTGGAGGCGTACTCCAGGGCGCTCCGCGTCCACGAGGCGGCGTGGGCGGAGTCGGCGATCGCCAGCATGTGCAGCGCATCAACGGCAAGGAATTCCTCGCTGAGGTGGTCGGCCAGTTCCGCGGCCTGCTCAAAGAGGGGCACGGCCATCGCCGGATGGCCGCTGGAATTCAGCAGGCGGCCGCGTTCCAGCAGCACCCGGACGGCGACGGTGGGCTCGTCGGCATCGATTGAATCCAGCAGGGCATCGGCTTCCTCGTAGCGGCCCTGCAGTCCGATGGCCCGCCCCAGCTGGGTGGCGAGCTCGGCCTGTTCGTCGGCGTCGTAGTTTTCATCTGCCGCTGCGGCCCGGAAGCGGGTTTCGGATCCGGCGGGGTCCTCGAAGTTCCACAGTTGGTCAAGGGTTTTCTGTTCCAGCATGTACGTTCTCCTGATCAGCTTTCACCTGCGGCGAGTTGACGTGCCCCTTCAATGTATCGGGAAGTGACGTGCCGCTGCGCCGCCCGGGCCACGAGGCCGCCGGCGGTGTAGAACCAGTTGGAGTGCCGGCTGAAGGCCGTGATGCTCAGGAAGACCCGCCCCGCGGCATCGATCGCCACTTCAAACGCCTCTTCGCCGCGCTCCGGATGGCCCGGCAGGGTGCCGTATCCGAAGCCTGCGCTTTGCGGCCCGGCGCCGGGCACCGGCTGGTGCACCCACACCACCTCGCAGGGCGCGTTGATCCGGAAGGGCCCGACGCCGAATCCGCTCACCACCCGCGCCCCGGGCACGACGGCGTCGGAGTCGGTGCGGACGCGCAGCCCGGAGCGCTTCTGGAGCTCCCAGGCAAGGATTCCCTGCGCCACCCGCCGATACGTGTCCGGCCCGTCGCCGAGGTAGGCCCGGGACACCAGGCACGGGAATCCTTCCGGTGCGTGGCCGTGCTCGGTGGAGCCAATGCCCGGATAGTTCAGTGTTCCCCGCGCGATGCGGCCGGCGGGGTTGCCGCTCATGCCTGCCCGCCCCGGGCGAGCCCTGCCCAGCCCAGCTGCTCCCGCTGCTTTTGGCTGAGTGAGGCCACCACGAGGTCGTAGGAGTCCTCCACCATGTCCTTGATCATGTCATCGGGCAGGGAGCCGTCCAGCCGGACCCCGTTCCAGTGCCTTTTGTTCATGTGCCAGGCGCCGGTGATTTCCGGATGGATGGCGCGCAGCTGTTCGGCCAGGGCCGGATCGCATTTCAGGCTCACGGACCAGTTTTCCGGGTCCATGGCGGAAGCCGCGAACATCTTGGCGTCCTGCCGCGCGCCGCCCGCGACGGCGGCCCGCACTTTGAAGACGGAGGTCTCCGGGCCGAAGGGAAAGTCCTCAAAGGCGCCGGGGAAGCTCAGGCAGATCCCGCGGAGGGTGGCAACGTCCATGGCACGAGCCTATCCGGCTACGGCCTGAGCTCGCCCTGGCCTGCCCGGCAGTCCGGGCGTCGCCGATGCTGTGCAGCCCTTCCGGGGTGGTGCCGTTGACTTCGTAGTCGCCCACGGTGCGGGCCCGCAAAATCTGTTAATCCGTGATCCTTGGGCCGCTAGATGCCCACCCGCCACCCTTCGCGGGCGGGGCACTCGTTCACCACGACGTCCAGCCCGGCGGCCTTGGCGCGGTCCGTTGCGGCGTCGTCGAAGACGCCCAGTTGCAGCCAGACGGCCTTGGCGCCGATGGCGATGGCCTCGTCGATGACGGCCCCCACTTTATGGGAGTTGACGAAGCAGTCCACGACGTCGATCGGATGCTTTCCCGCCGGGATGTCCGCCAGGGAGCGGTATCCCTTCTCCCCGTGGACGTCGTCGCCGGGGAGGTTGACCGGAATGATTTCCATGCCCATTTTGTCCCGGATGTACAGGGAGACTTCGTATGCGGAGCGCCATTCATTGGTGGTGAGGCCGACCACCGCCCATGTGCCTTTGGTTCGCATGAGGCGGTCAATGACTGCCGGATCGTTAACGTAGGCCATGCATCCACCTTACTCCTGCAACCATTCCGGACAATGATCGAATAAATGACTGATTCCACGGCCTGCACCGATGCGGTGAACGAATATTACAGCGCTGGTGGAGCGGATTTTGTGAAATCCTGCATTTGACGTTCTAGTAGGTAGGGACCATCCCGAGCGGCCAAGAGACCTGGATCGATGAAGCCGCAGCAACCCCGGGTGACGTGGGACGACCATTCCCACGCCACTGTTCCTCACCATTCGGTCGACCCGCTCTTTCGATGGAGCTGGAGGAACCCAGGGTGCTACTGCCAGGACCGATGGAGTGCCAAAAATGACCCCTGAGAATTCTTCCGCCTTGCCCACGATTGTCCGGACTGCGTCCGAGGCAACCCCACAAACCTCTTCGGACGCGACGGCGATCGAAGCAGGGCTGCGTGACGCGCCCGGCTCCTCTCGCGGCTCGTCGGGATGGTCCCTGACCGAGCCCACGGACGGCGCAGTGCACGGCGTCCCCACCGACGGACCGGCGCGTCACCGCAGCACCACCCCCCGCCACAGCGGCACAGCCACCGCAGGAACCGTCCAGGCAGAGACGGTTGCGTTCTGGGAAGAACAGGCCCTCCGCCTCGACTGGGCGGACGCTCCCGGCGGCCCGACCGCCGGCAGCCCCGCATACAACGGCAAGCCCTGGCACGACGCGCACCGGCGCGTCCCGGCCGACGTCGAGGCCGGCATCGGCCCGCAGATCACCTGGTTCGAGGGCGGCAGGCTCAATGTCGCCTACAACTGCGTCGACCGCCATGTAGCGGCGGGGCGCGGGGACAAGGTGGCCCTGCACTTCGAGGGCGAGCCCGGCGACCGCCGTGCCGTCACTTACGCCGAACTCCAGCGCGAGGTGTCCAAAGCCGCCAACGCCCTCCTGGACCTGGGCATCACCAAGGGCGACCGCGTGGTCATCTACCTCCCGGTTATCCCCGAAACCGTGATCATCACCCTCGCCGTGGCCCGCATCGGCGCCGTCCACTCCCTGGTTTTCGGCGGCTTCTCCGCCGAGGCCCTGAAGTTCCGGGTGGAGGACACCGGCGCCAAGCTCCTGGTCACCACCGACGGACAGTTCCGCCGCGGCACCGCCGTGCCGGTCAAGGACAACGCGGACGCCGCCGTCTCCGGCGAGAACGCGATCGAGCACGTCCTGGTGGTCAACAGGACCACCCCGGCCGAGGACCTCGGCACCGTCCCGATGACCGCGGGCCGCGATCTCTGGTGGCACGACGCCGTCGGGATCGCCTCCGACGTCCACGAAGCCGAAGCGTTCGACGCCGAGACGCCGCTGTTCATCATGTACACCTCCGGCACCACCGGTAAGCCCAAGGGCCTGGTCCACACCTCCGGCGGCTACCTCACGCAGGCGTCCTGGAGCTTCGAGCACCTGTTCAGCAACCCCGACCCCGCGCTCCGGGACAAGGACGTGCACTGGTGCACGGCCGATCTCGCCTGGGTCACCGCGCACACCTACGAGCTCTACGGCCCGCTCTCCAACGGCGCCACGCAGGTCATCTTCGAGGGCACGCCGAACACCCCGCACCCGGGCCGGCACTTCGAAATCATCGAACGCTACGGGGTCACGCAGTACTACACGGCGCCCACCCTGGTCCGATCCCTCATGGGCTGGTTCCCCGACGGCGTCCCGGACACGTACGACTTCTCCTCCATCCGCCTCCTCGGCACTGTGGGCGAGGCCATCAACCCGGAGGCCTGGCGCTGGTTCCGGGCTAACATCGGCTCTGGCACCGCCCCGGTGGTGGACACCTGGTGGCAGTCCGAAACCGGCGCCACCATCCTCTCCCCCGCCCCGACGGACACCGCGTTCAAGCCCGGCTGCGCCGCCCGCCCGCTGCCCGGCGTCAGCACCCGCATCGTGGACGAGGCCGGCAATACGGTTCCGCCGGGTGTCCAGGGCTTCATCGTGGTGGACTCCCCCGGCCCCGCGATCGCCCGCACGGTCTGGGGCAACCCGCGGCGCTACTTCGATTCCTACTGGCGCCAGTACGCCGAACAGGGCTGGTTCCTCGCCGGTGACGGCGCGAAGTATGACGACGACGGCGACATCTGGATCCTCGGGAGGGTGGACGACACGCTCAATGTCTCCGGACACCTGCTCTCCACGATCGAGATCGAATCGGCGCTCGTCTCCCACCCGGATGTGGTGGAGGCCGGGGTCTGCCCGGTCGCGGACGCCACGACAGGCCACGCGATCGTCGCATTCGTGGTGCTGAAAAATTCGGCGGACACCCCTGATATCCACGGCGCTCTCAAGGCCCACGTCGCCAAGCAGATCGGCCCCATCGCGAAACCGCGCGACGTCGTCGTCGTTCCCGATGTGCCCAAGACGCGCAGCGGCAAGATCATGCGCCGGCTGCTGACCCAGTTGTTCGAAGGAACCACGCTCGGGGACACCACGTCGCTCCAGAACGAACCATCCATCGCGGGCATCCAGAATGTGCTGCGCACCCGAAATGCCCCGGAAGTAAAGGACCTTTCATGACTGAAATCAGCAACGTCGCCCGGCTTTCCGAACCGCTCAAGTTCGCCTACTGGGTTCCCAACGTCTCCGGCGGCCTGGTGGTTTCCACCATCGAGCAGCGCACCTCCTGGGACTTCGACTACAACAAGAAGCTGGCCCGGATCGCGGAAAACTCCGGCTTCGAATACGCCCTGACCCAGACCCGCTACGCCGCCTCCTACGGCGCGGACAAGCAGCACGAGGCCACCTCGTTCAGCCTGGCGCTCTTGGCCGCCACCGAGCGCCTCAAGGTGATTTCCGCCGTCCACCCGGGCATGTGGCACCCCGGCGTCCTGGCGAAGTTCATCATCACCGCTGACCACATCTCCAACGGCCGCGCCGCTGTGAACATCGTCTCCGGCTGGCTCAAGGCGGAGTTTGAGAACTTCGGCCTCGAATGGCTCGAGCACGACGAGCGCTATGTCCGCACCGAGGAATTCATCAAGGTCCTCCGCGGGCTCTGGACCGAGCAGGAATACAGCCAGTCCGGCAAGTACTACAACATCTCCGACTTCACCCTGAGCCCGGCCCCGGTGGACGTGCCGGGCCGGGCCCACCCGGAGATTTTCTTCGGCGGAAACTCCACGGCCGCGCAGGCCACCGCCGGCCGCGTGGCCGACTGGTACTTCTCCAACGGCAAGGACCTCGAAGGGTTCAAGGACAACATCGCCGGGGTTGTCGCCGCGGCAGGAGGAAACGGACGCGAGGGTTCACTGCCCGCCCCCAGGTTCGGCCTCAACGGCTTCGTCATCGCCCGCGACTCGGAGAAGGAAGCCCGCGACACCCTCCGCGAGATCGTCGAAAAGGCGCATAAGCCCGCCGTCGAGGGTTTCCGCGCCGCCGTACAGGAAGCCGGAGCCTCCACCAAGGACGGCAAGGGCATGTGGGCCGACTCGAGCTTCGAGGACCTGGTCCAGTACAACGACGGCTTCAAGACCCAGCTGATCGGCACCCCGGAGCAGATCGCCGAGCGGATCGTTGAATACAAGAAGATCGGCGTGAACCTGTTCCTCACCGGATACCTGCACTTCCAGGAGGAAGTCGCCGCGTTCGGCCAGGACGTCCTGCCGATCGTCCGCGAACTCGAGGCGGACCTGGCCCGCAAGAACGGTACCGAGCTGGACCTGTCCCAGACCCCGGTGGCAAACGTTGAGGTGGCCGCCTGATGGCTGACCGCAAGTTCGGTTTCCGCACCCGCGCGCTGCACGCCGGCGGCACCCCCGACGCCGAGCACGGCGCGCGTGCCGTGCCGATCTACCAGACGACGTCGTTCGTGTTCAAGGACACCCAGGACGCCGCGAACCTGTTCGCGCTGCAGAAGTACGGCAACATCTATTCCCGGATCGGCAACCCCACCGTGGCCGCGTTCGAGGAGCGCATCGCGTCCCTGGAGGGCGGCATCGGCGCCGTGGCCACGTCCTCGGGCATGGCCGCGGAGTTCATCACCTTCGCCGCGCTGACCCAGGCCGGGGACCACATCGTCGCCGCCTCCCAGCTCTACGGCGGCACGGTCACCCAGCTCGACGTCACGCTGCGCCGTTTCGGCGTGGACACCACGTTCGTCGCGGGCACCGACCCGGTGGACTACGCCGCCGCAGTCCGGGAAAACACTAAAGCGATCTTCGTCGAGGTGGTGGCCAACCCGTCCTCGGAGGTCCAGGACCTGGCGGGACTCGCCAAAGTCGCGCACGACGCCGGCATCCCCCTTGTCGTCGACGCCACCTTGAGCACGCCGTACCTTGTGCGCCCAATCGAACACGGTGCAGACATCGTGATCCACTCCGCCACGAAATTCCTCGGCGGCCACGGCACCACCCTGGGCGGGGTGATCGTGGAGAGCGGCCGCTTCGACTGGGGCAACGGCAAGTTCCCCACCATGACCGAGCCCGTGGCCTCCTACGGGAACGTGTCCTGGTGGGGGAACTTCGGCGAATACGGCTTCCTGACCAAGCTGCGTTGCGAGCAGCTGCGTGACATCGGCCCGGCGCTCTCGCCGCAGTCGGCCTTCCAGCTGCTGCAGGGCGTCGAAACGCTCCCCCAGCGGCTGGACGAGCACCTGAAGAACGCGCAGTCCGTCGCCGAATGGCTGGAAGCGGACGAGCGCGTGGCCTACGTGAACTTCTCCGGACTGCCCTCGCACCCGCATTACGAGCGGGCGCAGAAGTACCTGCCGCTGGGCCCCGGATCGGTGTTCTCCTTCGGCGTGAAGGGCGGCCGTGCCGCGGGCCAGAAGTTCATCGAAGCCCTGCAGCTGGCCTCACACCTGGCCAACGTAGGCGATTCCCGGACCCTGGTGATCCACCCCGGCTCCACCACCCACCAGCAGCTCAGCCCCGAGCAGCTGGAGTCCGCCGGCGTCCCCGAGGACCTGGTCCGCATCTCCGTGGGCCTCGAGGACATCGACGACATCCTCTGGGACCTGGACCAGGCGCTGGACGCGGCCAACCTGGAAGCCGTCGAAACCGACCTGGAGGCCGACGCGGAAGCCTTGTCAGCCGGCCCGGATGAAGCAGCCGCCTGCACGATCGGAGCACGCTCAT
This sequence comes from Arthrobacter sp. 05T47, assembly GCF_056395825.1. Classification (NCBI taxonomy): domain Bacteria; kingdom Bacillati; phylum Actinomycetota; class Actinomycetes; order Micrococcales; family Micrococcaceae; genus Arthrobacter; species Arthrobacter sp. 05T47. The sequence goes on along the minus strand of NZ_JBFTKG010000003.1, from coordinate 331,540 downwards.
GAGCACGGAAGAGACCAGGACCTGGGCCGGCCCCTCGGCGCCGGAGCGGCTGAACCTGCTGCGGCGGGCGAAATCGATCGCGATTGTGGGCGCCTCGGACAAGCCGTCGCGCGCGAGCTACTTCGTAGCCACCTACCTGCAGTCCTCAACGCGGTACAAGGTCTATTTCGTGAATCCCGTGGTGAAGGAAATCCTGGGCCAGCCGACGTATGCGTCCCTGGCGGACCTGCCCGAAACCCCGGACATCGTGGACGTGTTCCGCAAGCACGATGACCTGCCAGGTGTCCTGGACGAGGCCATCGCGGCCGGCGCCAAGACGCTGTGGCTGCAATTGGGCTCGTGGCATGAGGACGTTGCCAAGGAGGCCGAAGCCGCCGGACTCGACGTCGTGATGGACCGCTGCGTGAAGATTGAGCATGCCCGTTTCCACCCGCCGTTGCGCTATCACTTCGGGTCGGTCCCCGCGCTGGCAACGACCCTAAGTGATAGCGCAACTGGGTTAAAAGGCGGTTTGCGCTTTAGGGGGCGTCGGTCGGGAGGACTCCCGGCAGTGTCGGGGTGACGTGGCCGGGAACGCGGGGCAGCTTCTCGCCGCCTCCCCCGTTGCCGCCGCGGTTTCCGCCGCCAAGGCCGGGCGGTGTCGGCAGCCCCGGCGCGCTGGGCCTTTGGCCGGGTGTCGGCAGAATGCCACCGCGGCCGACGGCGGGCGGCGCGGCCGGGGGCGTGTGGCCGGCTGCCGCGGAGCCCGGCTGGCTTGAGCTGCTTGGCGATGATGTCCCCGTAGGCGCGGCGCCGGGCGCCACGTCACGGTACGTTGGGCCTGGCGCGGGAAGGACCGGGACCGATGACGGCGACGGCCGGACGGGTTCCGGGGCTGGAGTGGCGTGACCCGCGGGTTGGAAGATGACGCCGACGGTCTGGCTGACGCTGTGCCGGAAATCCTCGCTGGATGCCGCCACGGCTCCGGCTCCCAGGCTCATCGCACCGATCACGGCGCCGCCCACGATTGCCAGCCGGCGCTTCCGGCCGCGGCGCTCGGCGAGGCTGGTGACACCTGCCGGCAGCACTTCGTTGGCTTCAGGGTCGGAATCCGTCGCGGAAACGACAGTGGGCAGCGCCTTCGTCGCAGACACGACAGCGGGCAGCGCCGTCGTCGCGGCTGAGTCAGGGGCGGCGGGGGCGGCTGCGCCGGCGGCGAGCAGGGCCGCGAGATCGGCGCGGAGGGCGGGAGCCTCATCCGGGACCACGGCGCGGAGCTCTTCCAGCGCGCTCCGGAGCTCGGCCGCGGATTCGAGGCCGGAGTCGCTCAGCATCGCCTGGATGCTGCCATCCTCCTGGGGATCGCGGGTGCCGGTCATGATGCTGCGTGGTCCTTTTCGGTTACGAGTTCGCGCAGGGCACTGAGCCCGCGGCGCTGAAGCTGCTTGATGGCACCAGGGGTCTTGTCCATGATGCCGGCCACCTGTTCGATGGAGAGGTCCGCGACGATGCGCAGGACCAGCACTTCCCGTTGCTCCTCATTGAGCCTCGCGAGAGTGGCAGAGATGCCGCCCAGGGATCCGAGCGCCTCGTCCTCGGCGGATGCCGAATAACGCGCGTCGTTCAGGGGGTCGTATTCGGCCAGATGCGGCGTGCGCTCCGCGCGCCGCCGGTAGTCGACCAGCCGCGCATGGGCCACCGAGAAAATAAATGTCCGCAGACCCGCGTGGCCGCCGCTGACGCCGGCCAGTTTCGGCAGGACGTCTACGAACACGTCTTGGGTCAGGGCCTCGGCGTCGTCCACGCCCCGGGCCCGGAAATAGCCCAGGACGGCTGGGGAAATAGCCACGTAGACCGCACTGAACCCTGATGGGTCACCAGCTAAAGCGGCTGACAAGTCGTCGTCGCTTAGCTGCTGTGCCAAGAGGCTGTCCTTCCGTTACTACTGGGGTGCGGCCCCCCGCAAGTCTAGCGGCCGCACCCCCGAGCCCTTCAAAATCAGGGCTCCTTCCTTCCTTGCGGACCCGTGCCGGGTCCAGGCTGAACAGCCGGAATTACTGGTCGTGCTGGGGCAGATCGACGGACGGCTTGGCCGGGACGGCCGGGGTCGCCGGAACGGCCGTGGTTGCCGGCACGCCGTTGGCGCCCGGGACCGCGGGGACGGCCGGGGTGGCCGGAACTGCAGCCTTGACGTTGGCCTTGGCGCGTGCCTCGCCGGCAGCACCCTTGACGCTGGCATCGCCCTTGACGGTGGCGCCGTCCTGGTCTGCGTCGACGGAGCCTTCGCCGGCACCCTTGGTACCGTCGACGTCGGCGTCGCCCTTGGCGGAGCCGTCGCCCTTGGTGACGTCGTCAGTGGACGGCGCAGCCGGAACGGCGGGCACGGCCGGAACAGCGGGCTTGGCCGGGAGCTTGGGAGTGGCGGGCACAGCCGGGGTTGCCGGCGTGGCGGGCGTAGCGTGGTTCACTTCGGACTGCTGGGAGCCGGACATCTGGGCCGCGTTGGCCAGTCCGATGCCGGAGAAGCCTCCGACTGCCAGGATTGCGGCGCCGACAGCGATCTTTGTGGTCTTGCTAACACTCTTCATGACAGAAATACATCCTTTGTTTTTTGGGTGGAACGCGGGCTGAAGCCGCATGGGGGCCGTCGACAGCCCGCTCTCGCCATAGAAGGCTGGCCGGCGCCCGATGGGGGCGGGCGCCGGCAAGCGTTTACGGTAAAGGGCCGACCGGAGACCAGATGGGGGGAAGGCGCCGGTCGGCGCTTACGGTGGAAGGCCAGCCGGTGTCTGGTGGGGGGTCCGAACTCCGGCGGCGCTTACAAAGAGGTAATCGCTGGGCGAGCCCGAAAGGTTACGCACCAATCGGAAATTTCTTGATTTTCTTTTTTGAGCCCGGCTTTGCGGGCTTAACGACGACGGCGGCGGGCCCCCCTTGCAAGGGAACCCGCCGCCGTCGTGCGCCGCTACCGCCCACCCGTTGCCCTATCACTTAGGGCTGTTCTGAAGCACTCAGAACAGCTGTGGAGTCTCATGACTTAATGGACGTTTCTGTCTCAAGAGATCGTGGACAGTGTGTCTCAGGACATCGTGGACACCCGGACCGGTTTTGCTCGGAACATGAGCAGAATGCAGCCCGATATCAAGATCCGGCACTTGGTGGCGACATGGCCTGAGGACGCTGAGAGGGGTGCGGTCACACAGTTCTGCCGGCGTCACAAGGTGTCCCGGGCCTGGTTTTACAAGATCCGGGCCGCGGCTGCGGCGGTGGGGCCGATCAAAGCCATGGAAACGGCCTCGACCAGGCCGGTGACCAGCCCGGCCCAGATCGATGCCTCGTTGGCGCAGCTGGCTCTTGCCACCAGGGAGTCCCTCAAGAGCCTCGGCTATGACCACGGACCGCTGAGCGTCGCGGCCAGACTGCGACGCCAAGGGGTCCAACCGCCATCACGTGCCACCCTGGCCCGGATCTTCACCCGGGCCGGGGTCGTGGTCCCGGAACCGAGGAAGAAACCGCGCAGCGCCTACCAAAGATTCGTCTATCCGGAACCCAACGGATGCTGGCAGATCGACTCCACGCAGTGGCTGCTGGCCGGCGGAACCAAGGTGGCCATTTTCCAGCTCATCGATGATCATTCCCGCCTGGCACTGGCATCCCTGGTCGCCGACGCGGAGACATCCGAGGCGGCCATCCGGGTGGTGCGGATGGCTATCGATCGCCACGGAGTGCCCCAGAAGTTCCTGTCGGACAACGGGGCAGCGTTCAATCCCACACGGATGGGCCGCACCGGGGCCCTGGTGGAATACCTCAAAACCCTGGGCGTCGTGCCGATCACCGGCAAACCCTACAAGCCCACCACCCAGGGCAAGAACGAACGCTTCCACCGGACCCTGCACACCTACCTGAACCGCCATACCCACGCCGGGACCATCGCGGAACTACAGGCCCGTGTCGATGCCTTCGACACGTACTACAACACCGAGCGTGAACACCAGGCACTGCCGCCCGGCACGACCCCGGCCGAAGCCTGGAACGCCACCGCGACAGCCCTGCCGCCCGAGCCCCCTGCCCCCGAAACCCGCAAACCCACACCCCGCCAGAGCGTGCAACGAAAAGTAGGGCGTCAGGGCGAAGTCACCGTTATCGGCATGCACTTCTACATCGGCACGAACCACGCAGGAGAACAGGTCCACGTCCTCCACGACGAGGAAACCATCATGTTCTTCGACGCACGGGGAACCGAAATCACCAGCCACCCCCGCCCGCCCAAAGGAACCGTCTACATCGGACGCAACGGCCCCACCAAGCACCCGTCCACGAAGTCCTGAGACATCAACCGTCTACGAAGTCCTGAGACATGAAGTGTCCACAAGGTCATGAGACATGACACGCACTCAGAACGACCCTAAGTGAGCGCAACAGCTCTTTAGGAGCGGAAGAGCCCGCTGTAGGCATTGAGGGCGATCTGCCCGCCCAGGTGGGCATAAAGAACGTTGCTGCCGGCCGGAATCTCCCGGCTTTTCACGAGGTCGATCAGCCCGGCCAGGGACTTGCCCTCGTAGACGGGGTCGGTGATCATGGCCTCGAGCGAGGCGCCCAGGCGGATGGCTTCCAGGGTGGAATCCACCGGGATTCCGTAGAGGTCCCCGGCCCAACCCTCCATGACGTTGATTTCATCGTCGCGGAGCTCCCTGCCCACGCCGATCAGCTCGGCCGTGTTCCGGGCAATGCGCTCAACCTGGTCGTGGGTCTTCGCCAGGGTGGCCGAGGCATCGATGCCGATCACGCGGCGCGGTTTGTCCTGGCCGGCAAAACCGGCGATCATTCCGGCGTGGGTGGACCCGGTGACGGTGCAGACCACGATCGTGTCGAAGAAGATGCCAAGTTCCCGCTCCTGCTCTTGCACCTCGTAGGCCCAGTTGGCGAAGCCCAGGCCGCCGAGCCGGTGGTCGGACCCGCCCGCGGGGATCGCGTACGGCTTCCCGCCGGCGGCCTTGACCTCCTCGATCGCGTTCTCCCAGCTGCTGCGGATGCCGATGTCAAAGCCCGCGCTGTCCAGCCGGACATCGGCACCCATGATGCGCGAGAGCAGGATGTTGCCCACACGGTCGGACAGCGGGTCCGGCCAGTCGACCCAGTTTTCCTGGACCAAGCGGGCCTTGAGGCCGAGTTTCGCCGCCACCGCGGCGACCTGGCGGGTGTGGTTGGACTGGTAGCCACCAATGGAGACCAGCGTGTCCGCGCCCTGCGCCAGGGCCTCCGGGACGAAGTACTCCAACTTGCGGGTCTTGTTGCCGCCAAACGCGAGACCACTGTTGACGTCCTCCCGTTTCGCCCAGATCTGCGCTCCGCCCAGGTGCGCGCTGAGCCGCGGCAGCGGGTGGACGGGGCTCGGTCCAAACATCAGGGGGTAGCGCTCAAAATCGGTGATGGCCATCGACAGTCCTTCGCTCGCGGTGGGAACGGCTTTCTAAACGTGCAGAATGCAATATATTGCATTCTCCGACATCGGCTCCGGAAGGACAAGAGCGATATACGATATGTTGCATGCCCGTACCCCCGCTCTCCGGAGTCCATAAGCGGCCGCTGCTGCGGGACAACGTCTTTGACTCGATCCGGAACGCGATTGTGGACGGCACCTTCGAGCCCGGCGAACGGCTGAAAGACACAGAGCTGGAGGCCTGGCTGGGCGTGAGCCGGACACCGATCCGGGAGGCGCTGCTCCGGCTGGAACGGGCAGGCCTGGTCATCGCGTTGCCCGGCAAGGCGACCATCGTGGCCCCCTACGACCAGGCGTCCACCCTCAGCACGCAGCAGGTGGTCGCCGGGCTGCACGAGCTGGCCGCGCGCCTGGCCGTCCCGGTCCTGGCCAAGGAACACCTCGACGCGATGACCCAGGCCAACGCGCGGTTCGAACAGGCCCTACGGGACGCCGACGTGGAGTCGGCGCTCGAGGCCGATGACGATTTTCACGCCGTCTTTGTCACGGCCGGCGGCAACCTCGTGCTTAGGGAACTCCTGGAACAGACCACCCCCGTCCTGCGCCGCGTGGAGCGGATGCGCTTCGGCTCCTTTGCCGCCCGGGAATCGGTGGCGCAGCACGCCGAAATCATCCGACTCGCCCGCCTGGGTGACACCGAAGCCACCGCCAGGGCCTGCCGGGAGAATTGGCTGTCGCTGCGTTTCACGTCCGCGGAGCAGCCCGGCATAGGAACTTAACTGCGACGGCGGCGGGCCGCCCCGTCCAGGGTGGCCCGCCGCCGTCGTAAGCCCGTCAGTGGGGCGCTAGTCGTTGATGAGGTCGTTGACCACTATCGTCTGGTCGCGGTCCGGGCCGACGCCGATCGCGGAGAACCGGGTGCCGGAGAGCTTTTCCAGGGCCAGGACGTAGTTCCGGGCGTTTTCCGGCAGGTCCTCCAGGGTGCGGGCGCCCGTAATGTCCTCGGTCCAGCCGTCGAAGAACTCGAAGATCGGCTTGGCATGGTGGAACTCGGTCTGGGTCATGGGCATTTCGTCGTGCCGCACGCCGTCGACGTCGTAGGCCACGCAGACCGGGATCTGCTCGATTCCGGTGAGGACGTCCAGCTTGGTGACGAAGTAGTCCGTGAAGCCGTTGACGCGGGAGGCGTGGCGGGCCAGGACGGCGTCGTACCAGCCGCAGCGGCGGGGACGGCCGGTGTTGACACCGAATTCGCCGCCGGTCTTCTGCAGGTACATGCCCATCTCATCGAACAGTTCCGTGGGGAACGGCCCGGCTCCCACGCGGGTGGTGTAGGCCTTGATGATGCCGATGGAGCGCGAGATCCGGGTGGGGCCGATGCCCGAGCCCACGGACGCGCCGCCGGCGGTCGGGTTCGAGGACGTCACGAAGGGGTACGTGCCGTGGTCGACGTCCAGGAACGTGGCCTGGCCGCCCTCCATGAGGACCACCTTGCCCTCGTCCAGGGCGGTGTTCAGGACATAGGTGCTGTCGATGACCAGCGGGCGCAGACGCTCGGCGAAGGACAGGAAGTACTCCACGATCTCGTCCACCTCGATGTCGCGGCGGTTGTAGACCTTGACCAGCAGTTCGTTCTTCTGGCGCAGCGAGCCTTCCACCTTCTGGCGCAGGATCGAGGCGTCGAAGACGTCCTGGACGCGGATGCCCAGGCGTGCCACCTTGTCCATGTAGGCCGGGCCGATGCCGCGTCCGGTGGTGCCGATGGCGCGGCTGCCGAGGAACCGCTCGGTGACCTTGTCCAGGACCTGGTGGTAGGGCGCCACGAGGTGCGCGTTGGCGGAGACGCGCAGCTTGGAGGTGTCCGCGCCGCGGGCTTCCAGTCCGTCGATCTCCTGGAACAGGGCTTCCAGGTTCACCACGCAGCCGTTGCCGATGATCGGAATCGCGTTCGGGCTCAGGATGCCGGCCGGAAGGAGCTTGAGCTCATACTTCTCACCGCCTACGACGACGGTGTGCCCGGCGTTGTTGCCGCCGTTGGGCTTGACGACGTAGTCGACGCGGCCACCAAGCAGGTCAGTGGCCTTACCTTTGCCTTCGTCGCCCCATTGGGCTCCGACGATCACGATTGCTGGCATGGGATCCTCCCCCATTCGTTCGGGCCGAGCTCTGGTTGATGCACCAGGTGATCACCGCAGCTCAGCGCCGTTCATGAGAATGCCCCGAATCTACCGCTGTGCTCTTTACCAACGCCAGAGTTCCGGGGCTCTTACCACCCAAGTTTAGCCGAAATTGGTGGCCGATATCGTTTTTGGTCCTTGTGTGGACGCGGCGGCTAGCCCGCGGTGAACGCCAAGGCGGCTTCCGCGAGCGATGGCCACGCCCCCGCCGACGCCGCCGGCACTTCCACCCAGTCCTTGAAGGGCCGGCCCATGCCAGAGGGATCGAAGAGCCGCGCGCCCGGGAGTTCGAGGGCGCCGGTGTGATCCGGCGAATCCCTGCCCAGCTTGAAGGCCATCGCGTCTCCGTTGAGGCAGGCCATGGCCTTCTTGTTGACCATCAGGGCCCGGGCGCCAAAGGTCTGGCCCAGGGCTGCTCCCGCGCCGGCCAGGTCTGCGGCCACGCCTTCGAAGGCGTCGACGGCGGCAGCGGAGGATTCGTTCTTCTTCATAGCTGCATCATCCACCCAGGTCGCGGCCGCCACATAGCGGGCATGACTTGCGGGCGCCACTTGCAAGAGCAGCCAGTGTGGAATTGAGTGGGAGTAACCATCCCGAGCGGCCGAGGGACCTGGACCGTTGACGCCGGAGCAACCCTGCCGGACACGGCCCGCTTCGCCGCGGCAGCCGTGGCCGGCAACGGTGCTACCGCCAGGACCGATGGAAAGGAAAGAGCGCCATGTCCCAGAACGCCATCTCCCCGAGCACTGTTACCCGGAGCACCGTTACCCGGAGCACCGTTTCCCCGAACGCCGACCACATCCGCGTCACCCATGCCGGCTCGTTGCCCCGCACCACCGAGCTGATCGCGGCGAACGAGGCCAAGGAGACCGACGGCATCTCGCCCGAATTCCTGGACCTTCTCGAAACTTCGGTGGTGGATGTCGTGCAGCGCCAGAAGGATCTGGGGATCGACATCCCCAACGACGGCGAGTACGGGCATACGATGTCCAGCTCCGTGGACTACGGAGCCTGGTGGAACTACTCCTTCTCCCGGCTCGGCGGCCTGGAACCGACCGACGTGGACCGCTGGGCCGACGCCAAGGTGCACCGTTCCTCGCCGGGCCACATCGTCCTGACCTCCTTCCCCGACCGCCGGGACCGGCAGAAGTTCGATGAAGCGTACAACGACCCCTCCTCCGGGATCCTGGCCCACCGCAAGTCCGTCACCCAGCCGAAGATCGCGGGACCGCTGACGTACACGGGCCAGGCGCTCGTGGCCTCCGACATCGCCAACCTGAAGACCGGCCTGGCCGCGGCAGGCCTCGCCAAGGGGTTCGTCGCCTCCCTCTCCCCCGGGTCGTGCGCCCGCGTGGCCAACGAGTACTACCGGAGCGACGAGGAACTCCTGTACGCCTGCGCCGACGCCATGCGGGAGGAGTACAAAGCCATCATCGACGCCGGCCTGACGGTCCAGCTCGACGACCCGTCCCTGGCCGAGAGCTGGGACCAGATCAACCCCGAACCGAGCCTGGCGGACTACCTGAAGTTCATCCAGCTCCGGGTCGAGGCAACGAACTGGGCCCTGCGCGACCTCCCGCAGGAGCAGATCCGGCTGCATGTCTGCTGGGGCTCCTGGCACGGTCCCCACACCACGGACATCCCGTTCGCGGACATCGTCGGCTCGGTCCTGCAGATCAATGCCGGCAGCTACTCCTTCGAGGCCGCCAACGTCCGGCACGAGCACGAGTGGCGGGTCTGGGAAGACACGACGCTTCCCGAGGGGAAGGCAATCGTCCCCGGCGTCGTTTCGCACGCCACCAACGTCGTGGAACACCCGGACCTCGTGGCCGACCGGATCGTGCGCTTCGCGGACCTCGTGGGGCGGGAAAATGTGATTGCCTCCACAGATTGCGGGCTGGGCGGCCGGGTGCACCCGCAAATCGCCTACGCCAAGCTGGAGTCCCTAGGGGAGGGGGCCCGCCGCGCCACCAAGCGGCTCTGGTAGCACCACCGGACGGCAGGCCGGACCCGGCGCTGCATTTCGCGGGGCTTGATAGACTGATAAGGATCGACCAGGAATCGGTCCACACCACATTTTCAAACCACACCGTTGCTCAGCATGCCCTGAATCAGGCGTCTCCGCGGTGGTGTGGCAGCTTTGCCAATCCCGCAGGAGACCCAGCACCATATGACAGCCCTGGCCACCGAAAATTTCCGCGAAGAGCTTCTGAGCCGCCGGTACGAACCTAGCGTCGCCCCCGTCAACGAGCTCCTCGACGTCCTCCAGGCAACCAAAGCTGGCACCGCTGTCCCCTACGTGGACCCCATGCACGATGTCGACGAGTGCCGCATCATCAGCTTGTACTCGAACATCGGCACCGCGGATGCGTCAGGCTTCATCACCGCCGGCGATGACGAGGCGGCCACCCGCATGCTCGGTATCCAGTGGAAGCTGGGCCTGCGCCCCGAATTCGTCATGCCGTGGAACGTCCACCCGTGGCACGTCCCGGGCGAGCCTAACGGCAAGTTCACGCCGGACCAGATTTCGGCGGGCCTCAAGCCGCTGCTGAAGTTCCTGGCCCTCGTGCCGCGCGCCTCCGTGATCGTGGCGCACGGCACCGAGGCAAACCGCCTGGCCAACCTGCTGCTCAAGACCGAAGTGCCCATGATCTGGCGCCGCGGCCTGAAGACCTACAAGGTCCGTTCGCTCAGCGGCCGGGCGTTCGCCGGCACCCCGGCCCGCCAGGAAGAGTACCTGGCCGAAATGCGCACCGCGTACGCGGACGCCATGGCCCGCACGGGCCTGGCCAAAGCCAGCTAATCCCCACCCGGACCCTAACCTCGCAAGCTCGGCCAGGGAACCCAGCGGGCGTGGGCCCAACCACCCGCACCCGCATCTGAGCATCAACGACGGCGGGCTCCCACCTTGAGGTGGGAGCCCGCCGTCGTTGGTTCAACCCCAGATCAGCCTTCGGCTTCGATGGCCGCCTTCGCGCCGGGATCGGAATCCTTCAGGAACTTCTCGATCCGCTCCGGCTCCTCGGCCTCGCCGATCGCCGCGGACGCACGGCCCAGCGAGTAGAGCGAGCGCAGGAAGCCGCGGTTGGGTTCGTGCTCCCACGGGATCGGCCCGACGCCGCGCCAGCCGTTGCGGCGCAGCGAGTCCAGGCCGCGGTGGTAGCCCACCCGCGAGTACGCGTAGGAATCGATGGTGCGGCCTTCGTTCCACGCCTCCTCGGCCAGGATGGCCCACAGGAGCGAGGACGTGGGGTGCTTCGCCACGAGGTCCACGGCTTCCTGGCCGAGCGCGAGGTGCTGATAGATCTCAGACTCGGCAGGCAGGAGCGTGGGCTCGGGACCCATCAGGTTCTTGCGGAACTCATCGGACATGGCTAGAAGGTCTTGCCGGTGGAGCCCAGCTGCTGGGCTGCCTCGACCACGCGGGCGGCCAGGCCGGCCTCGGCGGAGGCGCCCCAGACGCGGGGGTCGTAAAGCTTCTTGTTGCCGACCTCGCCGTCGACCTTCAGCACGCCGTCGTAGTTGCGCAGCATGTGGTCCACAACCGGGCGGGTGTAGGCGTACTGGGTGTCGGTGTCGATGTTCATCTTGATGACGCCGTAGGAGACGGCGTCGGCGATCTCCTTGTCCGAGGAGCCGGAGCCGCCGTGGAACACGAGGTCGAACGGGTTGGCCTTGCCGATCTTGGCGCCCACCTGCTCCTGGATGTCCTTGAGGATCTCCGGGCGGAGCTTGACGCCGCCCGGCTTGTACACGCCGTGCACGTTGCCGAAGGTCAGCGCGGTGATGTAGCGGCCGTTTTCGCCGGAACCGAGCGCGTCGATGGTGGCCAGGGCGTCCTCGACCGTGGTGTAGAGCTTGTCGTTGATGGCGTTCTCGACGCCGTCTTCCTCGCCGCCGACGGTGCCGATCTCAACTTCGAGGATCATCTTGGCGGCCGCGGTGCGCTCGAGCAGTTCACGGGCGATCCGCAGGTTTTCCTGCAGGGTCTCGGCCGAACCGTCCCACATGTGGGAGTTGAAGAGGGGGTTGCGGCCGGCCTTGACCTCGGCCTCGGACGCTGCGAGCAGCGGAAGCACGAAGCCGTCCAGCTTGTCCTTGGGGCAGTGGTCCGTGTGCAGGGCGATGTTGACGCCGTAGTTCTTGGCCACCTCGCGGGCGAAGGCCGCGAAGCCCAGGGAGCCAGCAACCATGTCCTTGGTGGAGGCACCGGACCAGTAAGCCGCACCGCCGGTGGAAACCTGGACGATGCCGTCGGACTCGGCCTCGGCGAACCCGCGCAGGGCGGCGTTCAGGGTCTGGGAGGACGTGACATTGACAGCTGGGAAGGCGAAGCCGCCCGTCTTTGCGCGGTCGATCATCTCGGAGTAGATCTCTGGGGTTGCAATGGGCATGCTGACTCCTAAAGTGAATTTCGTCTACGGGCTGGTGATTCTGGAAGGAACCTCGTCGGCTACGAACCATCCTAGTCATTCCTGCGCCGGGGCCGTGTCTCCGGTCACTGTGCCCCTGTAACACTCGCGCCCCGCCGGTTGCGCCCTACCCCGTGAGCTCGCGGCGGCCCGGCCCGTGGCGGGCCCAGACTGCAGTTCGCGGCAGTGTGCGCGCCCGGCATTGCCGCGAACTGTCATCTCGCGCGCCAGCCCCGGCTCTCCAGCGCTGCCCGGACCTTCCGGACGGCCGCGGGATGCTCGCCGGCAAGATCCAGCCGGGACACCCGCACCTCAAGCCACCCGCAGAACGCGGCGGTGTCCGCCCGCCGGATGTCGCGCAGGTATTGGTCCTCCCCGTTATGGTGTGCGCCCTCATACTGGAGCGCGATGCGCCGCTCGGGATAGGCGGCATCGGGCCACAGCACCGGAGCGCCTGCTCCACCCCGCACAACCAGGTTCAGGACCGGCTCGGGCAGGCCGGCGTGAAGGAGCGTCAGGCGCAGCCGGGTTTCGGGCGGCGAGTCAGCCCCAACACGGATCAGTTCGACGGCGGCGCGGGCCTTGCGCACGCCCCTGCAGCCGGGATGTCGCGCCACCATGGCGCGCAATTCCTCGATGCCGCACAGGGGTTCGCGGGGCACGGGGAACTCGGGGCCGTGGGAGCACACCAGGGCATCACCCACCGCGACGAGTTCGTCCACACCCAGTACCGAGGCCAGGTCCAGCCACGTCCTGGCGGGCGAGGTGAGCCGGGCGCCGTCGAGCTCCACCGCCTAGTCCGGAAACAACGTCAGCACATGCCCCACGACGTTGACCCGGCGGGGCGCGCTCAGGCCCCGCCGTCGTGCGAGATGGATGCGCCAATCTTCCTCAAGCCGGCCCGGCAGAGGGGCCGCCCAGAGCCGCGCCGCTGATCCGAGGCTGAGCACGGACTCGTCGTCCAGCTCGGTGTAGGCCCGCAGGGCCGCGGCGCCCGAGGGTGCAGCGTCCACGGGCAACCGGATCCCGCGTGAGACCGTAACGAGGTCCCGGGCTTCGGTGCGGGTGCGGGTGACGCCGGCCTTGTCGGCGGCGCGCAGCGAGAAGGAACCGGTGGTCAGATGAATGGGAAGCGGTGCCCGGCGCATGGCCCATTGTGACCGTTTCGGCCCCGCGCCGTGAGCGTTTTCCACAGGTCGTGACCGCAGGCGCCATCGAGACTGCATTTCACGGCAATGTGAGGCGAAAACACTGCCGCGAAGTGCAGTCTCGCGGGGCGTTTCGGCGGACCCGACCCTATCCCGGGAGCTGGCCGAACACGTGGCGGCGGATCCAGGCGTGCATCGCGATCGCAGCGGCGGAGGCGGCGTTGATGGACCGGGTGGAGCCGAACTGCTCGATCGACAGGGTGTCCACGGCCGCGTCGTGGACCTCGGGGGTCAGGCCCGGGCCCTCCTGGCCGAAGACCAGGACGCAGTTCCTGGGCAGTTCGTAGGTCTCCAGCGGGACGGAGTCCGGGAAGATGTCGATTCCGATGATCGCCAGCCCCTCCCCCTGGGCCCAGGCCACGAAGTCCTCCACGGTGGGGTGGTGGCGGACGTGCTGGTACCGGTCGGTGACCATGGCCCCGCGGCGGTTCCACCGGCGTCGTCCGATGATGTGGACTTCCTTGGCCAGGAACGCGTTGGCCGTGCGGACCACGGTGCCGATGTTCATGTCGTGCTGCCAGTTCTCAATCGCGATGTGGAAACTGTGGCGCTTGGAGTCCAGGTCCGCCACGATCGCCTCGTGCTTCCAGTACCGGTATTTGTCGACGACATTGCGCCGGTCCCCGTCGGCCAGGAGGTCCGGATCCCAGTGCTCGCCCTGGGGAAGGTCGCCTTCCCAGGGGCCGACGCCGACCTCCGCCTTCGGTTCGGCCTCTGCCTCTGCCTCTGCTGCCGGCTCCGCTGATGTCGCTGGCACAGGCATTACGCCGGCGTCGCCGGGGATCTCGGGTTCAGTCACGCCTCAACATTAGACTGGGACCCAGGTAGCGGCACACTTACGGCGGAGGACACCATGGCAGATCAACGCGACGAGCAGGCGACCGACTCAGGAGAGACACGTTCCTATGCTTCGATGTACCGCAGCGGCCAGGAAATCGAGTGCTGGCTGACGGACATGGACGGCGTGCTGGTCCACGAGAACCAGCCCATCCCGGGCGCCTCGGAACTGATCCAGCGCTGGGTGGACACCTCCAAGCGGTTCCTGGTGCTGACCAACAACTCGATCTTCACGCCCCGGGACCTCGCGGCGCGGCTGAGCTCTTCCGGACTGGAAATCCCGGAGGAGAACATCTGGACTTCGGCCCTGGCCACCGCCCAGTTCCTCAAGGACCAGGTCCGCGGCTCGGAATCGGGGAACCGCGCGTACACAATCGGTGAAGCGGGGCTCACGACGGCGCTCCACGAGGCAGGCTTCATCCTCACCGACCAGAACCCCGACTTCGTGGTGCTCGGCGAGACCCGCACCTACTCGTTCGAAGCCATCACCATGGCCATCAGGCTGATCCTGGCCGGGGCGCGCTTCATCGCCACGAACCCGGACGCCACCGGCCCGTCCAAGGACGGCCCCATGCCCGCCACCGGGGCCATCGCGGCGCTCATCACCAAGGCGACGGGCCGCGAACCGTACATTGTGGGCAAGCCCAACCCGATGATGTTCCGTTCGGCGATGAACCAGATCGACGCGCACTCGGAGACCACAGCGATGATCGGTGACCGCATGGACACCGACATCATCGCCGGCATGGAAGCGGGCCTGCACACGGTGCTGGTGCTCAGCGGCATCACGCACCGGGACGACATCGCCGCGTACCCGTTCCGGCCGAACCAGATCCTGAATTCCGTGGCGGACCTCAAAAACCAGATCTAGGCAACCCCCTCAGAACGCCGTCATCTTCCCGCCGCCGCCCGGCAGCGGGAAGAGCTCGTCCTGGAGTTTTTCGATGATGGGCCGGTAGATAAACGGGCTCCAGCCCGGGCTCGCGTGCTCCGGCCTGGCTCCGTCCGTGCGCAGGTCATCCGAGACCATGTTGGCCTGGAAGGTCAGTGACCACGTATCCCGGGCGGTCTCGTAGTCCACGGTCTTGTCCCGGGGGTTGCCGATGAACGCCATCTTCGTCCCGCCGAGCTTGCCAACGAAGCGGCTGGCCTCGAAGTGGTAGATGTAGGCCGATTCGGACTGGATCAGCACGCTGGAGGGCGCGATCGGCGAGAGCTGCTCCAGGGTCTGGTCCACGATCTGGCCCCAACTGCGTTCATCCTTGTGCAGCATCCGCTCGCCGAGCTCGTAGCCGCCGCGCAGCACTGTGGGGAAGCGGAACCCGCTCTCGTAGAGCAGCACCACGCCCTCGAACCAGCTCTGGTCCAGCACGTCATGCCGGCTCGCAGGGCTGGAATCGAGCAGGATGAAAGCCACTTCCACGCCGTGCAGCTCGCGCAGCCGGGCGGCCACCTGGGTTGCCACCATGCCGCCGAAACTGTGGCCGTAGAAGTAGAGCGTGGTGAGGTTGTGGGCGCGGGCGTGCTCGATCACGGCGATGACCACCTCGTCGATGTCCAGCCCCTCGTTGGAATATCCGACGGCGGCGAGCTGGCCCCGCTTGTTCAGGGACCCGCGCAGTGCGTTCAGGATCCACTGGGCCTCTTCCCAGCTCGTCTTGTAGCCGGGGAACAGGATCCAGCTGGCGTAGGGGAAATACCGTTCGGCGACGTCATCCGGTACTTCGATGATCCGGGTGGTCCGCCGCTCGGTCTGCACGCGCCGGGTGAACAGCATGTCCGCCGCCAGCAGCGACGCGGACCCCGCGCCGATCAGGAACGTGCGCCGTGAAACGCGTTTGAGTTCGACGGCGCGGCGGAGCAGGCGGGCCTCGGCAGAACCGGGGCCTCGCGGATGGTTCGGTTCCATCTCGGCCGGCACATCTCTACCGTATCCACGCACGGGCGGGGAAGAGAAACCGGTCCAAACGGCAGTCCCACAGGGCAGCAGCCTGGGCTCCCGTTGGCTCCCTTGCCGCCCGTTAAATGGCTAGGCAGGCTCCGCCTCGCGACCGACCTCCCGGCGGCTGATCTCCATGCCGATCTCGTCATAGGTGGCCAGGAGTTCCGAACGGGCCATGTCAGTGGGGTCATCCAGCAGGCCGAACACGGAGTCGCTCGCGGCGAGGAGTTCGTCGTCGGAGTACCGGGTCAGCTGCCGCGTGCCGGAGGGGTCGACCGAGGCCAGGAACTCTCCGGACATGTCCAGGGTGGGCAGCGCGCCCGAATCATCGCCGCGCGGGGTCAGTTCCAGGGAGACGCCGCCGGGGGCGGTCATGCCGGCGGCGTCCTGGCCGGCGCTCCCGCCGTCGACCGCGTTGAGATCGTTGCGCAAGCCCGACAGCGCCGTCGATTCCACGACGGCGGCCAGGCCGAGGTCGACGCGGATGTGCGAGTTGATTCCCATGCGGCGAACGCGCTGGATGATGTGCATCAGGGAGGGGCGGGAGGCTTGCGTGAGGCTCCCCCGGACAATGATCCGGACGACGTCGGAAACGACATCGAGTTTAACGTGGGCTTGCAGCGACTGGTCCATAGGTACTCCAAAGAAGGGTGTCTATGGCCGACGGCTCAACCGCCCCCAGCGTATCCCCGCCTGTGGCTGCGCACAAGTCATAGGCGACTTCCGGTTCAGGCTGGCTGTCGCCTGCCCGGCTCTTCGTAGTGCGTCCGGGTTGCCGTTCCGCCGACAGACTGCACCAGGGATGCGGCGATATCGCGCAGTTTGACGTTGCCGTTGCTGGACGCGTCGGTGAGGATCCGGACCGCGGTTTCCTGGTCGCAGCGGTTCTGCGCCATGACGATTCCGATGGCCATGTCGATCACGGTCCGGGATTCGAGCGTGGCCCGCAGGTTGGTGGCACTGTCCGTGTGCAGCGAGAACCGGACGGCCAGCCGCAGCGCCTGGGAGATCTCGCGGGTGTAGCCGCGGGCCCGGGCCGCTACGTCGCCGTCGAACTTGCGCGGGACATCGGAGTAGAGGTTCAGCGCCGCCTGGGCTTCGCCCTGGAGGTGGAAAGGCACCGAGAGCACCGAGCGCAGGCCGTGCGAGGCGACGGCGGCGGCGTAGTCGGGGCCCCAGCGGTCCTCCTCGAAGAGGTCCGGGACGTAGACTTCCCGTTCCTCCTTGGCCGCGGTCAGGCACGGGCCCTGGGACAGCGAGTACTGGATCTCGTCCACTTCGCGGGCGGAGTCACTGCTCCACCCGATCGTGGCGGCCTTGCGGTCCCGCAGCAGCGTAATTCCGCACAGGGCGTCGTCGCCGGAGCCCGCCACCTGGTGCGCGGAAAAACGCGCGAGTTCATTCAGGAACGCTTCGAAGTCCGCGCTGTCCAGGATCAGGTTCTGGATCTGGTCGACCGTGCCGACTGACACGTCGGCGCCCTGGCCTTCGGCGCCCAGATTCGCACCGCTGATCGGGGACTTATCGGACGGGAGCATGGCGCGTGTTCTCCAGGTGAAATGGAACGGACGGTATTCGACAAATGATAAATCACGGTCTACCCACCGTCCACCCGCGCGGGCTAAAGGCGGACCGCCTAGCTCAGGCCCAGCTCGTCCTTGCCGAAGGCGAAGAGGTACGGAACACCGGCTTCGGCTTCGATCTTTTCCTTGGCCCCCGTGTCACGGTCCACGATTACGGCGACGGCCACCACGTTGCCGCCGGCCTTCCGGACACCTTCGACGGCGGTCAGCGCGGAACCGCCGGTGGTTGACGTGTCTTCCAGGACCAGGACCTTGCGGCCCTCCACCGAGGGACCTTCCACCTGGCGGCCCATGCCGTAGGACTTCTGCGCCTTGCGGACCACGAACGCGTCCACGGGGCGCCCGGCGTCGACGGCGGCGTGCATGACGGCGGTGCCCACCGGGTCTGCCCCCATGGTGAGCCCGCCGGCGCACTCGAAATCGATCCCGGCGTCCTCCAGCAGCGAGAGCATGACCTGTCCCACCAGTTTGGACGCCTCGTGGTGCAGGGTGATGCGGCGCAGGTCGATGTAGTAGTCGGCTTCCGCGCCGCTGGAGAGGATGACCTTGCCGCGGACGACGGCCAGTTCCTTGATCAGTTCCAGGAGGCGGGCACGGGCAGCGGCAGCGTCGGCTGCGAAGTCACGGGTGGCAGTCATGGGTCCCAGTTTAGTGGCTGGCCCGCCGCTGGTTCCCAGCCGGAGCCCGTGTGACGGCGCAGGGCCGGCGCAGTACAGCTAGGGCTGGGGTTGGGCTTCCGCTCGCCGCGCGAAGGCTGGTGCGTGCTCGGGGCGCGGCCCAAAGGCGATGAAGCGCGGAATGATGGTCCGGACCGCCGGAACACGGCGGGCGATGAAGAGTGCCGCTGCCGGGAACTTCGTCCGCTTTCCGGTCATGATCGGGGCGAAGATCGCGCGTTGCATGATGCGTTGGACGGTCTGCACGATGACCGTGGGCAGCCGCCGTCGCCGTTCCACTTTCTCCAGGTCTGCCGTGGTCACCCGGCCCCGGAGCAGCGCGGGGGCGAGGTACTCTGCGGCGGCCGCAGCGTCCTGGATGGCGAGGTTGATGCCGACGCCGCCAGCCGGGGACATCGCATGCGCGGCGTCCCCGATGCACAGCATTCCGTTGATGTGCCACGAATGCAGCCGGTTCAGCCGCACGTCCAGCCAGTGGAGGTCATCGAGGGATTCGATGGCGTCGACGCGGTCCGCAAGGTCAGGGCGGAGTCCCGCGACCCGCCGTCGGAAGCCCTCGACGCCTTCCGCGCGGATCCGCGCGTCGGTGCCCTTGGCGGCGAGGTAGCCCATTTGGTAGTAGTCGGTGCGGAACAGGGCCAGCAGCGCCTCGCCGGGGCCGAACGCCGGCACCAGGCCCGCCACCTCACCCGTTTCGGAGGGATAGCGGGGCAGCCGGAACCACCAGGTGTCAAAGGGCACCGGGAACTCTTTGGGCGCCATCCCGGCCGCGGTCCGCAGCGCGGAATGGCGGCCGTCGGTGGCCACCACCAGGTCGGCCAAGAGTTCGTCCTGCGCGCCGTCCGGGGTGCGGAAGCGGACTCCCCGGACGCGGCCCCCGTTGCGGACCAGGCCGGTGGCGGTATGGCTCATGAGCAGCGTGAACCCCGGCTCCTGGGCCGCGGCGGAAGCGAGGAAGTTCAGGAAATCCCATTGCGGCATCATGGCGATGTAGTTGTACGGCGGCGGCAGGGCATCAAAGTCGCCCATGGTCACGGGCGGGCCGCCCGCGACCGGGAAAACAACATTCTTCAGGCGGCTCTGCGGCAGCCGGCGGAATTCCTGGCCGAGGCCGAGTTCGTCAATGAGCCGGATGGTGGACGGGTGCACGGTGTCGCCGCGGAAGTCCCGCAGGAAATCCGCGTGCTTCTCCAACACCGTCACCCGCACCCCGGCCCGGGCCAGCAGCAGGCCCAGCATCATCCCCGCGGGGCCGCCGCCCACCACCGCGCATCCGGTCTTCTCCATGGCCCCACGGTACGCCTGCCCGGGGTGTCGCGGGAGGGGATTTCGCGGCGCATTCTGGTTGGCGCTACGCAAAATATCCTGCGCTACGGGGATTCCCGTATCGCAGGATATTTTGCGCAGCGGCCGTTAGGAAACGCCGCGTTAGAGCCGGGTGTCGAAGGAGTCGCAGAAGACGTTCTCGTTGAAGGTGCCCTGGAACTCCGACTTGCCCTGGATCTTCTCGATCGCGGCCCGGATGGCCTCCGGCGTGCCCGCGTGGGCGTGGATGGCTGTCTTGACCATCGGCACGTCAATGAGGTGGTTGGGCTGGTTGAGCGAGACGAAGACGGTGGGGACTTCCGTGACGTACCAGGGAATGTCGGCCGCCATGGGCGTGGACCACTTGATCCGGATCGCCGCTTCCTGGGCGAAGCCCTTCACATTGGCGAATACGAACGCGGCGTCGTACTTCTGCGCATAGTCCGCGGTGGCTTCCTCGGAGATGACAGACATGAAGTTGACCCCGGTCTCGCCGGCGGCCTCGCGCTGATCGGCCGTCTTGAAGACGTGAACTTCAAAGCCGGCCTTTTCGAGCTCGTCCCGGACAACGTCCAGGTAGGCCAGCGGATCCGCCCGGGTGAAGTCCGACCCGCCGGAGATGCCGTAGAGCCGGATGCGCTTGTGGGTCTGCGGCGTGACGGGCAGGTTGCCGGCGGTGTCCTTGACCAGGGTGACGGTCTTGTCGGCGATCTGCGCGGCAACCTCCCGGTGGGCCGGGCTCCCGATCAGCCGCAGGGCTTCGCCCGGCGGGACGAGGGATTCCCGCGCGATCCTGTGCAGCCCGAGCGAGGCTTTCAGTCCCAGGATCCGTCGCAGGGCGTCAAGCAGGCGGGCCTCCGTGATGACCCCGGATTTGTAACCTTCCAGCATGTACCCGAAGTCCTCGGCCGGATTCCGGAAGAACAGGAACATGTCGCAGCCGGCCGCGATGGTGGCCGGGACGAGCTCGCTGCGCTTCATGGCCTGCGTGAGGCCGATCATCTGGGACGCATCGGTGAGGATGAGCCCGTTGAAGCCGAGCTCGCCGCGGAGCAGGTCCTGGAGCAGTTCCGGCGCCAGGGTGGCGGGCAGGATGTCCTCCGCCGCCATCCCGGGCCGGAAATGCCGTGACAAGTCCGGTGCACCGATGTGCCCGATCATGATCGACTGCACGCCGTGGCCGATCATCTCCCGGTACACGTGACCGTAGGTCTTGTTCCACTCCTCGTAGCCGAGGGTGTTGTAGGAGGTGACTACGTGCTGGTCGCGCTCGTCCATGCCATCGCCGGGGAAGTGCTTCATGGCGCACACGGTGGGCGATTCGCTGATGCCGTCGAAGTATTCCTTGGCCCGTTCCACCACGATCTCCGGGGTGTTGCCGAAGGACCGGGTGGAGACCACGGTGTTGCGCCAGTTGTAGTGGATGTCCACGATCGGCGCGAAGGCCCAGTTGCAGCCCAGCGCGGCGGTCTCCACACCTGCGACACGACCCATCTGGCGGGCGATGTTCTTGTCCGGGTGGGAGCCTGCCTGCAGGTGGGTCGAGACGAAAGTCCCGTCATCGCAGCTGCCGGCTCCGCCCATTTCGGGGTTCGACGCGATCAGCAGCGGCACCCGGGTCTTGGACTGCGCGTAGCGGATGTGTTCCTGCACGGCGGCCGACGGCCCCGGCCGATACCGCATGCCGCCCACGTGGTACTGCTCCAGGATCCCGTCGAGGTACTCCGGGGCGTAGTCGTTGTTGTGGTTGATGAACAGCTGGCCGATCTTTTCCTCGAGCGACATGCCGGCGATGGTGGACTCCACCCACGCGATGGCGTCGTCGTCGAGGTTGAACGGCGCGGACTGAAGGTCGACGGCGAACGTGCCGGCGGCGGGAACCGCTGCCGGTGCCGGGGCCCCAGCAGTCGCCCCGGTCCGGTCCGCGACGCCGGCGAGGGCGGCGGCGACGACGTGTTCCACCGGGCCTGCGATGTCCACGAGGGTCCCGGCCTCGTCAGCTTCGAGCGGCTCGAGCGTGGCGAGCTGGGAGTCGAGCAGCGCGGCCGGCATGAAGTGGCCGGTGCGGCCCTCGATCCTGCCGCCGAGCACGTCCCTGCTGCCGTGCAGGTGCAGGAAGACGGTCTCGGGCGCCTGGGCTCGGATCGCGTCGCGGTAGCTGCGCTTGAGCGCGGAGCAGGCGAGCACCAGGCCGGCCGGCCCGGCGGCGGCGAGTTCGGCGCCTACGGTGGCAAGCCACGGCCAGCGGTCCTCGTCCGTCAGTGGCGTTCCGGCTGCCATCTTGGCGACGTTCTCCACGGGGTGGAGGGAGTCGCCGTCGAGAAAGCGGACGCCGAGTTCGCGGGCCACGAGGTCGCCGATGGTGGTCTTTCCGCAGCCGGAGACACCCATCACCACAATGTGGCGGCCGGCAACGGCGGGCTTCTGGTGGCCTGTCGTGGTCTCGTCAGTCGTCATGCCCGGTTTACCAGTCATGGACGGTGCCGTCGACGAGGCGGTTGTAGGGCAGGTAGGCCTGCTGGTACGGGAAGGCGGCGGCGGCTTCGGCGTTGAATTCCACGCCGATGCCGGGCTTGTCGCCCGGGTGCAGGTAGCCGTCCTTGAAGGTCATGGACTGCTCGAAGACCTCGTTGGTCTTGTCCGAGTGCTGCATGTATTCCTGGATGCCGTAGTTGTGGATCGCCAGGCCGACGTGCAGCTGCGCGGCGAACCCGACCGGGGAGATGTCGGTGGGGCCGTGGAAGCCGGACTTGATCTGGTACTGCGCGGCGAAGTCCATCACCTTCTTCAGCGGGCTGATGCCGCCGAAGTGGGTGGAGGCGGCCCGGACGTAGTCGATCAGCTGTTCCTTGATGATGGTCTGGTAGTCGTAGACGGTGTTGAAGATTTCACCGATGGCCAGCGGGGTGGTGGTGTGCTGGCGGACCAGCCGCAGCGCTTCCTGGTTCTCCGCCGGGGTGCAGTCCTCGAGCCAGAACAGGTCATAGGGTTCCAGCGCCTTGCCGAGCTTGGCGGCCTGGATCGGAGTCATCCGGTGGTGTCCGTCGTGCAGGAGCGGGATTTCCGGACCGAACTCGTTGCGCACGGCCTCGAATACGGAGGGCAGGTGGCGGAGGTAGGCGCGGGTGTCCCAGTCCTCTTCCTGCGGGAACGCCCCGCGGCCGGCGGGTTCGTAGTCGTAGCGTTCACCGGAGGCCTGGGCCTGGGCAGCGACGCCGTAGACGGCCTTGATGCCCGGGACCGCGGTCTGGATCCGGATGGACTTGTAGCCCAGTTCCAGGTGCTCCCGGACGGAGTCGAAGAGACTGGGCAGGTCCGCGCCGGAGGCGTGGCCGTAGGCGCGCAGTCCGTTGCGGGACGCCCCGCCCAGGAGCTGGTAGACCGGCATCCCGGCGACCTTGCCCTTGATGTCCCACAGCGCCATGTCGACGGCGGCGATCGCGGCCATGGTGACCGGGCCGCGGCGCCAGTACGAGGACCGGTACAGGAACTGCCAGGTGTCCTCGATCCGGTGCGGGTCCTTGCCGATCAGCAGCTGCGCGACGTGCTCCTTCAGGTATGCGGCGACCGCGAGCTCCCGCCCGTTCAGGGTCGCGTCGCCGATCCCGGTCACACCGTCCTCGGTGGTGATCCGCAGGGTCACGAAGTTCCGGGAGGGGCTGGTCACGAAGACTTCAGCAGCAATGATTTTCACAACAGGTCCTTTTCTGGTCTTTCGGGGTGTCTTAATCGCCGGGTGTCTTATTTGCTGGACGTCAGCGGAGCGGCATCGGCGGAACCGGTGACGGTGCCGGCGTGGGCGTCGGCGTCCGCGTCGGCGTCGGCGTCGGCCGAAACGGTGCCGTCGCCGCGGCGGGCCTGGATCTCGGTGAGGATCCGGGCGTGCATGGCGTCGGTGAGCGTGTACTTGGCCATCACGATCACGGCCAGGATGGTCATGACCGCCGGCAGCGCGCCGGCCGCGATCTGGATGCCGAAGACGGCGTCGGCGGTCTGGACGGCGCCGGACTTGTAGCCGCCCAGGGCCAGCGCGTAGGCGGCGAGGGCACCGCCGACGGCCTGACCGGTCTTGCGGGTGAAGGAGAACAGTGCGTAGGTGATGCCCTCGGTCCGGACCCCGGTCTTCCACTCTCCGTACTCGACGGTGTCGGCTTCCAGTGCCCACACCACGATGTTGACCGCGAGCACGCCCACCAGGCTGATCACCAGGCCGCTGAAGCCGACCAAGGCCTGGCTTGCGGGGGTGAAGAAGATGATGGCTCCGCCAACCACCGTGAACAGCGAGGAGAAGATGTAGACCCGCTTCTTGCCGATGGTCCGGACCAGCTTGGGCATGAAGCCGGCCAGCACGAAGGTCAGGCCGAGCTGGATGATGGACAGCACCGGGTACAGGTCCAGCCGACCCAGGACATCGCGGAGGTAGTACAACTGCACGGAGGTGAGGGCCAGGTAGCCGGTCAGGAAGAAGAAGGAGCTCACGCACAGCATGAGCAACGGCCGGTTGCCCTTGAGGGTCTCCATGCTCTGCTTGAACGTGACGTTGGGAACTGCGCGGTGGACGCGTTCCTTGGCGGTCAGGAAGGTGAAAAGGTACAGGCCCGCCCCGATAACGACGAAGGCGATGGTGATGGCGGTGAACGTGCCCTGCAGGTCCGCGCCGGGCTTGATCAGCGGAGCCACAAAGATGCCTAGGGCGGAGCCGACCAGCAGCCCGCCGATCATCCGGGCGGAGCCCAGCTTGGCGCGCTCCCCCGGGTCCTGGGTCATGGCGCCGGCCAGCGAGCCGTAGGGGATGTTGACCAGGCTGTAGGCCAGGCCCAGGGCGGCGTACGTGACGTAGGCGTAGAGCAGGGTGCCGGATTCCCCGAGCTGGGGAACGGAGAAGGTGGCGACGCTCAGCAGGAGCAGCGGGATGGAGCCGAACATGATGAACGGGCGGAACTTGCCGAACCGTTTGCTGTAGGTCCGGTCCACGACGCGGCCGGCGAAGACGTCGGCGAAGGCGTCGAAGATCCGCACCACCAGCAGCAGTGTTCCGGCGGCCGCGGCCGAGATCCCGGCCACGTCCGTGTAGTAGACGAGGAGGAACATCGTGGCGGTGGTGAAGGCGAGGTTGTTGGCGGCATCGCCGGCGCCATAGCCGACGATGCTGAGCTTGGAAAGCTTTTTCATGTGATTGGGCTCCTTTACCCGGTGCCGGACCTGGGTCCGGCCAAAAAATGTGCGTTAAGGCCTACGCCTCGGGGGTGGTGTTCTTGGTGCCGGCCAGTGCCGTCCACCGTTGGCGCAGGGCATAGGCGGCGGGCTTGGGCCGCCTGTCCCGGGTGAAGACGCCCTTCTTGTTGCCGTCCACGCGCATGATGCCGTTGGAGGTCTGGAAGTCCGCGAAGTTCCAGACCTGTTCGCCCACCATGGCGTCCACGCGGTCGAAGACCCGGTGGTACATGGCCAGGAACGCGGCCTGGTATTCCTCGCTCCAGGGCTGTTCATAGATGGAGTGGAAGCCGGGCATGGTGTCCGGCCCGTACTCGGTCATGATCATGGGCTTGCCGTACTTGGCTTCCCACTCCCGCAGTTCCTTCTCGAGGCTCTGTTCGGCCGTTTCGAGGTCGCCGTTGTTGAGGTACCAGCCGTAGTAGCGGTTGAGCATGATGACGTCGAAGAGGTCCCCGAGCAGTTCCTTGTCCGGGGTGTCGAACATGACGTTGACGTAGCCGACGGGCCGGGTGGGGTCCAGGCTGCGGGTCAGTTCCACGAGGGGTGCGAAGTATTCGCGGGCTCCCTCTTCGGAACCGTTGGGTTCGTTGGCGATCGACCAGATCACCACGGAGGGGTGGTTCTTGTCGCGGGCGACGAGTTCTGAGATCGCCTGCCGGTGGTTGGCGGCGGTGTTGGCGTCCACTCCGCCGTCGACGTAGGTCTTCTTGGCGATGCCGCCAAAGACGGCGCCGAAGCCCAGGTGCAGCCCCACGGCGGCGGTCTCGTCGATCACCACGATGCCGTGCCGGTCGGCAAACTCCATGACTTCCTCGGCGTACGGGTAGTGCGAGGTGCGGAAGGAGTTGGCGCCCACCCAGTCCAGGAGCTGGAAATCGTTGACCATCTGGGCGTTGCTGTGGCCCTTGCCAATGGCCACGTGGTCCTCGTGCATGCCGAAGCCGGTGAAGTAGAACGGTTCGCCGTTGATGAGGAATTCCTTGCCGCTGATTTCGACGGTGCGGACGCCGACCGGCAGGGTGTAGCTGTCCAGCAGCTGGCCGGCGTCGCGGATTTCCGCGGTGAGGCTGTACAGGTAGGCGGCGCCGGGCTTCCACAGCACGACGTCGGCGATGTTCAGGGTGCCGGTGGCGCCGTCGGCGCGGGCGACCTCGGCGCCGTCGGCGTCCCGGAGCGATACGGTGACCGATTCGCTGCCGGTTCCACCGGCGGTGCCGATCGTGTAGTCGACGCTGCCAGTGGTGCCTTCGAAGCCGGTGACGACGGTGATGTCATCGACCGTTACCGCCGGGGTGCTGAAGAGCCAGATGCTGCGGTGCAGGCCGGCGTAGTTGTAGAAATCGTGGAGGTAGCTCTGCTGGCGGCGGCCGTCCTCGGTGACGGTGATGGTGCCCGGCGGGATGGTGGCCTGTGTGAGCTCGTTGTTGACGGAGATCGTCAGGCGGAAGACCTGGCCGGAGGTGACGTGCTCGGTGATGTCCGCGCTGAACGGCATGTAGCCGCCGGCGTGCTGGGCCACCAGAGTGTCGTCAACCCACACCATGCCCTCGTGCGTTGCCGAGTCGAGGCGGACGTGGATGCGCTCCCCGGCCCAGCCGCGCGGGACGCGGACCTCGCGCTGGTACCAGACGTAGCCCACGTGGTCGCGGACGGCCTTGTCGGGGAAGACGTCGTTGTAGCTGGCCGGGACACCCATTTCCAGGGCCGAGTCCAGCGGCGCCTTGAACCATTCGTCCCGGTGGCCGGAGCGGTCAAAGTCCACCTTGAAGCGGTACAGGCCGTCGAGGTTGACGATCTCGCGGGTTTCACTGGCCTGGGGCTTGAGCATCGTGGGAGTTCCTTACGCATCGTTGCGGGGGCGGGCCTTCCGGTTGGGCCAGCGGTGCCGGCGAGCCATCCGGTGGCCCCATTCGTCTGGATGTAATCCTAGTCACTTGGCAATCAGTTGGCAAGCGGTTGCCATAAATTTAGTTGAAAGTTTTGGAAACACTGCTGCCCGGCTCCCCGTGACCGGGAGCCGGGCAGTAGTGCATGCACGGAGGGCGCTACAGGGAGACAGCCCGCTCCCCGAACGTTCCGCACAGGTCTTCAATGAGGTCCACGACGGCGCCGTCAGCGGCCAGGGCCGGATCCACCAGGGCAAGCAGGGCCCGGATCCGCTCGGTGCCGGCGAGCCGGTTGGCCGCGGCCACCTCCTCGGCCAGGGGGTCCTGGAAGGCGTCGGAGGCGGCACCGTAGTCCATCCAGGCGGCGATCATCAGCGCGGCGGCCGCGCCGGTCCTGCCCGCGGCCCGCTCGGCCCGCAGGACGGGAACCGCGCGCATCCGTAGCTTGGTGCTGCCGTCCATCGCGATCTGTGCGAGGTGGTGGGCAATCCTGGCGTTGCTGAATCGCTGCAGCAGGGCGGCGCGGTAGGCGGGGAGCTGCAGTTCCGCGGCCATGGCTTCGGTCCCGGACAGGTTTGCCTCCGCCTCGTCCCAGAACTTTTCGACAGCCCGCAGGCACAGCGGGTCCGCCAGGGCCTCGGCCACGGTGGTGTGGCCGCGGAGCTGGCCGGCGTAGGCCAGCAGCGAGTGCGCGCCGTTCAGGAGCCACAGCTTGCGGTTCTCGTACGGCTCGATCTCGGCCACGAAGACGGCACCGGCGTCTTCCCAGCGCGGCCGTCCGGCGGGGAAATCCCCGCTGAGCACCCAGTTGGAGAAGGGCTCGGCCACCACGGGCGAGGTGTCGCGGTAGCCGCAGGCGGACTGGACGGCGGCTATGTCCGCGGCGGTGGTCCGCGGTGTGATGCGGTCCACCGAGGTGCTGACGAAGCTGATGTTGGCGTCGATCCATCCGGCCAGGTCTGCGTCCCACGCCCCGGCCATGCCCACCACGGCGTTGTGCGCCACAGTGCCGTTGTTGGACAGGTTGTCGCAGCAGACGACGGCGAGCGGTCCGGCGGCTGCCGACCGGCGGGAGGCCAGTGCCAGCACCAGCCGGCCCAGCGGCGTCGTCGGGTTGCCGCCGGAAGCCAGCAGCGCAAGGTCCCCGGCGACGTCGGGTGCGGTGCGGTCAAGCTGCCCGTCGGCGCGGAGCCGGTACGCCGCCTCGGTGATGGTCAAGGTGATAACGGCGGTGGCCGGGGCGGCGACCAGGTCCGCGAGGCGCTGCACGTTGGCGCCGTCCACGGCCTCGACGATGCTGCTGACCACGGCGAAGGAGTCGCCATCGTCGGCGCGGTTCACCACCGTGTACAGCCCGTCCTGTTCGGCCAGCGTCAGCGCGGCGTCGGGGCGGCGGCCGGTGAAGGCCGCGATGCCCCAGTCCGCGGCGTCGGACGCCTGGTGGGTGTACCAGGCCTGGTGCGAGCGGTGGAAGGCGCCCAGTCCCAGGTGGATGATCCGCACGGGTGCCTTGGCGGAGGGGCGCAGGCTGCGGTTCAGTTGGGGAAGGTCCATGGCGGGATCCACCTCGGATTCGGGTGCGGATGTCAGATCGGTACTCACAGCTTGAAGACCCTCCGCGGCGAGCCGTCCACGATGTCGACAATCAGTTCATGGGCGCGGTCCTCGCTGACGCGGTGTTCGGCGACCAGCCTGGCCAGGAAGGAGGCCTCGATCCGGCGGGAGGCGTCGTGGCGGGCGGGGATGGAGCAGAACGCGCGGGTGTCGTCGATGAAGCCGGACGAGCGGGAGAAACCGGCGGTCTCGGTCACGGCGGAGCGGAAGCGCAGCATGGCGTCCGGTGCGTCCAGGAACCACCACGGGGCGCCGAGGTAGACCGAGGGGTAGAAGCCGGCCAGCGGCGCGAGTTCGCGGGAGAACACGGTCTCGTCCATGGTGAAGAGCACCAGGTGGAAGTCCTTGGCGGTGCCGAAGTCCTGCAGCACCGGGCGGACGGCCTCGGTGTAGTTCACGGCAAACGGGATGTCGTGGCCGGTGTCCGGGCCGAACTTCTCGAACGTGGGCTCGTGGTGGTTGCGGAACGAGCCCGGGTGGATGGTCATGACCAGGCCGTCCTCCACAGACATCCGTGCCATCTGGTACATCATGTGGGCCTCGAAGTCCTCGCGGTCCTGCGCCGTGGCCTGGCCGGCGCGGGCGCGGTCGAACAGCCTGGCGGCGTCGGCGGCGTCGAGCTTGAGCGTCGCGGGAGTGCGGACGCCGTGGTCGGCCGAGACCCCGCCGTGCTCCACGAAGTAACGACGCCGGTTCTCCAGGGCGGTGATGTAGCCGGCATAGCCGGTGGCGCCGTCGCCCGCTGCCGCGATGAGCCGGTCCACGTTCGCGGACCATGTGGGGTGCGCGATGTTCAGGTAGGCGTCCGGGCGGAAGGTGGGCAGGACGCGGCCATGGAACGTGGGATCCTCGGCGATCGCCCGGTGGCTGGCGAGGCTGTCCAGGGGGTCATCCGTGGTGGCCAGCACCTCGATGTTGAAGTCCTTGAACAGCTGGCGGGGCCGGAAGCCGGGTTCCAGCAGCTTGGCGGAGATCGCGTCGTAGCTGGCGTCGGCGGTCTCGGCGCTGATCTCCTGCCGGAGGCCGAAGACGCTGTCGAACTGGGTGCGGAGCCAGTAGCCTGAGGCCGTCCCGTCGAACAGCGGCCAGGCCTTGCAGAACTCGCGCCAGACCGTGCGGGAGTCCGCTTCCGCGGCGGCCGAACCCCTCAGTCGGTCCAGCGGGACGCCGCTGGCGTGGATTAGCCGGGTGACGTAGTGGTCCGGGCTGACCAGCAGCGCTGCCGGGTCCGGGAAGGGGGTGTTGTGCTCGATGACGGCGGCGTCAACGTGCCCGTGCGGGGAAATGATGGGGAGGTCCTGGACGCGCTGCAGGAGGTCCCGCGCAATGCTGCGCGTTCCGGGATCCGCGGGCAGGAGCCGGTCTGGGTTGGCGGCAATCGACTGTGACATAGCTCAATGGTCCGGCCCACCCCGAGCATTTGTCAACCGGTTGCCATAAATTGCCACCAAGTTGCGAGTGACTGCGGCGGTGGGTCTAGCCCGCGGGCAGCAGCCGTCCGCTCGAGCCCCGGAGCACCAGCTCGGTCTCGACGCGCAGCGTGGGCGCAGGCGCTGCCGTACCGTGCGGGTGTTCGCCGTGCAGGCGATCCAGCAGCAAGGTAGCGGCGCCCGAGCCGCACTCCCCCAGCGGCGAGCGCACGGTGGTGAGCGGCGGCGTGGTGAAATCGGCCCCGAAGATGTCGTCGAAGCCCACGATGCTGATCTGGTCCGGGATTACCAGGCCGGCGGCCTGGAGTTCCTGCATGAGGCCGATGGCCAGGAGGTCGTTGTAGGTCAGCACCGCTGTGGCGCCGCTGGCGCGGACGTCGCGCGCCACCTGGCGGCCGCCGTCGACGGTGGGTTTGCTGGATTCCAGCCGCACGGCCTCGAGCCGGGACCATTCGCAGGCGGCCTGCACGCCTTCCCAGCGGCGCGCGGACATCCAGGACTGCGGCGGCCCAGCAACAAAGGCAACCTTGTGGTGCCCGTTGGCGGCCAGGCTGCGGACAGCCTCGCTGATGCCCTTGTTCACGTCCGGGACCACGCACGGCACGCCGTCGACCTCGCGGTTGATGACCACCACGGGCTTGTCCCGGGCGATGGCCCGGATGTGGTCGTCGTCCATGCGGGGGCTGGCAAGGATGAGCCCGTCCACGGTGGCCATCATCCGGCGTGCCGCCGTCAGCTCGGTGTCCGCGGACTCGGCGGACTCGGCCAGGACCAGCGTGTAGTCCCGCAGCGTGGCGGTCGTTTCCGCCCCGCGGATGATGTCGAAAAAAGTGGGGTTGGTGATGTCCGCGACGATCAGGCCGAAGGTGTTGGTGCGGCCGGTGGGCAGGGCGCGGGCGAACGGGTTGACCTGGTAGTTCAGCTCGGCGGCGGCGTCCTCGATGAGTTTCTGGGTCTTGGCGCTGACCCGGCCGGGCTTGCTGAGCGCCCGGGAGACGGTGGAGGGATTGACGCCGGCAACCTTGGCGATGTCGTAGATGGTGGCGCTGGACTTTCCCGCACGGGAGGGCTTTTTGGCCGGAGCTGCCGATGCGGCCGCGTCCGGGGTCTTGGGTTCAGTCACCGCCCCATCCTAACGAGCATCAGCCCAACTAACTGGCAGCAGGAGCCGTTTTGAGCGCTCAAAACGGCCGCAGCTGCCAGTCAGTTGGGCGGGGTGTGCCTAGGCGCGTTCGGGGAACTTGCCTTCGTCCACGATGCGCTTGTTCAGCTCGGCGAGGAAGACGTCCTCGTCGAAGTCCAGCGCTACCTCCGTGCCGGTCCAGCTGGAGAGGTGGATGGCGTTGGCCAGGCGGACACCCTTGATGCCGTCCGATCCCGGGGCCAGCAGCGGTGTGCCGTCCAGGATGTTGGCGGCGAAGTTCTCCAGGACACCGGCGTGCTGCGCCCCCCAGGCGGACTCGAACTCGAGGACTTCGGTGGTGTAGAACTCCTCCGTGTCCATCTGGCCCATGAAGAGCTTGAGGACATCGCCCATGTCCAGGCTCTCACTGAGTTCGCGCTCGGGCTTGTGCAGGCGGGTCACCGTGGCGGTCTTGGAGTTCTCGACCACGATCTTGCCCTGGTCGCCCAGGATCTCGAAGCGGTCGGTGCCCACGAGGTCGTGCGTGGCCGTCACGAAGACGCCCGTGGCGCCGTTGCCGTAGTCCACGACGGCGGTGACCTCGTCCTCCACGGCGATGTCGCGGCGGAAGCCGTAGGCAACCTTGGAGTAGACGGACTTCGGCACGCCGCAGATCCACTGCCAGAGATCCAGCTGGTGCGGCGCCTGGTTGACCAGCACGCCGCCGCCCTCGCCGCCCCACGTGGCGCGCCATTCGCTGGAGTTGTAGTAACCCTGGGGGCGCCACCAGTTGGTGATGATCCAGTTGGTGCGGCGGATGGCGCCGATCTCGCCGTTGTCAACGATCTCCTTGAGCTTCTGGTACAGCGGGTTGTTGCGCTGGTTGAACATGATGGCGAAGGACAGCTCCGGCTTGCTGGCGGCGAACTCGTTGAGCTCCTTGACCTGCTTGGTGTACACGCCGGCCGGCTTCTCCACGAGGGCGTGGATGTTGCGCTTGAGGGTCTCGATGCCCATTTCCGGGTGCAGGAAGTGCGGCACGCACGTCACGACGGCGTCGACGTCGCCGCTTTCCAGCATGGCGATGT
Organism: Arthrobacter sp. 05T47; assembly: GCF_056395825.1. NCBI lineage: Bacteria > Bacillati > Actinomycetota > Actinomycetes > Micrococcales > Micrococcaceae > Arthrobacter > Arthrobacter sp. 05T47. The sequence goes on along the minus strand of NZ_JBFTKG010000003.1, from coordinate 299,622 downwards.
AGTCCTCGTAGAAGGGCGCGTCCGGGTACTGGGACGCGGCCAGTTCCTTCTTGGCGGGATCGGTGTCGCAGATCGCGCCGATCACCATGTTCGGGACTTTTCCTTCGGTGATCAACTTGGCGTACAGGCCGCCCTGCTGGCCCAGGCCGATGATGCCGAGGCGTACTTTCTTGCTCATGTGGTGATTCTCCGTAGTCATTGGGGGTGGTCTAGAAAAGGTTCGAGTGGCCCATGGCCACGAGGTTGTCGTAGGAGGTCTGCAGGGCGTCCCACACGGTGCGCCCGTAGAGCTCGTCCTGCTCCACCAGCAGGTAGCGGGCACCGGCGGCCTGCGCGGCGGGAATGATGGACGGGAAGTCCAGGTTGCCTTCGCCCACTTCGGCGAACTGGACCACGTTCTTGAACTGGTCCATGAAGCCCATGAAGTCCCCGGAATCCAGCAGCCCGAAGGAGGATTCCGGCAATTCGCCGATCCGGTAGTCCTTCAGGTGGACCATGGCCGTGCGGCCGGCATACTTTTCCAGCGTGCGTACCGGGTCCAGGCCGCCGCGCTGCACCCAGTGGACATCGATTTCCATGCCCATGGCCGGGGAGTTCTCGGCGATGACGTCCAGCATGAACTTTCCGTCGAACTTCGCGAACTCGATGTGGTGGTTGTGGTAATACAGGCCCAGGCCCTGTTCCTGCAGGCGTTCGGCGTATTCGTTGGCCTGCTTGGCGAAGTCGATGACTGCGCCGATCGACTTCATCGCCGGGAACGGCAGCATGCCGATCCGCAGCAGCTTCGTGTCCAGGCGCTTGGCGTCCTCCACGATCTTCTCGAAGTGCTCGGCCAGCGAATCCCCGGGGCGGCCCTGGGGGATCTCCATGGCCACGGACAAGGCGGCGATGTCCATGCCCAGTTCGCTGCGGGAACGGTCCAGTTCAGCGACGTTCTCCGGCGTCATCGGGATCTGGGAGATCTCGACGGCGTTGTAGCCGATTGCGCTGACCTTGCGGAGCGTTTCAAACGCTCCGAGTTCGGTGAAGCTGTCTTTGAGCATCATCGCTTGTACGCCAATTGTGGACACTGTATTCCTCCGTGGTCTTCCGGGCCCCTCAGGGCCGCCTTGTCAGTCAGTTGATGCCTCTCCTTGGTGCATGCGCGCAGCGCTAGGCGAGGGCACCTGCCTGTTCTCTCTGTTGCCGCTGGATTTCCAGCAGCCGGTGGCGATCCGCCCGGCGTTCTTCCTGCCGGTCCGGATCGGGTACTGGGGACGCCAGCAGGAGCCGCTGGGTGTAGGGGTGGTCCGGATCGGTGGTGACGACGCCGGCCGGGCCTTGTTCGACGATCTCGCCGTGGTACATCACGGCGACGCGGTGGCTGATGTGCCGGACGACGTCGAGGTCGTGCGAGACGAACAGGTAGGACACTCCGGTGTCCTTCTGGATCTGCAGGAACAGGTCCAGCACGCGGGCCTGGGTAGAGAGGTCCAGTGCGCTGACCGGCTCATCGCAGACGATCAGCTTGGGCGAGAGCGCCAGGGCGCGGGCGATCGCCACCCGCTGGCGCTGCCCGCCGCTGAATTCGCGCGGCAGCCGGTTGATGGCATCCGAGGGCAGGCCCACCTGGTCCAGCAGTTCCTTCACGCGCTTTTTGGCTGCCGCGGCCTCCATGCCCTGCACGCCGAGGGGTTCGGCGAGGATGTCGCCGATCTCCAGGGCGGGGTTCAGCGAGGTGTACGGGTCCTGGAACACCACCTGCAGATCCCGGCTGAGGACCCGCCGGTCCTTGCGGGTGGCGTGGCTGATGTCCTTGCCGTCGAAACTGATCTTCCCGCCGGTCACCGGTGCCAGTCCCAGGATGGCCCGGCCCAGGGTGGTCTTGCCGGAACCGGACTCCCCCACCAGGCCCAGGGTTTCGCCCCGGCCGATGGTGATGTTGATGTCCGTCAGGGCGCGGAAGGGCTTGGCCCGGAAGTGTTTGCTGGGGTACTCCACCACCAGCTGGTCCACCGCGAGCAGCGGCGCGCTATCCGTGGTGCTCATGCGACTGACTCTTTCTGCCGGGTTGAAACGAGCATGGACATGGGTTCCTTGCCTTCAAGCATCGATGCCAGGAGCGTTTGTGTGTAGGGTTCCTGCGGATTGCGGAGGATGTCGCGCACGGATCCTTCCTCCACGAGCCGGCCGTTCTGCATGACCGCCACACGGTCGCAGAGGTCAGCGACCACGCCGAAGTTGTGGGTCACCAGGATCACGCCGATGTTCAGGCGCTGCTGGAGCTCGCGCAGGAGGTCCAGCACGTCGGCCTGCACCGTGACGTCCAAGGCCGTGGTGGGCTCATCGGCGATCACCAGGTCCGGCTCGCAGCTGATGGCTCCTGCGATCAGCACACGCTGGGCCATGCCCCCGGAGACTTCGTGCGGGTAGGCGGCGAAGGTCCGTTCCGGGTTGGCGATGCCGACGTCCGTGAGCAGTTTCAGTGCCCGCTTCCTCGCCTCGGCCTTGGAGATCCCGAGGACGCGCACCATGGGCGTCACCAGCTGGTAGCCGATGGTGAAGGCGGGGTCCAGGTTGCTCATGGGCTCTTGCGGAATGTAGGAAATCCGCTTGCCGCGCAGTTTGGACAGGCGTTCCTGGCTGACCCGTTCTTCGCCCGGGACCACGGTGTAGTTGCCGTCGAACTGGATGGAGCCGGCCACAATGCGGGCATTGTCCGGGAGCAGCCCGAGGATGGAGAAGGCGGTCTGGGACTTACCCGAGCCGGATTCGCCCACGATGCCCAGGATCTCGCCGCGGTCCACGTGGAAGGAGACGTCGTCCACTACCTTCTTGATGGAACCGTCCGCCTGGGGATAGCCGACGCCGAGATTGGTCACCTTGACCAGGTGGTGCTCGGTTCCGGTTTCGACGGCGACCGCGGGCCTCCCGCCAGCGGCACGTACTGTGCGCGCGGCGGCGGGCGCCGCCGTCGAGCCTTCCAGCGTTGCCTTTTTCTTGCGGTGCCTGATCTTTTCGCCGTCCTCGAGGGCGTCGCGGACGGCGTTGCCCAGCAGGACGAGGGCTCCGATGGTCAGTGCCATGGCAAGCGCCGGCCAGAACAGCAGGGTCGGGTTCAGGTAGACGTTCTTGAAGCCCTCGGAGAGCATGACGCCCCAGGTTGCCCTGGTGGGATCGCCCAGGCCGAGGAATTCCAGGCCGGACTGGATGGCGATGGCCACCCCGGCGATGGCCGCGGTCTGGATGATGATGGGGGCCCGCACCACGGAGAAGATGTGCCGCGCGATGATGCTCAGGTCCGAAAGTCCGGAGACCCGGGCGGCGTCCACGTACAGCTCGTTGCGGACCGACTGGACGGCCGTGCGGGTCAGCCGGAAGTAGGACGGGCTGATGAGGATGCCGAAGGCGATCATGGAGATCCACACCGAGGGGCCAAAGGCTGCCCGGATGGTCAACAGCACGATCAGCCCGGGAAGGCTCATCAGGATGCTGACCACCCAGTTGGAGACGGCCTCGAACTTGCCGGCGTAGTAGCCGGCGATCAAGCCGGCCGGCAGGCCGATGCCAATGGCCACTCCGGCGCAGAGCAGGGCGGAGAGCAGGGTCAGCTGCGCACCGAACAACAGGCGGCTCCAGACATCGCGCCCGGCGCTGTCCGTGCCCAGGATGTTGACCGAATCCGGGGCGGCGAGCGTCTTGGCAATGTTGGCGTAGTTCTGGTCGAAGGGCGCCAGGACCGGAGCCAGGATGGCCAGGAGCGCGACCACCAGCAGGATGGTCGTGGCCACGATGCCCAGGGGGTTCTTGAACAGGCGCCGGATGACGGTGGAACGGACCACCGTTCCGCTCTGCCCTGCATGAATCGGGGCTTGGGGTGCGGCGGCGGTGGCCGCGGTTTCTACAGAATCGCTCATGACACACGTACCTTCGGGTTGAGCCAGCCATTGAGGATGTCGACCAACAGGTTCACGACAATGACGACGACGACCGTGTACATCACGACGCCCATCACCACCGGGAGGTCCGACTGGCCGGTAGCGGCGACTGCCAGCGGGCCCATGCCGGGAAGGGCGAAGATCTGCTCGATGATCACCACGCCGCCAAGCATGCCGATCAGCTGCAGGCTCAGGACGGTCAGGCCGGCCGGGGCGGCGCTGCGCAGGACGTGCTTGAACAGGATTTCGCGCTCGCCGATCCCGCGGCTGCGCAGGGTGCGGACGTAGTCACGCTCGAGTTGCTTGATGACGGCGCTGCGGATCTGCTGCGCGCCGCCGGTGACGCCGTTGATGAGCAGGGCAATCACCGGAAGCGACATGGAATAGACCCACGCGTCGGCCCCCGCGTCCGGGGAGATGGTGCTGGTGGCCGGGAAGAGGCCCAGCTGGATGGCCAGGATGGTGACCAGGATGACGCCGATGACGAACCCTGGAATGGAGTCGCCGATGATGGCGCCAACCTGGACCACCCTGTCCACCCAGCCGCGCTTGACCGCTGCGGCAACACCGATCAGTGCCGCACAAATGGCGATCAGGATCATTGCGGCGAAGACCATGGTCATGGTCACCGGGATCCGGCTGGCCAGGGAGTTGGCCACCGGTTCCGAGGTGAACCAGGAAGCACCAAGGTTGCCGCTCAAGGCGTCGAGAACCCAGGCGAGGTAGCGGACCAGCAGTGGCTGGTCCAGCCCCAACTCGTGTTCTTTCAGCGCCACCTGCTCAGCGGTGGCCTGGTCGCCCAGGATGTTCCGGCCGATGCTCCCGCTGGAGGTATACAGCAGGAAGAAGGTGAGTGCCGAGACAACAACCAGCACCACCAGCCCGCTGCCCAGCCTTTTCGCAATGAACCTAATCATGGGGTCCTACTTGGCCGGTGAGTAGTTGTAGATGGACGGGACCGCCTGCTGGATCTGCGGCGTTACGTTCACCTTGGCGTTGTGGTAATACATCTGGTTCACCCGGAAGAGGGGCGCGAACCATGCCTGCTCCACCACGTACTTGTTGACCTCCTGGGCCAGCTTGCCCGCGTCGGCACCGCCGGCGCGCACGGCCTCAATCTTGGCGTCCAGCTCCGGCGTCGCGTTCTTGAACGGGTTGTAGAGCGCTTTGGTGGAGATGATCTGGTTGACGGCAACCGTCGGCTGGCCCTGGAAGAGGGAGAAGTACATGGTGGTGAACTTCTGCGCGGCAACATCGGAGGTGAAGGTGTTGGTCAGCGCGGCGCCCACCTTCAGGGTGATGCCAACGTCTGCGAGCTGCTGCTGGACCACCGAAATCTGGGTTTCGAAGCCGGGAACACTCGGGATTTCCAGGGTTACGCCGCTTTCGTAGCCGGCTTCCTTCAGCAGCTGCTTGGCCTTGGCCGGGTCGTAGGTGTAGTAGTTCTCCAGCGCTTCGGTCCAGGCACCGCTGGCCTTGCCGAACGGCTGGGACGTCGGGGTTCCCTGGCCCAGCATGACCTGGTCCAGGATGGTCTTGCGGTCAAAGGCGTAGTTGATGGCCTGGCGGACCTTGACGTTCTGCAGTGCGGGGTTCTTGGCACCGTCCCGGTCCAGGAGGAGCAGGCCCTGCCAGTCGACCTCGTTGGCGGCCAGCTGCATCTTGGCGCCCTCGGCCTGCTTGCCGGTCTTCGGGTCCAGGATGGTGGCGTCCACCTGGCCGGAGACCAGGGCGTTGGTGCGGGCAGTCAGGTCGGTCAGGATCTTGAACGTGAGTTTCTGGTACTTCTGCAGGTCCTTATTCCAGTAGTCCTTGCGGGCCGTGAACACCGTCTGGGAGTCCTTGACGGACGCTGCCTTGTCCATCACGTAGGGGCCGGATCCGACCGGTTCGGTCTTGATGCCCTCGGTGCCGAGCGCCTTGGGGCTGCCCATCAGGCCCGCGGCCTGGCTGAGGAAGTATTCCAGGGCCGGGTCCGGGGCAGTGAGGTTGATGTCAATGGTGTCCGCGTCCACAACAGCGACGTCCTGGACGGAGGCAAGCTGGGCCATCTGCGGGCCGTTGGCCTTCTTGAAGTGGTCCATGTTGGCCTTGGCGGCCGCTGCGTCGAACTTGGCCCCGTCACTGAAGGTGACATCGGTGCGCAGATCCACGGTCAGCTTGGTGTTGGCGGCGTTGTACTTCCACGCCGTGGCCAGCATCGGGCTGAGCTTTCCGTCCGGCTGGCGCAGGATCAGGGTGTCATAGACGGCCTGGTAGGGCTGGAGGACGTGTCCGACGTGTGCCTGGGCGGGGTCCCAGGACCGGACGTCCTGGATGGTGCCGATCGTCAGGGCTGTTGCCGCAGTGCCTGAGGCCGCGCCGGAATTGGCGGTGCCACCGCACGCGGTCAACGCCATCGCCGCGCTGAGGATGAGGGCGGACGCTGCCGCCTTGGGACCTAACTTCATTGTTGGCTCCTTTGAATCTGTGGGACCTGATGTTTACGAATCAGGCCGGTGTGGCGTGAGCCACACCGGCCTTGTGAGATTCAGAGTACGCAGTGTTGCCGATCTTGGCAACCGATTGTCAAAGGAGTTGCAACATTACTTTTGAAAATGTGCAAAGGGACAGCTCAAATGGGGCACAAGGGAAGCGCAACCGGTTGTATTTGAAGGCTCAGGAAACCTGCGCCACGGACTCCGGGTAGCTCTGCCGGTAGACATCCTTGATGATCCGCAGCGACTTCTCGGCCTCTGCCGGGCTGATCCAGAAGGGCTCCGCCTCGTCCAGCCGGCCATAGAAGTCGTTGATCAGCAGCTCGTGCGAGACACCCCAATAGGACCGGCCGCCGGATTCGCTCTGGCGCTCCGGGATGAGGTCCACCCGCCCGTCCGCATGCGTCACCGTGAGGTCTCCCCGCAGGCTCAGCACGGCATTCTCGGTCACCACATCGAGTGTCACCGGCGCGTTGAAGGCATTGGCCAGGGTGGCATAGAACGCGCTGCGGGCACCGTTGGCGTGCTCCGCAACGAATTCAGCGGTGTCTTCGACCTCGATGGTGCCGCCCAGGAACCGCGTGGACGTATTGCCCGTCACGGTGACCACGTCGCCCACCAGCCATTGCAGCAGGTCCACGGTGTGGATGGCCTGGTTCATCATCAGCCCGCCGCCACCGCCGGCCCAGGTCCCCCGCCACGGCCGGGTTTGGTAGTACTCGGCGGAGCGCTGCCACATCACCGTTGCGGACGCCCCCACCACGGCCCCCAACTCGCCCGAGGACAGCAGGGCGTGCATGGCCTGCGCCGTCGCGTTGTAGCGGTTCTGGAAGCACACCGCGATTTTCGCCCGGTCTGCCGAGGCTGCCTCAACCAGCCGCCTGCCCTCCGCCAGGGTATGCGCCAGCGGCTTCTCGACGATGACGTTGACGCCGCGTTCCAGGCAGTCCGCCGCCACCGAGGCGTGCTGGTCATGCGGGGTGCAGATGTGCACCACGTCCGGCCGAACCGCCTCAACCAGGCTCAGGTGGTCGGCGAATCCGGGGACCCCGTACGCGGCCTCCGCGGCGGCCAGCCGCTGCGGATCCGAGTCGCAGACAGCAACCAGCGTGGCGCCGTCGAGCTTTGCCACCGCCTCGAAGTGCACTGCGGAAACATCGCCGCAGCCGATGACCGCCGCCGTCTTATTCAAGAGAGTTCAACCCCGTTTTTTGCCGCGAGCGCCGCGAAGGCGCGCGCCGCGACGCCGAACGCCACCGGACCCGAGAAGCCGCCCAGCTCGTGCGCGCTGGCCAGGTGCGGTTCCAGCGAGGCGAAGCCGGAGTACCCGTCCGCCGCGAGGGCGGCGATGGTGGCGTCGAGCTCGCCGTCGCCCTGGCCGGAGGGCACCACTTCACCGGTGGTGGCGAGCGCGTCCTTGACCTGGAAGTACTCGAGGTAGGGACGGAGCATGGCGTAGCCCTCGGTGAAGGGCTTAACGCCCACCTGGACGAAGTTGGCGTTGTCCCATGCGATACGCAGCGCGGGTGAGTTCACCGACTCCATGATGTCCAGAACGCGCTGCGGGGTATCGCCGTAGATGCCCTTTTCATTTTCATGCAGCAGGACGACGCCGGATTCCTCGGCGAGCGCCGCAAGGGCGCCCATGCGGACCAGGACGTCCCCGCGGATGTCTTCAGCGCTGCGGTCTTCCGCCCGGAAGAAGGAGAAGATGCGGACGTACTTGGTCTCCAGCCCCCTGGCCACGGAAATGATCTGGCGGAGCCGTTCGAGTTCGTGCTCCACCGGCAAGCTGATGTCCACTTTGCCGATGGGGCTGGCCACGGCCGAGACCTTCAGGCCCTTCTCATCGAGGATTTCCTTGAGCCGGGCAACCTGTTCTGGCTCCAGTTCGGAGACGTTGGTGCCCCACGCGCTGCGCACCTCGATGTGGCTGGCGCCCAGTGCCAGCAGCACGGCGGCCTGAACTGCCGGATCCGGATCTATTTCGTCGCCGAAGCCTGAGAGTGGCCAGACTGTTGGGGTTTTGCTCACGCGGATCTCCTGGGTTTCGCGGCCGCCGCGGGCAGCTTCCGGCTCCAGCCGGCTCCAGCGCGGTGACGCAGTTCACAAACGGTGTAAGGCCCAGTCTAGCTAGGGCCGCCATTGATTGACAACCGATTGCCAAACTTTGACAATCTGTGGCATTCTTGGCTGAGCGGCTCTGTGGCGACAGTCACAGGAGCGCCCATCCGACCCGGCCATCACGGCCCGGCCACCACGTTCAGAGAGGAGCGCCGTGGCTACGACGCAACCAGCAGCAGTGGACCGCCCGGCCACCATCCATGACATCGCCGCGCTCTGTGGTGTGGCGGCCTCCACCGTTTCCCGGGCGCTTTCCACCCCGGACCGCGTCAACATCAGGACGCGGCAGCGGATCGAGGCGGCCGCGGCCCAGCTGCACTACACGCCCAACAGCCAGGCGAAAGCGCTCAGTTCCGGCCGCACCGGCGCGGTGGGGGTCCTGGTCCCAGATATCACCAACCCGTTCTACTTCGACCTCATCCGGGGCACCCAGCTCCAGCTCAAGGCGGCCGGGTACACCCAGCTGCTGGTGGACACCGAGGAATCCGACGAGGTCGAGGCCAGCACCGTGGAGCAGCTGCGCAAGAGCGCCGACGGCATCATCGTCGCCGCATCCCGGCTCACCGACGACGCCCTCCTGGACGCGGCGGCCAAGATGCCCATGGTCGCCATCAACCGTGACGTTCCCGGCGTTCCCGCGGTTCTGATCGACACTCCGTCCGCCACCGGCCAGGCCCTGGACCACCTGATCTCACTCGGACACACCCACGTGGCCTATGTGGCGGGCCCGCTGACATCGCAATCCAGCGAACGGCGGTGGACTGCGCTGTCCGAGGCGGCCGAGGAGCGCGGCGTGCAGGTCCGCCGGCTCGGCCCGTTCGCCCCCAAGACACAGTCCGGCGCGGCGGCAGCGGACGCCGCGGTGCACAGTGGCGTCACGGCATGCATCGCGTTCAACGACCTGATCGCCATCGGCATGCTCCAGCGCCTGCGCGAGCGCGGCATCCGCGTACCCGAGGACATGAGCATCGTGGGCTGCGACGACATCTTTGGCGCGGACTTCTGCAATCCGCCGCTGTCCACCATGGCCTCCCCGATCGAACAGGCCGGCCGCGTGGCGGTCTCCATGCTGCTGGCCCAGCTGAACCCGCTCGCCGGCGGCGGCATCCGGAACCGGTCCGTGATGCCCACCCACCTGACGGTCCGCGGCTCGACTGGGCCGGCGCGGCAGGACGAGCGCTAGTCCGATTCGAGTGGGCGGGCTCGGCGGGGCCCCGTTTTCACGGCGGTTCCGGCCAGGTGCGCCGGCTTCGGACCGCTGCGCAGGGGACCCGGGCAGCGCGTGTCCGAAAACGTAGCGGCCACCCGGATCCGCAGCCCGCGCCGAGCCGGCCGCAACAGTTGAGGGTTGTTGACAGCGCTGGCTAGGCTGTGAGGCATGCGTGAACTCCAGGCGAAGATCATCGAGGAAATGGGCGTGCAGCCCCGGATCGACCCCGCCGGGGAGGTGCGCAAACGCGTGGCGTTCCTCAAGGAATACCTGAAGGCCACCCACACCAAGGGCTTCGTCCTGGGCATCTCCGGTGGCCTGGACTCTTCCCTGGCCGGACGGCTGGCCCAGCTGGCAGTCGAGGAGCTGGAGGCCGAGGGCGTCGAGGCCAACTTCGTGGCGGTACGGCTCCCCTACGGTGTCCAGCACGACGAGGACGACGCCCAGGCTGCCCTGGACTTCGTGCGCGCAAAGACCGAATGGACGTTCAACATCTCCGCGGCCGTGGACGGCTTCGAGGACGAGTTCCAGAAGACCGTAGGCGCGGAGATCTCCGATTTCCACAAGGGCAACACCAAGGCCCGGACCCGGATGATCGCCCAGTATGCCCTGGCCGGCGAGCACAACTACCTGGTGATCGGCACGGACCACGGCGCCGAATCCGTGACCGGCTTCTTCACCAAGTTCGGCGACGGCGGAGCAGACATCCTGCCGCTGTTCGGACTGAACAAGCGGCAGAACCGTGCGCTGCTGGCCGATCTCGGCGCTCCGGCCCGGATCTGGGAAAAGATCCCCACCGCGGACCTGCTGGACGGCAAGCCCGGCCGCACCGACGAGGACGAGCTCGGCCTGGGCTACGACACGATCGATGACTACCTCGAGGGCCGCGACGTACCCGACGCCGCTGCCGAACGGATCGAGGCGATGTACCTGCGGACCCGCCACAAGCGCACCGTCCCGGTGACGATTTTCGACACCTGGTGGAAATAGCCGTCGTTCCAGGGGCACTTTGAGCCAGAGCCTCGTGGCGCGGCGGCGATCCGGGGGCACTTTGAGCCCCGGATAACCTGCTGAAGCGCCCCACTCTGGCGTGTCCGCGCCAATGTGCCCCGGGACGGCTTGTGACCCGCGACGCCGGGCTCCTGCTGACCGCTAGGCCTGCAGCAGCGTCGAGATGCGGTGGGCCTCGTCCATGAGCAGCCGCCCCAGCTGCGGGCGCCGGTCTTCCCGGAAGCGCGGCTCGATGCCGGTCAGCGAGAGCGCCCAGGCCGGAAGCCCGCGCTGGTTGAAGACCGCCGCGGCCATCCCCCAGCTGCCTTCCAGGACCAGTCCGGGGTTGACCGAATAGCCGGCCTGCCGCGTCGCTTCCAGGTTCTCCCTGACGAGCGCTTCGGTGTGCGCGGCCGCAAAGCTGCCGGCGTGGACTGCCCAGTTCCCGAGCAGTTCTTCCTGCTCTTCGTCCGGCAGGAACGCCATAATGGCGGTGCCCGCGGAGGCCACGCCCAGCGGAAACCGGACGCCCTCGTGCAGCACGAACGATCGGACCGGGAAGCTGCCTTCCTCCCGCAGCAGGCACACCGTCTCGTTGCCGCGGCGGATGGAGAAAAACGCGCTCTCGCCGGTCTCTTCGGCGAGGCGGCGAAGACTCGGCCTTGCGATCTCTTCCAGGGGGAAACGCGCCGAGGCCACGGACCCCAGCAGCAGGATCTCCGGGCCCAGGACCCAGTTGCCGCTGCCCGGATCCTGGTCCAGCAGGCCCTCGGCTGCCAGGGAGCTCAGCAGGCGGTGCACCGTGGGGCGGGTCAGTCCAGATTCGCGCACGAGCTCCACCAGCGGACAGCCCTCGGGTTTCCGGCCGACCAGGCGCAGCAGGCTGGCTGCCCGGCTGACCACCTGGGCGCCCTGGATCGGTGTCGCATTCATTTCTGACCTCACGTCATTTCGGGAACTCATCGTGCGAATATCCACATAGTGGATACTCGCAAGCATAGCGTCCACACTGTAAAACTCCGCCATTTTGCGGGAATTTTTCGCATTGACAGTGGTCCGCGACACACCATAGGCTCCTTCATCAGACATGGAGTCCACAAAGTGGATTGCAACGTGGGACCAAGTGGAATCAAGAAGAGCTCAATGAGGAGATGCAATGTCAAAGGTGAAATCCGGGGCGGCGGCCGCGCTGCAGGACGTGTTGCGGGACGGTATGACGCTCGCCGTCGGCGGTTTCGGCCTCAGCGGGATCCCCGCTGACCTGATCGAGGCCGTGCGGGACTCCGGGGTGAAGGACCTGACGGTGGTATCCAACAACATGGGCGTGGACGGCAAGGGCCTCGGCGTACTGATCGAAGGCGGCCAGGTCCGCAAGGTGATCGCGTCCTATGTCGGGGAAAACAAGCTTTTCGCGGAGCAGTACCTCGCCGGCCAGCTGGAGGTGGAGTTCACCCCGCAGGGCACCCTGGCCGAGCGGCTGCGCGCCGGCGGTGCCGGCATCCCGGCCTTCTACACCAAGACCGGCGTGGGCACCCTCGTCGCCGAAGGCAAGCCGCTCGCGGAGTTCGACGGCGAGACGTTCGTCCTGGAGCGCGCAATCAAGGCCGACGTCGCGCTGGTCCACGCACACACGGCCGACACCGACGGCAACCTGATCTACCGCTACACCGCGCAGAACTTCAACCCGGTGGTGGCGACGGCCGGCGCGGTGACGGTCGCCGAGGCCGAGGTGATTCTCGAGCCCGGCCAGCTGGACCCGAACCACATCATCACCCCCGGCGTGTTCGTCCAGCGCCTGGTCCAGGCCAGCGCCCGGGTCAAGGACATCGAGCAGCGGACCGTCCGCGCCCGCCCTGAAGCGGCAGCGGAAGCGGCGCACGCCGCATCCGCCGTCGCCGTCTAACCGGGCCTGAGCGCCGCCCCCAACCCCACGTTTTAGGAGAACCACCATGGCTTGGACCCGAGATGAAATGGCTGCAATCGCGGCCGCAGAACTGAACGACGGCGACTACGTCAACCTTGGCATCGGCATCCCCACGCTGGTGGCCAACAACCTGCCCGACGGCGTCCGCGTTGTCCTGCAGAGCGAGAACGGGCTGCTCGGCATGGGCCCGTTCCCCTATGAGGGCGAGGAAGACGCGGACCTGATCAACGCCGGCAAACAGACCGTCACGGTCCTGCCCGGCGGCAGCATCTTCGACTCCGCAACCTCGTTCGGTATGATCCGCGGCGGCCACGTGAAGGTCGCGATCCTGGGCGCCATGCAGGTCTCCGGGAACGGCGACCTCGCCAACTGGACCATCCCCGGCAAGATGGTCAAGGGCATGGGCGGCGCCATGGACCTGGTGGCCGGCACCCCGCGCGTCGTGGTGCTCACCGAGCACAACGCCAAGGACGGCACCGCCAAGATCGTCACCGAATGCACGCTGCCGCTCACCGGCCTGAGCTGCGTGGACCGCATCATCAGCGACCTCGCGGTCTTCGACCTGGACAAGCCTGAAAACGAAACAGGCGGCGGCCGGCAGCTCACGCTCACCCGCCTCGCGCCCGGCGTCACCGTCGAAGAGATCCGCGAAAAGACCGAGGCGGCGTTCGATGTCGCCCTCGAAGCACTTGAAGTAACCGAAGAGACAACAGCATTCGAAGGAGCCACGGCATGAGCCTGAAGGAACAGTTCGGCAAGGACGTCCTGCTCACCGGCTGGGGACACAGCCGCTTCGGCAAACTCACGGACGAGACCCTGGAATCCCTGATCGTGCAGGTGGCCACGGAGGCGATCGGCAACGCCGGGATCGAGCCGGGCCAGATCGACGAAATCTACCTGGGCCAGTTCAACTCCGGCATGATGCCGCTGGCCTTCCCCTCCTCCCTCGCGCTCCAGGTCTCGGAGCAGCTGGCCAACGTCCCGTCCACCCGGGTCGAGAACGCCTGCGCCTCCGGCTCCGCCGCGTTCCAGCAGGGCACCAAGTCCCTGCTGGCCGGCACCGCCAAGACCCTGCTCGTCATCGGTGCCGAAAAGATGACCCAGGCCGGGGCCGACGTCGTGGGCGCGGCGTTGCTCGGCGCGGACTACGACATGGCCGGCAAGGCCTCCACCACGGGGTTCACCGGACTCTTCGCCGAGGTCGCCAAGCACTACGGGAAACGCTACGGCGACGGAAGTCTCGGCGACGGCTCCCTCGGCGACGTCCTGGGCACCATCGCGGCGAAGAACCACCGCAACGGCGTCGACAACCCCTACGCCCAGCTCCGCAAGGACCTCGGTGAGGAATTCTGCCGCACCGTCTCGGACAAGAACCCGATGGTGGCAGACCCGCTGCGCCGCACCGACTGCTCCCCCGTGTCCGACGGCGCCGCCGCCGTCGTCCTCAGCGTTGCCCCCACCGGCGGCACCACCGCCCCGGTGCGGCTCGCCGGCTTCGGCCAGGCGAACGACTTCTTCCCGGCCGAGCGCCGGGACCCGACCGAATTCGCCGCCACGCGCGCCTCCTGGCAGCGCGCCCTGGCGATGGCCGGCGTCGGGCTGGATGACCTCGACTTCGCCGAGGTCCACGACTGCTTCACCATCGCCGAACTGCTGATGTACGAGGCCATGGGCCTGACCGAACGCGGCCAGGGCGCCCGGGCGCTCGAGGAAGGCTGGGTCTTCAAGGACGGCAAGCTGCCGGTCAACGTCTCCGGCGGGCTCAAGGCCAAAGGCCACCCCGTCGGCGCGACCGGCGTCTCCCAGCACGTCATCGCCGCCATGCAGCTCACCGGCACCGCCGGAGCCATGCAACTGGCCAACCCGCGCCGGGCCGCGGTGCAGAACATGGGCGGTGTGGGCATCGCGAACTACGTCAGCGTCCTCGAAGCCGTCTAAGGACTCGGCCGCCTAAGGGACTGGGCCGCGGACACCAAGGCGCCGCCGAATATCCCCACCTTTTGACGCACTCCACCGGCGTGTTCCGCGTCGCCGGGCGGACCGGAGCCGCGAAGGTGGGGAGATTCCGCACTCACCGCGGCTGGCTCCGTTCCCGGATCAGCTTCGCGATGGCCCGGAACCCCAGCCGTTCCGCGTTGTCCAGGGCTGTGCGGCCTTGGGGGTCGCGGATGCCGGGGTCCGCGCCGGCATCGAGGAGCTGGCGCACGACTTCCTGCTGGGGTGGCCCGCCATTGTTGAGCAGGATGGCTTCCTGCACGGCCGTCCAGCCCAGATTGTTGACGTGGTTCACGGGCACGCCCGCAGCGATCAGGATCCGTACGGTGTCAGCGTGCCCGTGTTCACTCGCCGGAATCAGTGCCGTTCCCCCGTAGCGGTTGGTGCTCCGCACGTCCGCGCCGGCGGCCAACGTCAGCCGGAGCACCTCGTTGAACCCCTCCGCCCCGGCGTAGAGGAACGCCGAGTCCTGGATGGCGTCCTTGGCGTTGACGTTGCCCCCGGCCCGGATGAGCTCCGCCACGGCCCCGGCATCATTGGACTTTGCGGCCCGGATCAGTCGCTGGTCGAGGTCAGCCTGCGCCTCTGGTGACAGGGCGGGACGCGTACTGGCGGCCGGCGCCGCCACCGTTGAAGGCGCCGTCACCGTTGAAGGACCTGACGACGGCGGTGACTCCAGCGGGCCGGGATCTCCGCCGGCCCGGCACGATGCCAGGCAGGCGGCCAGGACTGCCGGTGCGATGAATGCCACGGATGCCTTCCGCACCCGCCGCCATGTCCGGAACCGCTTCATGAACCCGGAGCCTACTTCGAGGTCCCGGCAGCGATCGCCTGGGCGCCGGCCGTTGCGCACGCTTCGTCCAGCATGCCGTCCGGGGCGCCGCCCACGCCGATCCCGGCCACGGAGACCCCGTTGACCTTGAGCGGGACTCCGCCGGCCAGGAAGAGTGTGCCGGGGAGGTCCGCGATGCTGGGACCGTTGCCGTTAATGCGCTTGGCAAGTTCGCTGGTGGGCGTGCCAAAGGCTGCAGCCGTGTAGGCCTTCTGCTGCGCCGCTTCAATGGTGTGCTCGGCAGCGTTGTCGCCGCGGAGCAAAGCCTGCACGGTCCCGAACCTGTCCACCACGGCCACCGTGACGAACGGCAGCTTGTCCGCCTGGCACTTGGCCAGCGCGGCCTTGACCGCGTCCGCGGAGGCGCCGACGCTGATCCGGTTCTGGGCAACCACGGTTTCGGGAACCGGCTGGATGTCGACGGCGGGAGCGGCGGCGGGAGCGGCCGCCTCCGCAGGAGCAACGGCTGAGGTGCCGGCGTTGGCCGCGGCCGTCAGCCCGCCCGTCAGGAGCAGCGCTCCCACAGCAGCGGATGCGGCGATTTTCTTGGACATCTTCACGGGTACTCCTTGGAATCAGGTTCTGGGGACTGCCCGGATTCGTGCCCCGGGCCTGAAATCCATGCTTCCGCCCGGGACCCTGGCAGGGCATCGGGCGTTAGTCTGCCGCAGCCTCCCCCATCGGGCTGGGCGTATCAGCCGAATGGATGAGAGACCAGGAACGGCAGGCCCGCCTAGCATGGTGGGTAGCACTCCCCCACCCGAACCGGACCCCATGACTTCCACTCCGCCAGCCCTCCCCACGCCCTCCTCTCCACCAGCCCTCCCCGCACCGGACCCCGCGCCCGTCCCGCACAACACCGCTGCCGGAAGCGGGCCGCTGGGCCGGATTGACGCCGTCGTCCATCTTGGTTTTGCCGTCCTGCTGGTGGCGTCGGCGGTCCGTTACGTGATGCGGCACAGCCCCGCGGACAACCTGTGGGTGCTGGCCCTCGCCGCGGCGGTGTGTTCGCTGTACGCCGTGATCGCCGTACTCTCGCAGCGGCGCCGGCCGTGGGCGGTGTGGATGTTCGTCCTGGTGGCGCTGTGGGCGGTGCTGGTGATCGCGGCGCCAAGCTTCGCATGGTGCTCGTTCGCGCTGTTCTTCCTGTGCCGGACCGCCTTCAGCGGCACCGTCGCCTATCTGGCGGGCGGCGCGACGGCGGCGGCCACCGCAGTGGGGCTGTTCCGGCTCAGCGGCGGCAGCGATATTGCCATGCTCCTGGGGCCGCTGGCCGTCGGCGTCATGCTGACGCTGATCTACGACCGGATCGAGCAGGACACCGCCGAGCAGCGCCGGCTGCACGCCGAGGTGTCGCTGGCCCAGGGCCGGCTGGCCGCCAGCGAGCGCCGGGCCGGCACCATCGAGGAGCGCGAGCGAGTGTCCCGGGAAATCCACGACACCGTGACGCAGGGCCTGGCCAGCAGCCTCCTCCTGTTGGAAGCCGCGAACAGGTCGTGGCCCAGCCCGGCGGCCCGCTCGGACGTCCTGAATGCCAGCGGAATGCTGCGCCGGAACCTGGCGGACACCCGCAGCCTGGTCCACGAGCTCGCCTCCCCCGGGCTGGACACGGCACCGCTGCCCGATGCCCTGCTTCAGGCGGCGTCCCAGTACGTCCCGGGCGCGCGCCTGCTGGTCACGGGCGAGCCGCGCCCTGTTCCCGCGGACGTCCGGCACGCGCTGCTCCGCGTGGTCCAGAGCGCCGCGGCCAACACCAAGCTCCACGCGGCGGCGGCCAGCGCCACAGTGACGCTGGGCTTCCTGCCCGGCGCCGTCACCCTGGATGTTTACGACGACGGCGCCGGCTTCGACCCGCAGTCGCTGGCACCGCCGTCGGATGCCGGAGGCTACGGGCTCCGGGCCATGCGCCAGCGGGTGGAGCAACTGGGCGGCGTATTCTCGGTGGAAAGCACCCCAGGCGTTGGGACAATCGTGGCCGCGCAACTGCCTGCAGCGGAGGAACAGTGAGTCCGATTACCGTGCTGTTGGTGGACGACCATCTGGTAGTCCGCAGCGGGCTCAGGGCACTGCTGGGAACGCAGCCCGATATCCAGGTGGTGGCCGAGGCGGCTTCCGGCGAGGAGGCGCTGGTCCAGGTGGACCAGCTCGGCCCGGCCGTGGTGGTGATGGACCTCGCCATGGGGCCGGGCATGGACGGCATCGAGGCCATCAAGCATCTGCGCCGCCGCAACAGCACGCAGGCCGTGCTGGTGTTCACCACTTACGATTCGGACGCTGACATTGTCCGCGCCGTCGACGCCGGCGCCATGGGCTACCTGCTCAAGGATGCCGCGCCGGAGGAGATCTTCGCCGCGATCCGCGGGGCGGTCCAGGGCAAAAGTGTGATGAGCGCCCCGGTGGCATCGCGGCTCTTCCAGCAGTTGCGGAACCCGGACGAGATCCTGACGCCGCGCGAAGCGGAGCTGCTGAGCCTGCTGATCGAAGGCCTCAGCAACCGTGAGCTCGGCCAGCGGCTGTTTATCTCCGAGGCCACCGTGAAGACGCACCTGGCGCACATTTACGCCAAGCTCGGAGTGGAAACCCGGGCCGCGGCGATCGCCACCGCGATCCGCCGAGAGGGCATGCGCTAGCGCCGTCCTCGGCCAGGGACGCAGGCAGGGCTCGACATGGCCAGCCGGGCAGGGAGGACTAAACTCGTTCCCAGCCCATCCACCACAATGCGAGGAGCACCCATGCGCGCCACCATCATCCACGGTCCCGGCGACATCCGAGTCGAAGACCGCGACTACCCCACCATCCAGCTGCCCACCGACGTCGTCGTGAAGGTCACCGCCGCCTGCGTCTGCGGCTCGGATCTGTGGCCGTACCGCGGGGTCAAGCCGACCCACAAGCCGTCGGCGATCGGGCACGAGTTCATCGGTACCGTTGAAAGCATCGGCGAGGACATCACAGACCTTGCCGTGGGCGACCTCGTGATCGCTCCGTTCGTGGTCAGCTGCGGCGCGTGCCCCCAGTGCCTGGACGGCGTTACGGTCGCCTGCGACCACCTGGCCGGCTGGGGCGGTAAGGATGACACCGGCCTGGCTATCGACGGCGGCCAGGGCCAGGCCGTCCGCGTGCCGCTCGCCGAGTCCACGCTGGTCAAGGTCCCGGGCGTCACCGACCCGGACGACGCCCTCCGCGCCAGCCTGCTCACGCTCTCCGACGTCATGGCCACCGGCCACCACGCGGCCCTCGCGGCCAAGGCCGGCCCCGGCCGCACGGTGGTCGTGGTGGGCGACGGCGCCGTCGGGCTCTGCGGCGTGCTGGCCGCCAAGCGCCTCGGCGCGGAGCGGATCATCGCCATGTCGCGGCACGCCGACCGCCAGGCGATCGCCCGCGAATTCGGGGCAACGGACATCGTCGCCGAACGCGGGGACGAAGGCGTCGCCAAGGTCCGCGAACTGCTCGGCGGCGTCCTGGCCGACTCGGTGCTGGAGTGCGTGGGGACCAAGGAATCCATGGAGCAGGCCCTCCACAGTGTCCGTCCCGGCGGCGCCCTGGGTTTTGTGGGCGTCCCCACCGGCGGCGCCGAGGCCCCGCTGCGCTTCCTGTTCGACACGAACATCTCGATCGGCGGCGGCATGGCCCCGGCCCGGACCTACATCCCGGAACTGCTGGCGGACGTGCTGGACGGCACCATCAATCCGGGCCGGGTATTCGACTCGGTCATGCCCCTTGAAGAGGCGCCCGAGGCCTACCGCGCCATGGACGAGAGGCGCGCCATCAAGGTCCTGCTGACCCCGTAGCAGGACCCTCGACGGCGGCGGCGCCGGTTGCTGCGCCGCCGCTTGTCCCTGCCTTACAGGTGCCTCTTCCACCTGCCCTTGCGCCCGCCCTTGCACGGTCAAGGACGAGGGTCTAGCGTGAAGCGCATCAGCATCCGCCGCCGTCGAGGAGCCGTCATGGCCAGGTTTGTGCAGATCATCGAATTTCAGACCTCCCGCATCGAGGAGATTGAAGAACTCGGCCGGCCCTCCAGAACGGAGGGAAGCACGGCCCCCACGTTCGGCCGCATCTTTGCTACCGCGGACCGCGACCGCCCCGGCACCTACCTCACGATCGTTGAATTCGAGTCCTACGAGTCGGCCATGGAGAACTCCAACCGGCCCGAGACCTCCGAGTTCGCCGCGAAGATGGCCGCCCTGTGCGACGGGCCGCCGGTCTTCCGCAACCTCGATGTCATGTGGGAGGACACCGGCGGGGACGACGCCGGCCAGTAGGCCTGCAGTATCGCCCGGTACAGGTGGCCGCGCCGGCCCGGAAGCCGAACAGGCGCCGCACCGGACACGCGACCGGGGACCGGACCGGCCGCGGCTTGGAATCTTGGCTAACTTGGCTGATTGACGTGGCTTGAATACGCGGCCTAGGCATGCGGACGGGACGTGGGAGCAGGGATATGGGTTCTGCAGAGGGCAGGGCACCGGAAAGCCTCGTCGTGGATCTTAGCGAACTGGGATCCGCTCCCCTGCCGCTCGTGGGCGGCAAGGCCCTGAACCTCGGCAGGCTCACGGCGGCCGGATTCCCGGTGCCGCGCGGCTTCTGCCTCACCACGGCCGCCTACCGGAAGGCTGCCCCGGCAGAACTGAACGCACTGGCCGCACGTCTGGACGCCGCACAGCAGGAAGCACCGCAATCACCAGAAAATGGCAGCCCAGGCCACACGGGCTTGGACCCCGGAACCGATCTGGGCGAACTGGCCAGGCAGGCTCGGGAAATGATCGTGACCGCGCCTATTCCCGCCGATGTCGACGCCGCGCTCCGCGCCGCGTATGCCGGGCTGGGCCGCAGGGCCACCGTGGCGGTCAGGTCCTCCGCCACTGCCGAGGACCTGCCCTTCGCCAGCTTCGCCGGGCAACAGGATTCCTTCCTCAACATCTCCGGGGCCGACGCCGTGGTCGAGTCGGCCCGGCGCTGCTGGGCCTCACTGTGGACCGAACGGGCCGTGGCTTACCGCTCCGCGAACGGGATCAGCCACGGCGACGCCGGGCTCGCCGTCGTCGTCCAGGACTACATCGGCGCCACCACAGCCGGCGTGCTGTTCACGGCCAACCCCGTGACGGGCACGCGGACCGAAACGGTCATCGATGCGAGCGCCGGTCCGGGCCTGGCAGTGGTCTCCGGCAGCGTCAACC
Source organism: Arthrobacter sp. 05T47 (assembly GCF_056395825.1). Lineage (NCBI taxonomy): Bacteria > Bacillati > Actinomycetota > Actinomycetes > Micrococcales > Micrococcaceae > Arthrobacter > Arthrobacter sp. 05T47. The sequence goes on along the minus strand of NZ_JBFTKG010000003.1, from coordinate 278,979 downwards.
CGGACCATTTCGTCGCGGACACGGCCACCGGACGCGTCCTGCTCCGCTCACTGCATGGGACCGCAGGAAGGCGGCGTCCGAGCCTGGACGACGCCCGGATCCGCGAACTCACGGCCCTGGGCGAGACCATCCAGCGGCTGTTCGGCGCACCCCAGGATGTGGAATGGGTGATCGACGGCGCGGGCAAGATCTGGGTGACACAATCGCGGCCCATCACCACGCTGTATCCGCTGCCGGACCCGGCAGCCGCGGAACCCCTCGGCGCCGAGTCGGGGGCCGCCGTCGAACCCCGCGTGTACCTGTGCGGCAGCCTGCTCCAGGGCCTGACCCGGCCGCTGACCCCCATGGGGCTCTCCGCGCTGGGCTCCATGCGAAACCGCAACGGGCCATGGCAGTACGTCAACCCGGGACTGCGCATGTACGTGGACGTGACGGCCATGGTGCGCAGCAAGTACGGCCGCCGCTACCTGCTGCGGATACTCCCGCTCGCTGACGGGAGGTCGGGCGCGGTTTTCCCGGCGCTCCTGGAGGATCCGCGGTTCGGCGTGCGCGAGCGGCGGCCGAGGCGGGCACGACCCGGCGCAGCCGCGAGCAGGACACTCCGAAAGCCGGGAGCGGACAGCCCCGCGGCACGGAAGCCCGCAGCGCGCGGACCCAGCGCACTGGGAGGCCTGGGCCTGACGGTCCGGCTGGTTCCATCCATGGTGAGGGCCGCCGTGCGGCCGGCCGCCGAACTGCGCCACGCCTTCGACTACGGAAAGCAGCTCGAAGCCGAGCTCGCCCTTCCCGAGCCGGCCACCGCCTTCGGCCGGCTCGACCATACCCAGCGCATCCTGGACCAAACCGTGGACGGGCTGATCACGGCGACACTGCCCGGGCCGTCCGTGGGCTACCTCCTGCTGGCCGGGGCCCGCAGGCTGCTGCGCGGCATCGCCGAACCGAGGGAACTCGAGGCTGTTCTGCGGGGGCTGCCCAACAACGTCACCACCGAGATGGACCTTGAACTCTGGCAGCTGGCCGTCACGATCCGCTCGAATGATGCGTCCCGTGAGGCGTTCCTGGCCCACGGCCCGAAAGAGCTCGCCGGCATGTACGCGGCCGGCACGCTGCCCGGGGTGGCACAGACTGGCCTGCACGGGTTCCTGGAGCGCTATGGCCACCGCGCCGTGGCGGAGATCGACCTCGGCATGCCGCGGTGGTCGGAGAAACCGGACCACATCCTCGGCATGCTCTCGAACTATCTGCACGTGGAGGACCCCGAGCAGGCCCCCGACCGGCAGTTCGCCCGCGCCGAGGAACATGCCGAGGCCAGGATCCGCACCCTGGTGGAACGGACCCGGGCCCGGAGCCATTTCCGCGCCCGGCTGGTGGAATTCTGCCTGCACCGGACCCGGCAGTTGTCCGGGCTGCGCGAACTGCCCAAGTTCTACATCGTCCTCGCGCTGGCGGAGATGCACCGCCAATTCAACGCGATCGGCACCGAACTGGCCCGCTCCGGTGCGATCGCCGCTGCGGACGATGTGTATTTCCTGGAAGCCGACGAGGTCCGCGTGGGTTTGCGGGGCGCCAATCTCCAGGGCATCGTCACGGACCGCCGCCGGCTCTACGACGTCGAACTGCGCCGACGCCGGATTCCCCGGCTCCTGCTCTCCGACGGAACGGACGTGGAGGCCGCCGTCATGGCCAAGTCCCCCGCTTCAGGCGCCCTCACCGGGACACCGGCGTCGGCAGGCACCGCCACCGGAACGGTCCGGGTCATCCTGGATCCGGTGGGAGCCCGCCTCGAGCCCGGGGAAATCCTTGTGGCACCCTCCACCGACCCGGGCTGGACACCGCTGTTCATGACCGCCGGCGCCCTGGTGATGGAAATGGGCGGGGTGATCTCGCACGGCGCCGTGGTGGCCCGCGAATACGGCATCCCGGCCGTCGTGGGCGTGCCGGACGCGACCACCCGGCTGCGGACCGGCCAGCGGGTGACCGTGGACGGATCCGCCGGAACGGTGCGGCACGTGGACGCCCCGCTCCCTGCGGCAACCGCCGGCAGCCTGGCCGGCTGACCCGACGAAGGGGCTATGTTAAGTTCATGGTGTCTGCTGGCAGCAACCCACACGGCACGCCCCACCCAGAGCCAGAGCGTTTCGGTTCGGGGCTGGTGGATGGCGCCGCCCGCCGGGACGCCGCATTGCCCGACTTCGACTGGTCCCTCCTCCCCGACGGCGTGGTGCGGGGGGAGTTCGAGGCGCCCAGCGGCACCCTGGCGACCATTGCCACCGGAGATCCCGGGAATCCGCGCGTCGTGCTCATCCCGGGCGCCACCGGTTCCAAGGAAGACTTCGTCCTGATGCTGCCCGAACTCGCCGCGGCCGGATATTTTGCGCTCAGCTGCGACATTGCCGGACAGTATGAATCCGCCCGGGCCGGGCCCGAAAACCTCGTTCCACCGCGGTGCCGCTACGACTACGAGCTCTTCCGCGACGACCTCCTGGCCATGCTGGACGCCGCGGAAGGCTCGGCGCACGTCGTGGGCTACTCCTTCGCCGCAACCGTCGCCCAACTGGCCTTCAGGCAACGGCCGGAGAAGTTCCTGAGCCTGACCCTGATCAGTTGCCCGCCGGAGCCCGGGCAGTGTTTCCGCGGGCTACGGTTCATCGGCTGGTTCAGCGGCTTGGTCAACAGCAGGGTCGGCACCGCCCTGATGATTTGGGGCATCCGGAGCAACGTGGCCAGGGTGGCGCCCCAGCGGCTGCGGTTTGTGAGAAGCCGGTTCGCGTTCACGCGCCGCTCCTCGGTGGTGGACATCATCGGCCTCATGAAGCACACCCCGGATCTGCGCCGGGTCCTGGCCGCGGCGACGGTGCCGAAGTTCGTCGCCGTCGGCGAACATGACCTCTGGCCCCTGCCACTGCACCGCCACTTCGCGCAGTCGATCGGGGCACGGATAGCGGTCTACCGCGGCGGCCACAGCCCCAGCGAGACGTCGCCATACCAGATCAGCCGGGACCTGATTGCGCTGTTCGAAGCCTCGGCTTCGGCATGACGAATGCAAACTACCGAGACGAAGACCCGCATTAGACCCTTGCACCGCGGCCCGTCGCACCGTACGTTGGGGACAGCGGACGAATGTCTCCGCAGCCGTTGGCCTCATGGCCGCCGGAGATCAGCAGCATTTCAGAAGGATAAAGGCATGGCTACAGGCACAGTTAAATGGTTCAACGCCGAAAAGGGTTTTGGCTTCATTGCCCCGGATGACGGGTCGGCCGACGTTTTCGCCCACTACTCGGCAATCGCCACCAGCGGCTACCGCTCGCTGGACGAGAACCAGAAGGTTGAATTCGACGTCACGCAGGGCCCGAAGGGCCCGCAGGCTGAGAACATCCGCCCGCTCTAAGTACTCAGGATTTGCCCCGGCCGCCCGGCCGGGACACTTTCCCCGAAGACCACAACGCCCCTCCGGAGGACTCCTCCGGAGGGGCGTTTGTGTTCCCGGGCGCTGGTGTTCCCGGGCGCTGGTGTTCCATGGCCTGCGCGTTCCCGGCAGGGTCAGCCGACGTGGACCCAGGGGCGGCGTGTGACGTCCGGTTCGGCCTCGCGCAGGACTTCCCGGGTCACCGGGGCGATCTCGCCCTCGCCGAAGGCCAGGAACCGCAGGAGGTTGGTGAACGGGTTTCCCTCGGTCCAGCGGAAGTAGATGTGCGGCATCAGGCCGGTGACGTCGCGGATGTGCAGCAGCACGGAGGCGATCGTGTTCGGCACCACGGGCCCGTGGACCTCCAGGACCTGATACCCGTGCCGGACCACCCCGCGGACCTCGAGTGCGGTCTCGAAGTCCGAGGAATCATCCACCACGACTTCGAGGAACAGCGCCTGGAAATCCACCGGGAGATGGCTGACCTCGATGGCGGAAGTGAGCTTGTCCCGGTACGCCTCGGCGGTGAGCCGCAGCGGCTCGTGGGCGATGATCGCGATGGGTCCGGTCTCGTTCGCGGCCAGGAATTCCAGGGCCGGCGTATCCATCCGCACGTGCGTGGCGTGGAGCTCGAAGGAGCGCCGGAGGCGCGAAAGCAGCGAGATCACGATGATCCCGAGGATGAAGAACGCCGCGATCCGGATGCCTTCGGGCCGCTCGAAGATGTTGGCCACCGTGGTGTAGATGAACACGACGGCGATGACGCCGAACCCGATGCTGCGCTTGCGCTGCCGCCGGCTCCGCGCGGACAAGGTCACCGCGACCGCCGCCGAGGTCATCAGGACCAGGACGCCGGTGGCATAGGCGCCGCCCTGGGCGTCGACGTCGGCGTCGAACAGCCAGGTGATCATGAACCCCACGAGTGTGAAGACCAGGACCAGCGGCCGCACGGCGCGGGCCCATGAAGGGGCCATGCCGTACCTGGGCAGGTAGCGCGGCACGAGGTTCAGGAGCCCGGCCATGGCGGAAGCGCCGGCGAACCACAGGATCGCAATGGTGCTCAGGTCATAGACGGTGCCGAAGCCGTTGCCGAGGTATTCGTGGGCGAGGTATGCCAGGGCACGCCCGTTCGCCGGGCCGCCGGGCTGGAAGTCCTGCGCCGGGATGAGCACCACCGTGGTGAAGCTCGTGGTGACAAGGAATGCGCTCATGATGACGGCGGCCGTGGTCAGCAGGCGGCGGGCGCCCTGGATCCGGCCCGCGGGGTTCTCCTCGGTGTCCGTGGCGCGGCCGCGGATTTGCGGCATGACGGCGACGCCGGTCTCGAACCCCGAGAGGCCCAGGGCCAGTTTCGGGAACACCAGCAGCGCGATCCCCACGACCATCAGCGGGCTGCCGTGTTGGGTGGTCAAGGCCACCCACCAGTCATCCACGGCAACGGGATGGGTGAACGTTTCGAAGAGGGTCGTGATCACGACAACGACATTCAGGCCCAGGTAGATGCCGACTAGGACGACCGCGACGCCGATCGCTTCCTTGAAGCCGCGCAGGAACACCGCTGCCAGCAGCGCCAGCAGGAACAACGTCACCGCGACGTTCTGGCCCTGCATCCAGGCGGGGGCGAACGGGTTCTCAATCGCGTGCGCCGTCGCGTCGGCGGCGGAAAGCGTCATGGTGATCATGAAGTCCGTGGCGGCGAACCCGAGGAGCACCAGGACCAGCAGTTTCCCGCCCCAGCGCGGCAACAGCCGCTCCAGCATGGCGATGGAGCCTTCGCCGCGCGGACTTTCCCCGGCCACCCGGCGGTACACCGGCAGCGCGCCCAGCAGGGTCACGGCAACCAGCACCAGGGTGGCCAGCGGGGAGATCACGCCGGCCGCGAGCGCGGCGATGGCGGGCTGGTAGCCGAGGGTGGAGAAGTAGTCCACGCCGGTGAGGCACATGACCTGCCACCACGTGTGCTTTTTCAGGTGGCTGTCACTCACGGCCCCGGGGCCCTGATGGACTCCCTTGGCATCCTGGAGGCCGAACAGCAGCCAGTTCCTGAAGTGCTCTCCTGCGCCGGGCCTCGGCGCCGACGGGTCTGCCGGGGGCCGGCTGAGGGTGGTCATGATGTCCTTTCCACGCGGCGCACAGCACCGCTTCCATCCGGGACAGTACCAGCGCCCGCAACCTCTGCAGCCCTCCGGCGGGCAATCCTGATGCTTCCTTAACGCGGCTGCTTAACGCGGCTGCGCGGGGCCCGTCCGGGCCGGGGTTCGGGTATGCCCCAGCCCGCGGCGGGGCAGCGCTAAGGCCGCGTCAAGATCCGGGCCATAACCATCAAAGAAGCGTTAAAACCGGCGCTTCGCGCCTTTGGCGGGGTTTGACTGGTGCTGTCCCCCGCAGCGGGGTACCGAGGAAAGGAACGCGCAATGGCCGACATGGCTGTGATCGGGATCTTCATGGCTTCCATGGGGTTCGTGATGTGGATAGGGCAACTGCTCCCCCGAATGGTCGGCGGGACCGGCGAACGTCGGGAGGGAAGGCAGTGAACGCCGACGCACTCATGTGGCTGGCACTGCTGCTCGCCGGGCTGGGCCTGCTCGGCTATCTGGTGGCAGCCCTGATCCAACCCGGGAAGTGGTGAGCCGGGCATGACGTTCAACACCGCCTCCTTCCTCCTCCAGCTCGGGGCCCTGGTCCTTGCCCTCGCCGCCGTCCACAAACCGCTGGGCCTCTACCTTGCCCGCGTCTATGAATCCACCACGTCCACCCGGGCGGAGCGGATCCTTTACCGCCTGTCCGGTGTCGACGCAGGCACCGAACAGACGTGGTCCGTGTACCTGCGCAGCGTCCTGGTCTTTTCGGCTGTGTCGATCCTGGCCGTCTTCGGGCTCCAGCGCGCCCAGGCCGTCCTGCCCGGGGCCGGGGCCCTGCCCGGCGTCGACCCGTGGGTGGCCATGAACACCGCCATCTCCTTTGTCACCAACACCAACTGGCAGGCGTACGTCCCCGAAACGACCGTCGGCATTTTCGTGCAGATGGCGCTGCTGGCCGTGCAGAACTTCCTCTCCGCCGCCGTCGGCATGGTCGTCGCGGTCGCCCTGATCCGCGGCATCGCCAGGACCCGCACCGACCGGCTGGGGAACTTCTGGGTGGACCTCGCCCGGACCACTTTCCGGGTCCTGCTGCCCCTGGCATTCGTGGCGGCCATCCTGATGGTCCTCGGCGGCGTGGTCCAGAACTTCTGGCCAACCGAGGTCACCAACCAGGCCACCGGTGTCTCCCAGCTCATTCCCGGCGGCCCCGTGGCCTCCCAGGAAGCCATCAAGATCCTGGGAACCAACGGCGGCGGCTACTTCAACGCCAACTCCGCCCACCCCTTTGAAAACCCCAACGCCGTCATCAGCCTGTTCCAGGTGTTCCTGCTCCTGCTCATCCCGTCGGCGCTGCCGTACACCTTCGGCCGCATGGTCGGCGACCGCCGCCAGGGCTTCACGGTGGTCGCCGTCATGGGCACGCTGTGGCTCATGTCGACGACGATGACCGGCTGGGCGGTCGCCGGCGCACAGGGTGCCGCCACCGCTGCCGCGGGCGGGCTGGGCGAAGGCTTCGAACAGCGTTTCGGCGGCGCTCCGAGCGCGATCTTCGCAGCGTCGACCACCCTGACCTCCACCGGCGCCGTCAACGTCGCCCACGATTCGTTGCCCCCGCTGGCCGGCGGTATGGCCATGGTGAACATGATGCTTGGCGAAGTTGCCCCCGGCGGGACCGGCTCGGGGCTGTACGGCATCCTGGTCCTCGCGATCATTTCGGTGTTCATCGCGGGCCTGATGGTGGGGCGCACCCCCGAATACCTGGGCAAGAAGATCGGGCCCACGGAAATGACGCTTGCCGCCATGTACATCCTGGTCACCCCGGTGCTGGTGCTCGCCCTCGCCGGAGTCACGGTGCTGCTGCCTGACGTCATGGCCAATGCCCCGGCCTCCGGACCGCATCAGTTCAGCGAAGTGCTGTACGCCTTCACATCGGGGGCCAACAACAACGGCTCCGCGTTCGGCGGGATCACCAGCTCCGGCCCATACCTTTCATCCCTGCTGGGCGTGGCCATGCTGCTGGGCCGCTTCCTGCCGATCGCGCTGGTCCTGGCCCTTGCCGGCTCGCTGGCCCGGCAGGGCAAAGTCCCCGTTTCCTCCGGCACCGTGCCAACCCACGGACCGCTGTTCGCGGCCCTGTTGCTCGGCGTCACCGTCATCCTGACAGCACTGAGCTACTTCCCGGCGCTGGCACTTGGCCCCCTCGCAGAAGGACTCCTCCAATGACCCCGACCCCTTCGAAAACCGCCGCCACGTTGGTTGACGGCAACCTGCTCGGCACCCCGGGCGAGCACAAGCACCACACCAAGGCCCCCGCGAAACTGACCGCTGCCAGCGTGGCCACGGCCCTGCCGCTGGCCCTGAAGAAGCTTGCCCCGCGGCAGATGGTCCACTCCCCGGTCATGTTCGTCGTCGAAGCCGGGGCGCTGCTCTGCACCATCATCTGCGTGTTCCGTCCCTCCGTTTTCAGCGTCGCCGTCACTGTCTGGCTGTGGCTCACGGTGCTGTTCGGCACGCTGTCCGAGGCCATCGCCGAAGGCCGCGGCAAGGCACAGGCCGACAGCCTGCGCGCCAGCCGGGAAGGCGTCATGGCGCGGCTCCGGCAGGCCGACAGGTCCTTCAAGGATGTCCCGGGCACGGAGCTGCGCGTCGGTGACGTGGTGGTCTGCGAGGCGGGCGACGTCATCCCCTCCGACGGTGAAATCATCGACGGCGTCGCCAGTGTGGACGAATCCACGATCACGGGCGAATCCGCGCCCGTGATCCGCGAATCCGGCGGCGACAGGTCGTCCGTGACCGGCGGAACCAGGGTCCTCTCGGACCGGATCCTCATCCGGATCACCGCCGCCCCCGGCGAGACATTCGTGGACCGGATGATCAAGCTCGTGGAAGGCGCGGTACGCCAGAAGACCCCGAATGAGATCGCCCTGCACGTGTTGCTGGTCTCTCTCACCATCGTCTTCCTGGCCGTGACCATGTCGCTCGCGCCATTCGCGTCCCTCGCCGGGGCCACGCCGTCGCCGATCGTGCTGGTCGCTCTTCTCGTCTGCCTGATCCCGACCACCATCGGGGCCCTGGTCCCGGCCATCGGCATCGCCGGCATGGACCGCCTGGTGCAGCACAACGTGCTGGCAACCTCAGGCAGGGCGGTGGAAACTGCCGGCGACATCACCACCCTCCTGCTCGACAAGACCGGGACCATCACCTTCGGCAACCGCCGGGCCGTTGACTTCCTCCCGGCGGACGGCACGGAACCCGCTGCCCTTGCCGAGGCGGCGTGGCTGTCCAGCCTGGCCGATGAAACACCGGAGGGCCGGTCGATCACCGACCTCGCCGCCAGCCGCGGGCTGGCCGGACCCAGCCTCGCGCAGCTGCAGGCGCGCGCGGGAGTCTTCGAAGTGGTCGAGTTCAGCGCGAGCACCCGCATGAGCGGGCTGGACACCGATGCCCGGCAGATCCGCAAGGGCGCTGCGTCGGCGGTGTCGGCCTTCGTGGCAGACCGCGGCGGATCCACGCCGGCCGACATGCTCCGGCACGTCGACGCCATCGCCGCACAGGGCGGCACCCCGCTGCTTGTGGCCCGGGCCGGCTCCGACGGCGCGGAAGTCCTTGGCGCGATCCACCTGGCCGACGTCGTCAAGCCAGGCATGCACGCACGTTTCGCCGAGCTGCGGAAGATGGGGATCCGGACCGTCATGATTACCGGAGACAACGCCATTACGGCCGCCACAATCGCCGCCGAGGCCGGGGTGGACGATTTCCTGGCCGAGGCGACGCCGGAAGACAAGCTCGCGGTCATCAAACGGGAACAGTCCCAGGGCCGCCTGGTCGCAATGACCGGTGACGGCACCAACGATGCCCCCGCCCTCGCGGCGGCGGACGTCGGCGTCGCGATGAACTCCGGCACCCCCGCGGCCAAGGAAGCAGCCAACATGGTGGACCTCGACTCCGATCCGACCAAACTGATCGACGTCGTCGGGATCGGCAAGCAGCTGCTCATCACCCGCGGTGCCCTCACCACTTTTTCGGTGGCGAACGACGTCGCGAAGTACTTCGCCATTGTCCCGGCCCTGTTCACGGGGGTATTCCCCGGGCTGGGGCTGCTGAACATCATGGGCCTGGCCTCGCCGTCCTCGGCGATCCTCTCCGCCGTGGTCTTCAACGCCCTCATCATCATCGCGCTGGTGCCCCTGGCGCTCCGCGGCGTGAAATACCGCCCGGTTTCGGCCAACAAAGCCCTCGGCCGGAACCTGCTGATCTACGGCCTGGGCGGCCTTGTGGCGCCGTTCATCGGCATCAAGATCATTGACCTCGTCATCGCCCTCATCCCCGGAATCGGCTAGGAACTCCCCATGAATACACTCACCGGCTATCTCCGGCAGGCCGGGACTGCGCTGCGGTTCCTCGCGCTCGCCACCGTGGTCCTTGGCCTCTGCTATCCCCTGGCCGTCTTCGGCGCGGGCCAGCTGATCGCTCCGGCGCAGGCCAACGGCTCCATCATCAAGGACCCGGCCGGACACCCCGCCGCGTCCTCCCTGATCGCCCAGGCGCCGGCCGACGACGCCGGCGCCCAGGACCCGCGCTGGTTCCATGCCCGGCCCTCCGCCGTAAAGTGGGACCCTGCGTCGTCCTCGGCCAGCAACCTTGGCCCCAACGACTCCAAACTGGCGGAGGCGATCGCGGCCAACCGCGCAGCCGTCGCACAGGCAGAATCTGTCCCCGAAGCAGAGGTCCCGGCCGACGCCGTCACCGCCAGCGGTTCCGGACTGGACCCGGACATCTCCCCGGCCTACGCCCGCCTCCAGGTCCCACGTGTGGCCGCCGCACACGGCCTCAGCACCGAGGCCGTGGCAGAGCTCGTGGCGCGGCAAACCAGTACCGGCCCCGCGGCATTCCTGGGGCAGCCCGCCGTGAACGTGACCGCGCTGAACCTGGCAGTTGCCGCCGCGTCGCCCGTGTCCGCCTCCAAGTGACAGAATGACGACATGGCACGTGGAACGCTGCGGATCTTCCTGGGGGCCGCGCCCGGAGTGGGCAAAACCTACGAGATGCTGGAGGAAGCCCACAGACTCGGTGAGCGGGGCGACGACGTTGCCGTCGCCTTCGCGCTGGACCACGGCCGTGCCGACACGAGGGCCCTCATGGCGGGCCTGGAGGTCATTGCGCCCCGGGCGCTGAGCTACCGGGGCGCGGACTTCGAGGAAATGGACGTGGACGCAGTCCTGGCCCGCGCCCCCGAAACCGCGGTGGTGGACGAATACGCCCACTCGAACGTCCCGGGCAGCCGCAACCAGAAGCGCTGGCAGGACGTGGACGAACTCCTCACCGCCGGGATCAATGTCCTCTCCACTGTCAATATCCAGCATCTGGCGTCCCTCGGCGACGTCGTCAGCGCCATCACAGATGTCCGGCAGGCAGAGACGGTCCCGGACGAGGTCGTGCGGCGCGCCGACCAGATCGATCTGGTCGATATCCCGCCCGAGCTGTTGCGCCAACGGCTCAGCGACGGAAAAATCTACGCCGCGGACAAGATCGACGCGGCCCTCTCCAACTACTTCCGGCTCGGCAACCTCAGCGCGCTGCGCGAGCTCGCCTTGCTGTGGCTGGCCGACCGGGTGGACGAGGGCCTGGCGAAGTACCGGGCCGAGCACGGGATCCAGGACAGCTGGCCCGCCCGCGAGCGCATCGTCGTGGGCCTGACCGGCGGACCTGAGGGCGAGGCGCTCATCCGGCGCGGGGCGCGCATCCTGACCCGCGTCAGCGGCGGGGACCTCCTGGCAGTGCATGTGCGCGCCGCCGATGGTGTCGCCTCGGAGTCGCCGCAGGCGCTGGAACGGCAACGGCGGCTGGTCCAGGACCTGGGCGGCAGCTACCACGTCGTGGCCGGAGAGGACCCGGCCACCGCCCTGCTGGACTTCGCCCGCAGCGTCAACGCCACCCAAATCGTGGTCGGCATCTCCCGGCACAAAAACATCGTCAGCCTGCTGGGCAGCCTGCTGGGCGGCCTCCTGGGCGGCGGTGTTGGCACCCGGGTGGTGCGCGGCTCCGGGGACATCGATGTCCACATGGTCTCGCATCCGCTCGGCGGCCAGGGCACGGGCGTGCCGCGCCCCCGCGATCTGGGCAGGGCCAGGGTTGCCGTGGGTTTCATCCTGGCCGTGCTCGTGCCTGCGGTCCTGCAACTGCTGCTCTCCATCGTGAATCCGGACCACAGCCTGGCCACCGCCATGCTGGTCCAGCTCAGCGGCTCCGTGGCCGTCGCCCTGGTGGGCGGCCTGTGGCCTGCAGTCCTGGCCGCTCTGTGGAGCAGCCTGCTGGTGAACTACTTCTCCACTCCCCCGCTGGGCAACCTGACCATCAGCGACGCGCAGAACTTCCTGGCGCTGTTCGTCTTCCTCGGGGTGTCGGCGGCCGTGGCCGTGGTGGTGGACCTGTCCGCCCGCCGTTCGAAGGAGGCCGCCCGGGCCAGGGCCGAGGCCACCACCCTCAGTGACCTCACCCGTGGGGCGGCCGGCTCGGACGATACTGTCCAGGCGTTGCTCGAGCAGGCCAGGACAGTCTTCCAGGTCCGCGGGACGGCCCTGTTCGGCCAGGCGGCCGACGGCGAGGGAGACTGGCGGCTCCTGGCCTCCGCCGGCGAGGTCCCGGCCGACGGCCACCGCCCGGACGGCCAACGCCAAGATGGTCAAGGTCAAGATGGTCAAGGTCAAGATGGTCAAGGTCCCGACGGCGAGAACATCGAGGACATCGACTCCACCACCCGGCTGGTCCTCTACGGCCGGATCCTGCCGGCCAGCGACCGGCGGCTCCTCGCCGCGTTCGGCGTGCACGTGGCCGCACAGCTGGAGCGCCAGCAGCTCGTGGCCAGCCGGCGCGAAATGATGCGCCTGGCCGAGAGCAACACCATGCGCACCTCCATCCTCCGCGCGGTCTCCCACGATCTCCGGACCCCGCTGGCCGGGATCAAGCTCGCCGTCGGCGGCCTCCGGCAGCCCGGGGCCCGCTATTCCCCACAGGAGGAGCAGGAGCTGCTGGCCACGATCGAGGAATGCTCCGACCGGCTCGACCTGTTGGTCGGCAACCTGCTGGACATGTCCCGCATCACCTCGGACTCGGCCAGCCCCCAGCTGCGTCCCCTCCGCTGGTACGAAGTCATCCCGGGCGCCCTGCACGGCGTCCCGCCGGGCCGGGTGCGCGTGGAGCTTCCCGCCAACATGCCCGAGATCGACGCCGACCAGGGCATGCTGGAGCGGGTCGTCGCGAACATTGTCGAAAACGCAGTCAAGTACGCACCCGACTCCGACATCGTGGTGGCGGGAACCGCCGGCGGGCTGAGCCAGGCGACGCTCGCCGGGCGCCCGGCCGGCGAGCTGCGCATCATCGACCACGGCCGCGGCGTCCCGGCGGAGCGGGTGCTGGACATGTTCCGCCCGTTCCAGCGCCTCGACGACGCCGCCCAGGCCGCCGGCGTCGGGCTCGGCCTTGCGGTGGCGAAGGGTTTCACCGAGGCGATGGGCGGACGCCTGACGGCTGAGCCGACGCCGGGCGGCGGCCTGACCATGGTCATCACGCTCCCGCTCTCCAGCGGCGAACCCTTCGACGCCCAAACGGGCCAGGCCCCGCTGGAACCGCAATCGGCACTGACCGGCCGCCACCATGGACGCCCGATGCCGCCGTCCCCAGCATCGTCCCCGGCACCGTCGCCGTCGGCGGCCGGGCGGGACGCGCCATGACCGCCGTCCTGGTGGTCGACGACGATCCGCATCTGTTGCGGGCACTGCGCATCACTCTGCAGGGCCACGGCTACGACGTTTCCGCGGCGGCGGACGGCCGGTCCGCGCTGCTCAAGGCCAGGCAGGAGCCGCCGTCGGTGGTGATCCTGGACCTGGGCTTGCCGGATCTGGACGGCACGGCGGTGATCCGGGAGCTGCGCGCATTCAGCAGCGTTCCCGTCCTGGTGCTGTCCGCCCGCCACGGCTCCGAGGACAAAGTCCAGGCCCTCGACGCCGGCGCGGACGACTACATCACCAAACCCTTTGGCCTGGATGAACTCCTGGCCCGGCTCCGCGCGCTGCTGCGCCGCACCACGGAACCGGAACACGAGGCCGTGGTCAGCACGGAGAACTTCACGGTGGATCTGGGAAAGCGCCGGGTGGTCCGGGACGGACACGACGTCCGGCTGACCCCCACGGAGTGGAAAATGTTGGACGTGCTGGTCCGGAATCCGGAAAAGCTGATCACGCAGCAGCGGTTGCTCTCCGAGGTCTGGGGGCCGGCGTACGCGAAGGAGACGAACTACCTGCGGGTCTACATGGCCCAGCTGAGGCGCAAGCTGGAACCGGACACGGCCAACCCCCGCCACCTGCTCACCGAGGCCGGAATCGGCTACCGGTTCATGCCCTGACAGTTTTTCCGGCAGCTTCGCCTGTTGGTTTTCCGATGCCGTGACCGGCAATGGATACTGGGGCAATGACTAATTGCAGCCCGCTCAGCAGGGACGATGCCGATCCGTCGCCACTGCCTGAGATCCCGGCGCAGCTGCGGGCCGTCCTCAACGGGATACCGGCCCTCGTGGGCTACTGGGACAACGAACTGCGCAACCGCCTGGCCAACGACGCCTACTGCGAGTGGTTCGGGTTCGAACCCCAGCAGCTCAATGGCTTGCATGTCCGGGACGTGATCGGGGATGTGGCCTTCGAAACGACCCGGCCGCTCATCGAGCGGGTGCTCGCCGGAGAGGCGCAGCAGTTTGAGCGGACCCTCGTGGATTCTGAAGGCGAGTCGCGCCACACCCAGGTCACGTACACCCCCGATGCCCGCGATGGCGCGGTACAGGGCTACTTCGTCGTGATCACCGACATCACCGAACGGGTGCTGGCCGACCGGCGCCGGCAACGGGACATGGACCGGTACCGGGCGCTGGCGCGCAGCGTTCCCGGCGTCTTCGTACTCCTCTTCGACGCCGAGCTGCGCTACCTGATCGCCGAGGGCCAGGAGCTGGAGACCTTCGGCTACCGCAGGGAAGAGCTCGAAGGCCAGCGCATCCAGGACGTGCTCAAGGGCGACCTCGCCAGCGAGCTCGAGCCCCGCTACCGTGCGGCCCTGGCCGGCCGCGAGGTCTCCTGGAGCCGGCAGATCGGCCACCGCACATACCGGCTGAAGGCCGGCCCGGTCTATTCCGACGACGACGGCGCCGCGGCCGGCATGGTGGTGGCGGTCGACGTCACCGAGCGCCTGCAGCAACAGCAGGTGTGGCAGGCCCTGCACGAATTGGCGACCGAAGTCGCCCGCAACGCAGCCCCCGAGGCCATCTCGGAGCGGGTCGCCGCGATCGTCCGGGAGCTGTTCAACGTCGATTCGGCCGCCGTCGTTCGTTTCACCGGCGCGTCCTCGGCGGAAATCGTTGCGATGGCCCCGACGCTCCCGCCGACGCTGAGCCGGCGGCAGATCTTCGCCCCGACAGACGAATCCGCCACCGTCCGGGTGGCCGTGACCGGCAAACCGGCCCTCGTCGTTTACGGGGCGGAGGGCGGACCGGCAGCGGAGCAGATGCGCGCCGGCGGCTTCCAGTCCGCCGCGGCGGCGCCGATCCGCGTCCGCGGCGGCCTGTGGGGCGCGGTGACCCTGACCTCGAAGTCGCGCACCGGGGTCACGGAAGCCATGATGGAGCGGTTGGCCCAGTTCGCGGAGCTCGTCGAAATCGCCATCGGCAACACGGAGGCCCGGACGGACCTGGAGCAGCAGGCCACGACCGATGCCCTGAGCGGCCTGCCCAACCGGCGGTCCCTGGAACGGCACCTCGCCGAACAGATTGCGCTGGCCGGTAGCCGCGGGACTTACCTGAGCGCGATCGTCCTGGATATCGACCACTTCAAGCGGATCAACGACACTTACGGCCACCTGATGGGCGACGTCGTCCTGGCGGAGGTCGCCGCGCGGCTCCGGACGGTCGCCCGCACGAAGGAGATCGTGGCCCGGTTTGGCGGCGAGGAGTTCGTGTGGCTGCTCCCGGGGACCGACGGCGCCGAGGCCCTGCTCGCCGCCGAACGTGCCCGGAAGGCCATCGCGTCCGAGCCGTTCGGCGAGGTCGGTTACCTGACGATCTCGGCCGGGGTCTGCGAGCAGCGCGACGCCGAGGCCGGCTCCCTCCTGGACTGTGCGGACCGGGCCCTGTACGAGGCCAAAAACGGTGGCCGCAACCGCACGTCCCGGTACGGCCACCCCACCGCCGCCGCCCGGGAACAGGCGCCCGGCGCCGCTGACGCGCGGGAAGCCCAGACCACGCGGGGAGCCTAGACGAAGGCGGACTTTCCCGTCACGGCCCGGGCCACGATCAGTGAATTGATTTCGTAGCTGCCCTCGTAGGTGTAGAGGATTTCGGCGTCGCCGAAGAGCTTGCCCATCTCGTAGTCGCTGCTGATGCCGTTGCCGCCCATGAGGGACCGGCCCATCGCCACCGAGGCGCGCGCCAGCCGCGTGGTGGTGGATTTGGCCATGGCGGCCTGGACCATCTCGAGCTTGCCGTCCTCCTGGATTCTCGCCAGCTGGGCCATCAGGGCCAGGGACGCGGTCGCGTTGCCCAGGATCTCGGCGAGCTGCTGCTGGATGAGCTGGAAGCGTGCCAGTTCCTTGCCGAACTGGCGGCGCCGCAGCGAATAGGCGCGCGCGACGTCGAACGCGGCCAGCTGGATGCCGGCGCCCTGCCAGCCCACCCAGGCCCGCGAGTCGCGCAGGAGCTCGTTGGCCTTGGAGAAGTCGGTGGCGCCGGGCAGCAGGTTGGCCGCCGGGATGCGGACCTCGTCGAGGACAATGTCGGCGTTCTGCATGATGCGCAGGCCGATCTTATTGGCGATCTTCGTTGCTGTGTAGCCGGGACGGTCGGTCTCGACGATGAAGCCCTTGATGTGCTGGTCGGCGACGTCCCGGGCCCACACGAGGGCAAAGTCCGCGATGGTGCCGGCGCCGATCCACCGCTTGGCACCGTTGATGACCCATTCGCCGTCCTCCAGCCGGGCGGTGGTTTCCAGGCCGCCTGCGATGTCCGAGCCGTGGTCCGGCTCAGTCAACGCGAAGGCTCCGAGCTGGGTGAACGCGGTGAGGCCCGGGAGCCAGCGTGCCTTCTGCTCCTCCGAGCCCAGCTCATCGATCATGCCGACGATCAGCTCGTTGTGGATGCCCACGAGCGCCGAGAGGGATACGTCGGCGCGGGCCACCTCGACGTACATGAGCCCCTTGAAGAGCTTGGACGTGCCGTCGGTCTGCAGCCCGCCCAGGCCGTATTTGCCGAGTTCCGCGAGCAGGCCGAAGGGAAATTCCTCGCGGTTCCAGTAGTCGATCGACGCGGCCCGGACCCGGGACTGCAGGAACTCCCGGACCTCCTGGTAGCGGAGCTGTTCCTCCGGCGGCAGCAGGTCCACGATGTACATGAGGTCGGCGTCCGGAAACGGCGGCGGCGCCGGGTCCGCCGGTGTTGCAGCTGATGCGGTGTCTGCTACGGCTGTGTTTGATTCCGTTAGCACTGGCGCTCCGCCGGCACGTCCTTGTGGCTGCACGGGCACGTATCCCTTCCTCATGCGCTGTCCGCAGAGCAGCGCCGCTCTTCCAAACCCTTGGATGTCCTAGTATATTGCACAGTGACGGGGATCACTAGGCAGGCGCCCGCCGGGCCGGCGGGATCCCAGGCAACGGCGCCGGCGCCGGATTTTCCGGAAGGGCTGCGCCAGAGGACTTCGAAAGGTGCACCATGACCGTGACTGAAGAATTCCGGGCCGCGCGGGACCGGCTGCTGGCCCTCCGTGGGGATTACGAGGCCGCCCGCAGCGAGTTCCAGTGGCCGCGCTTCGAGGAATTCAACTTTGCGCTGGACTGGTTCGACCAGCTCGCGGCAGACCCGGCCAAGGCGGACAAGCCGGCGCTGGTGATCGTCGAACAGGACGGATCCGCCACCCGGCGCAGCTTCGCGGACCTTTCCCGGCGCTCCTCCCAGGTGGCCAACTGGCTGCGCGGCCAGGGCGTGCGGCGCGGGGACCGGATGATCATCATGCTCGGCAACCAGGTGGAGCTCTGGGAACTCATGCTGGCCGGCATCAAGCTGGGCATCGTCATGATCCCCACCACCACCCTGATGGGCCCCGCCGACCTCCAGGACCGGGTGGAGCGCGGCAGCGCGGCCTGGGCCGCCGTCGGAAGTGCCAACATCGCCAAGTTCGCCGACGTCGCGGGTGACTACAGGCTGATTGAAATCGGCACGGGCGCGGCCAATCCGGCCGGGAATCCCGCAGGGGCCCCGGACTCGCTGCAGTATGCGGCCGCTGCCGCCGCCGGCGTGGACTTCACCCCGGACGCCCCCACCCTGGCCGATGAGACCCTCCTGCTCTACTTCACCTCCGGCACCACGTCCAAGGCCAAACTCGTGGAACACACGCACACCTCCTACCCGGTGGGGCACCTCTCCACCATGTTCTGGATCGGGATGGAACCGGGCGACGTGCACCTGAACGTGGCATCGCCGGGCTGGGCCAAGCACGCCTGGTCCAACGTGTTCACGCCCTGGATCGCCGAGGCCTGCGTGTTCATCTACAACTACGAACGCTTCGACGCACGGGCGCTCATGGAACAGATGGACCGCGAATCCGTGACCAGCTTCTGCGCCCCGCCCACGGTCTGGCGGATGCTCATCCAGGCCGATCTCACCCTGCTAAAGAACCCGCCCACCAAGGTGGTGTCCGCCGGCGAACCGCTCAACGCCGAGGTGATCGACCAGGTCCACCGCGCCTGGGGCCAGACCATCCGCGACGGCTTCGGCCAGACCGAATCAACCGTGCAGATCGCCAACACCCCGGGCCAGCCGATCAAGATCGGCGCCATGGGCAAGCCGCTGCCCGGCTATGACGTGGTGCTCGTGGATCCCGCCACCGGCGAGGAGGCCGACGACGGCGAGCTCTGCCTGCGCCTGGACCCCCGCCCCGTGGGGCTCATGAAGGCGTACTACGGCGACCCGGACAAGACGGCGGAGGCTTTCCGCGACGGCTATTACCACACGGGGGACATGGCGAGCCGGGACGAGCGCGGCATCATCACGTATGTGGGCCGCGGCGACGACGTCTTCAAGTCCTCCGACTACCGCCTCTCCCCCTTCGAGCTGGAGAGCGTGCTGATTGAACACCCGGCGGTGGCGGAGGCCGCCGTCGTCCCCTCCCCCGACCCGCTGAAGCTGTCAGTGCCGAAGGCGTTTGTGGTCCTGGCGGCCGGGCACCAGCCCGGCCCGGAGCTGGCCGAGGACATCCTGCGGTACTGCCGGGAGCACCTGGCACCGTTCAAGCGCATCCGACGGCTGGAGTTTGCCGAGCTTCCCAAGACGATCTCCGGCAAGATCCGGCGCGTGGAGCTGCGGCACAGCGAGGAACTGCGGCACGGCGGCGGACCCGTTCCCGAGGGCTTCGGCGTCGAGTACTCCGACTCCGATTTCCCCGGGCTCAAGGCTCAGGGTTGAGCATGGGAACACCTCTCCCGCGGGATCCGATCGCCGACGCCCGGCTGAACTGGGAGCGCCACGGCTGGTCCGACGTCGCTGCCCCGATGGCCGCCATCACTGCCATCATGCGGACCCAGCAGATACTGCTGGGCCGGATCGAGGCCGTCCTCAAGCCCTTTGGGCTGACCTTTGCCCGGTACGAGCTGCTGGCATTGCTCAGCTTCGCCCGCAGCGGGGCACTGCCCATGAACAAGGCGAGCGCACTGCTCCAGGTCCACCCCACCTCGGTCACCAATGCCGTGGACCGGCTCCAGGACGCCGGGCTGGTGGTCCGCTCGCCGCATCCCACGGACGGCCGGACCACCCTGATCGAGCTCACGCCGGACGGGCGCGCCCTGGCCAAGCGGGCGACGGCGGTGCTCAACTCCGAGGTCTTCGGCCAGTCCGGCTTCGGCGACCAGGAGCGCTCGAGCCCGGCCAGCTCGACGGGCTCGAGCGCCCTCGACTCTGGCTGGAGCTACGGCATCGGCGCCGAAGTGCCCCCTGGACACGGCAGGTCCGGGGACGGGGGGACTTTGGGCACTGGCCGCCATCGGCTGATCCTCCGACCATGAAGACGACAGGATTCATACAGGGGCCACATCCGCCCCTCCATGACACGAGCCCAATGCAGAAACTGATGCTCCCCCAGAAATCAGGTCAAGACTGTGGATGAAACGAATGCAAACGAGAAGGTAGTCAACCGGCTGATCAGTTGTATCAATGACCGTCAGGTTGCGGTCATGGACGAGTTGTTTCATGACGACGCGGTCATGCACTGGCCACAATCCGGAGAACTCGTGCGCGGCGCCGAGAACCGGAGGGGAATCTACAATGCCTTCCCACAGCTGCCAACCATCACCCCGCGCCGGCTGACCAGCGGCGGGGAGCTGGTAGTCGCCGAGGCGTTGTTGGACTACGGCGGCCCACAGTACGAAACGGTGTTCATCTTTGAATTTCGCGAGGGCAAAATAGCCAAGGAGACGGCCTACTGGAGCGAGGCATTCGACCCACCAGAGTGGCGTGCCCAATGGGTTGAAAAAACCTAGACAGAAAATCCGTGTCCGGTGCCCAGAGTCTGGCCGCCATGGCACCGCGGAACGTCAAGGCCGCATGCAGGTATCAGGCCGGCCGGACAACGTCCCGTGCTGGCCCTCGTCGAGGCCAACGAATGGCCCGTACTGCGGCAGCCGCCCGGCTGGGACCACCGGGTTGCCGGTGTGTCAGCGCGGGGCGTCGGGGTGGATGCTGCGGGTTTCGCCGCGCTCATGCCGGGAGCGCAGCCAACTGGGGCGGTAGATCTTCGGCAGCACCTTCGCCGCGGCCAGGGCCGCGTACATGACGGTATTGATCGCGACGAAGGTCGCCAGGATGGCGAACCACTCCGTGTTCAGGAGGGTCTGCGGGAAGAGAAGGCCCGTGGGGACGGGCACGCCGGTGAGGCTCATGCTGACTCCTTGACAGTGTCGGCGGCAGGGGTGTGGGTGACGTGTTTCCAGTTCGCGGTCCGGCCCAGCGAAATGTCGATGATGCCCTTGACGTAGACCATGTTCAGGAACATGTCGAAGAAAAGTTCGGGGAAGAGGGTCAGGGCCAGGATCCGGGCCCGCCAGCCGCCCTTCCAGACCGTGGCAACGCGTTCGATCATGAACACCCCGCCAAGGCCCAGCCAGAACGGGAACCAGACCCACACGTCCAGGGAGAAGACCATGAGGAAGATCAGCAGCAGGTAGGCGCTGAGGGCGATCACGCCGTAGCCGATTCCCAGCTGCTGCACCCAATAGCGCGTGGTCTGGGCCGTGACGCCGTAGGCGCCGATGTTCTCCAGCGCCCCCCGCTGCCACCGCAGCCGCTGGGACCACAGCGTGGACCAAGTGGGCATGAGTTCGGTAACCACGGTGCACGCCGTCGGGGAGATCATCAGGGCGCCGAGGGACTTGAGCGCGATGGTCAGCTCGTTGTCCTCGGTCAGCGCCGCTGTGTCGTAAACGTCGCCCTTCGTCCCGGGAATCGACTCGCCGCGCTGCTCCGCGATGGTGCGCAGGGCCACCGGCCGGAAGAGCGACGCGGTACCGGTCAGCACGAACACCCTCCCCCGCCGGCGCTTGATCTCCCTGCCATAGCGGAGGTATTCGTTGCGCTGGAACTGGCCGAGGACACCATGGCCCTCCTCGCCGTAGAACAGGCCGCCCACCGCCATCAGGGCCCGGTCATCCACGAAGCGCCTCACGGCGGCGTCGAGGAAGCCGTCGTCGAGCGCGGTGTCGGCGTCCATGACCATCACCACGTCATTGGCCCCGAGGGAGGGGAGAATCCGGGTGAGCACCTGGTTGAGCGCGCCTGCCTTCTTCTTCGTGTTGCCGACCGATTCATAGAGCTCGACGCCGGCGTCGCGGGCAATCTGCACGGTGCTGTCGGTGCAATTGTCCGCCACGACGATGATCCGCTCGGGGCTGTGGGACTGCGCCCGCAGCGAGGCGATCGTGGAAGGCAGCGAGACTTCCTCGTTGTGGGCCGGGATTAGCACCGTGACGGTGACCGGCCCCGCATAGAGTCCGCGCGTGGCCTCCATCACGATCTTTGGGGCCAGCGGGGCGATCCGCACATTCGCCGACCTCCGTGACCGGGTGCTGATCCGGCGCTCCAGCAGCGCGACGCCGGCGGCCAGGAGCACAGCCAGCGCAACCGCCGCGCCAAGGATCCGGGCCTCAGGAGCGTTCGTGCTGTAGAGCAGGTTCCACACACCGAGGACGACGTCGTGCGGCGGGCCCTCCACTTGGGCGTGGCCGCCCGCGGCGACGGCGGCCCACAGGAGCGCCGCGGCCGTGCCGGCGATCACTGCGATGACCAGTCCTACTGTCCGGTGAAGTTGTCCTCTGCCCATCGACCGGATGCTAGCAGGGAATCATGAGCATCATCTGTCACAGGGAAATCATCCGTCACAACCTTGCGACTGCCGCCAGGACCACACTGCGGCGGGAGCCTATGTTGCCCTGAATCCGACGGGAGTATCGTGGTTCGGAGCCGGACAGTGCCGTCCGGCCAGGCAGCAATTAGTGCTCACGGAGCGTCGATTGGCAATCGCCTAGGAGGGGCCATGACTTCGCCCAGCGTCCCCATACCGCAGCCTCCCCCGAAGCCGGTGGTCGGCAACTTGCCGGACATCGACTCCAGCAAGGGGATTCTGGGAATAGTCGAGGTGGCCGAGCGGTACGGCCCCATAGTCCGCATCCAGTTCTTCAACCGCAGCGTCATCGCCATCTCTTCCCAGGAGCTCGTCAACGAAGTGTGCGACGAGTCCCGTTTCGGCAAGGTGCTGGGCGTGTCCCTTCGGGAGGTGCGGGATTTCATCGGCGACGGCCTGTTCACCGCCAGGACAGAAGAACCGAACTGGCAAAAGGCGCACCGGATCCTGATGCCGGCGTTCGGGCCCGCGGCGCTTAAGCGGATGTTCAGCGGCATGGACGACATCGCCGAGCAGCTGCTCCTGAAGTGGGAGCGGCTCGGCCCCACGGCCCGGATCGACGTCCCGGACAACACCACCCGGCTGACCCTGGACACCATTGCCCTGTGCTCGTTCAGCTACCGCTTCAACAGCCTCTACCGCGAAGAGCTGCATCCCTTCGTCGGGGCCATGGTCCGGTCCCTGGTCGAATCCGGAAGCCGGGCGCGTAGGCTCCCGGTCCAGAACAAGATCATGCTGCGCAGGCGCCACCAGCTCGAAGAAGACCATGCGCTCATGTTCGAGGTCGCCGACCAGATGATCAGCGAACGCCGGCGCAACCCCAGCCCGGCGGGGAGCGAAGACATCCTGGACACCATGCTCAACGCCGCGGATCCGGTGACCGGCGAGCGGCTGGACGAGGAAAACATCCGCTACCAGATGGTCACGTTCCTCGTGGCCGGGCATGAGACCACCAGCGGCCTGCTCTCCTTTGCCCTCTACGAAATGCTCCGCCATCCCGCCGTCCTGGCCAAGGCACGCGCCCAGGTGGACGAGGTGCTCGGCACCGAGAGCGCCCGGTTCGAGCACCTCCCCCGGCTGGGATACCTGGACCAGATCCTCAAGGAGACGCTGCGGCTGTGGCCCACCGCACCGGCGTTCAACCTCGCGCCGTTCCAGGACACCACGCTTGGCGGCCGCTATGACCTCCCGGCCGGCCAGCCCATCCTGGTCCTGATTCCGCGGCTGCACCGGGACAAGGTGGCGTGGGGAGAGGACGCCGAGATGTTCGACCCGGACCGGTTCTCCCCGGAACGGGCCGCGGAAATCCCCGCCAACGCCTGGAAACCCTTCGGCAACGGGCAGCGCTCCTGCATCGGCCGGGGATTTGCCCTGCAGGAGGCCATGCTGTTCCTGGCCAAACTCCTGCAGCGATTCGAGGTCACGTCCGCGGACCCGGGCTATGAACTGCACATCAAGCACACACTGACCATGAAGCCTGAAGGGCTGTTCATCCACGTGCGCCGGCGGGACATCGCCATCGCGGCCGGACCGCAGGCCGCCGTCGAACAAGCCGCGCAGGCGGAAGCTGCAGCGGTGGACGCAACGCCCAACGGCGTTCCCATCCGCGTGCTCTACGGTTCCAATGCAGGCACGTCCAAGGACTTCGCCCAGCGCATCGCCAACGACGCCGGACGGCGCGGCTACAGCCCCACCATCGGTCCGCTCGACGAGGCGGCCGGCGGGCTGCCGTCGGAGGGGCTCGTCGCCATCGTGACGTCCTCCTACGAGGGGCAGCCGCCAGACAACGCGCGGAAATTCGTGGCCTGGACCGAGGGCCTGCAGCCGGGCAGCCTCGCCGGTGTGCGGTATGCGGTCTTCGGCAACGGCAACAAGGACTGGGCGCGAACGTACCAGGAAGTGCCCAAAGCCCTCGACGCCCGGCTCGAGGCGGCCGGTGCCGCGCGGATCTATGCCCGGGGCGAAGCCAACGCCCGCGGGGACTTCTTCGGCGATTTTGAAGAGTGGTATGCCGGATTCTGGCCGGCCGTGGACGCCGCCCTCGGGCAGAGGACCAGCAACCCAACCGCGCAGCCCCAGCTTGAACTGCAGTTCGTCGGCAACGTCAGGGACCCGCTGCTGCGCCAGAACGGGCTGGCCCTGGGCACCGTCGTGGCGAACCGGGAACTGGTCGATCTGGCCAAACCCGGCGCCCGGTCCAAGCGGCACGTCGAGATCGCCCTGCCCGAGGGGATGAGCTACCGGACCGGGGACTACCTGGCCGTGCTGCCGCTGAATCCCAGCGACCTCGTGCAGCGCGCCCTGGCCCGGTTCAACCTCGACTACGACTCGCACGTCCAATTGAGCATGGAGCGGGGAGACACGTTCCTGCCCACGGGCGCCCCCGTGGCCGTGGGCGAACTGCTCGGCAGCTACGTCGAGCTCGCAATTCCTGCCACCCGGATCCAGCTTGAGGACCTGGCGGATGTCGCGGCGGATCCGGCACACCGCACCGAACTTGAGGCCCTGGCCCAGGACCGCGCGCGGTACGCGGCGGAGATCCTCGACAAACGGGTCTCACTCCTGGAGCTGCTGGAAACGTATCCGTCCTGCCAGCTGTCGTTCACCTCGTTCCTGCAACTGCTGACCCAGCTGACCCCGCGGCGTTACTCCATTTCCTCGTCCCCGCTGTGGAGCCCCGACCACGCCACCTTGACCTTTGCCGTCATCCAGGCTCCGGCCTGGTCTGGCCGCGGCGTCTTCGAGGGAGCCTCCTCCACCTATCTGGCCCAGGCCAGGCCGGGGTCACGGGTCGCGGTGACGGTCCGCCCCTCGAACGCGGCCTTCCACCCGCCATCGTCCCTGGAGGTCCCGCTCATCATGGTCTGTGCGGGGACCGGCCTGGCACCGTTCCGTGGCTTCGTCCAGGACCGGGCGCTGCGGGCCGAGGCGGAGGACACGACGCCGGCGCCCGCCCTGCTGTTTTTCGGCTGCCGGGCACCGGACACCGACTTCCTGTACCGCGGGGAACTGGCGTCGTGGGCCGAGCAGGCCAGCCTCGACCTGCGGCCGGTCTTCTCCACAGCGCCCGAAGACGGCCTGAAGTACGTCCAGGACCGGCTGTGGGCGGACCGCGCCGACGTCGTCGAACTGGTCAGGCAGGGCGCCACGGTCTACGTCTGCGGCGACGGCAAGCACATGGCGCCGCAGGTCCGGGACACGTGCATCCTGATCTATCAGGAAGCGACCGGTGCCTCAAAGACCGACGCCGAGGCGTGGATGGACGAAGTGGAACGCACGCACGGCAGGTACGTCGCAGACATCTTCACGTGACGGCCGCCTTGGCCTGTGGGCCGCCGCCCCGCCCACAGTTGTATCCGGCTAGCGGTTGTATCCGGCTGGCGGTTGCATCCGGCTAGCGGCTCAGCCGCTCCCGCAGCCCGGCCGCGAGCCCTGCGATGGTGAGGAGGTCGAACAGGCCGCCGCCGAGCTCCACGAGGCGCCGGCGCTTGACGCCGGCAAGCCGGAGCCGGAGGTGAACACGGGTTCCGGCCACCCCGTCCGGCGCCGGCCGCAGCATGATCGCCCAGCTGACGGCCAGCGCGCCGCGCTGCGATCGGTGCACCAGTGCCCGCGGCGGGTCGACCGCCACGATCTCGAAGGTGGCTCCGGGCCCGCCCCAGTCCGCAATGACGTCACCCGCGCTGAGGTCCTGGAGCGCCGGGTCAATGGTCCGCAGGGCCCGGCGCCTGGCCGGGATCAGGGCTTCGACCCACCGGGGCAGGTACCAGCCGGAGCGCTCCTTGCCCAGCTGGATGATCCAGGGCCAGACGGCGCCGGGCGGGCCGGGCAGGTCGAAGCCGCGGTCCATCACCACGTCCGGGGCGGGGACCAGCGCGTCGCCCGGGACTAAGGCGCTAACCTCCGCCGGGGACGCAGCGACGCCCAGGAATCCGGTGTTCATGGCTGCCTTCCTGCCGGCCCCGCGGCGGCCCCCCGGAGCGAAGGGCACGTGGGGCTAGCGGTGGTTGAACTCTGGCTGGCGCTTCTCGGTGAAGGCGGCCATGCCTTCCTTCTGGTCTTCGGTGGCGAACAGCGAGTGGAACACCCGCCGTTCAAACAGCACGCCCTGGGCCAGCCCGGTCTCAAAGGCCGCGTTCACCGCTTCCTTGGCCACCATCGCCACGGGCTTGGACTTGGAGGCGATGACTTCGGCGGCCTTCAGCGCTTCCTCGACGACGTCGGCGGCCGGGACCACGCGGGAGACCAGGCCCGCGCGTTCGGCTTCCTCGGCGTCCATGAAGCGTCCGGTCAGGATCATGTCCATGGCTTTGGACTTGCCCACCGCCCGGGTCAGCCGCTGCGAGCCGCCCATGCCCGGGAGCACGCCGAGGTTGATTTCGGGCTGGCCGAACTTGGCGTTGTCGCCCGCGATGATGAAATCGCACATCATCGCCAGCTCGCAGCCGCCGCCCAGGGCAAAGCCGGACACGGCTGCCACCACCGGGATGCGGAGCCGGGTAAAGTCCTCCCAGCCGCGGAACCAGTCCGCCGCGTACATGTCCATGTAGCCCTTGGACTGCATTTCCTTGATGTCCGCGCCGGCGGCGAACGCCTTCGCCGAACCGGTCACCACCACGGCACCAACTCCCGGGTCCGCATCCATGGCGGTGACGGCCCGCACCAGCTCGACCATGGTGGCCTGGTTCAGGGCATTGAGGGCTTCGGGACGGTTGAGCGTCACCAGGCCCACCCGGCCGCGGCGCTCCACCAGGATGTTCGCGTACTGTTCCGTCATGAAAGTGGTCCCCTTCGGTGGTGCTGGTTGCGGGCCCGGCGCCGGACCCTTGTTCTCGGTGGCGGGCTTAAGCCCGCGACGCCGGGAGGCTACTGCCCGGCGGTGCCGGACCCCGGTTCGCCTGCTTCGGACTTGCCTGCTTCCGACTTTTCTCGGATGTCGGTGATGATGCCGGAGAAATCCCGGCCGGCGCCGCCTTCCGCGGCAAACGTATCGTAGATTTCGGCGGCGAGCGGACCGAGCCGGGCCGCGACGCCGGTGCTCTGGAGCGCGTTGAGGGCCAGGTTCAGGTCCTTGGCCATCAGCGCCCCGGCGAAGCCTGGCTGGTAGTCCCGGTTGGCGGGGCTGGCCGGGACCGGCCCCGGCACCGGGCAATTGGTGGTCAGCGCCCAGCACTGCCCGGAGGCGGCGGAAGCGACGTCGAACAGCGCCTGGTGGGTCAGCCCGAGCTTTTCGCCCAACACAAAAGCCTCGCTGACGGCGATCATCGAGACGCCCAGGATCATGTTGTTGCAGATCTTGGCCGCCTGGCCCGCTCCGTGCGCGCCGCAGTGGACCACCCGTTTGCCCATGACTTCCAGCATCGGTTTGACGGCCTCGAAGTCCTCGGGCAGGGCGCCGACCATGAACGTCAGCGTCCCGGCCTCGGCTCCCACAACGCCTCCGGAGACGGGCGCGTCCACTGCCCGGTGCCCGGCCGCGACGGCGAGTTCCGCGGCCTCGCGGGCCTCGTCCACGTTGATGGTGGAGCAGTCCAGGAACATAGTGCCCGGGGCGGCGGCTTCAAGCAGGCCCGGCCCGCCGCCGGTGCCGCGGTAGGCGTCCAGAAGGTGCTTGCCACTGGGCAACATCGTCAGCACGACAGCTGCGCCCGCGGTGGCCTCGGCTGCGGTCCCGACGGTGGGAATGCCGTGCTCCCGGGCGGCGTCCAGGGCCGCCGGAACCACGTCGAAGCCGGTCACCCGGTAGCCGGCCTTGACCAGGTTCACGGCCATGGGCCCGCCCATGTGCCCCAGGCCCAGGAAGGCGATGGTCCCCGTACCAGGGGCTCCTGCGTCAGACATTGTTCTTCTCCCTGTTCTTCTCCGTGTTCTTCTCCTTCGGAGAGAGCTTCAGTTCGCGCCCGTCCAGCGGGGCGAAGTAGGCAGCGACGTCGCCAGGAGTGACCTCCGCGAGGACGGCGGGCTTCCAGTGCGGGTTACGGTCCTTGTCCACCACCTGGGCGCGGATCCCCTCGCGGAAGTCCGGTCCGGCGAGGAAGTGCAGGCCCACGCGGTACTCCTGCTCGAGCGCCTGCGCCAGGCTCAGCCCGCGGACGCGGCGCAGGGACTCCAGCGCCACCTTCACCGCTGTCGGCGACTTCGCCTCGATCGTGTCGGCGGCCCCGGCGGCTTCTCCGCCTACCGTGCGCAGCCGGCCCAGGATCTCCTCAGCATCGTCGCTGGAGTAGCAGGGGTCGATCCA
Organism: Arthrobacter sp. 05T47; assembly: GCF_056395825.1. Lineage (NCBI taxonomy): Bacteria > Bacillati > Actinomycetota > Actinomycetes > Micrococcales > Micrococcaceae > Arthrobacter > Arthrobacter sp. 05T47. The sequence continues at coordinate 250,776 of NZ_JBFTKG010000003.1, read as the reverse complement.
TTCACGCTGTGCGGCGAGCACTGACGCAGGAGCCGGCTCGGCGAAGCGGCCGACGGCGGCCCCCGCATCTTCGTTTTCGAGCGCTGCCGCCAGTTCCTGCAACCGCTCGGAGGGCACGAAGGTGTCGGCAAGGCCCAGGAACAGCGCGTCCGCGCCGCTCAGGTGGTCGCCGGTCAGGGCCGCATGCGTGCCGGTCTCTCCGGGTGAGCCGGCGAGCAGCAGAGTGCCGCCGACGTCGGGCACGAAGCCGATGGTCGTTTCGGGCATGCCCATGCGGGTACGTTCGGTGACGATCCGCACCGAGCCGTGCGCCGAGATCCCCACGCCGCCGCCCAGCACCAGCCCGTCCATGAACGCCACGTACGGCTTGGGGTATTCGGAGATCAGCAGGTTCAGCCGGTACTCGACCGCCCAGAAGTCCGCGGTGGCATCCCCGCCGTCGAGCATGTCCCGGTAGATGGCGACGATGTCGCCGCCAGCGCAGAGGCCCCGGTCGCCGGCGCCGCGGACCAGCACCGCGGCGATGGCGTCGTCGTCGGCCCAAAGCGCGAGCTGCTCCAGCATGGCGGCAGCCATCCCGGCCGTCAGGGCGTTGACGGCCGCGGGCCGGTTCAGGGTCACGACGCCGAGGCTGCCGCGCCGCTCAAACAGGACTTCCTCTGCTTCCCCGGGCACGCGTTCGGCGGCCGCTGCTCCACTGGCCACTCCCCGCGCAACTTCCGCCCTCATCAGCTGCCTTCCGGCATGACGAAGCTGGCGCCGCTGCGCACGCCCGAGGGCCAGCGGGTGGTGACGGTCTTGGTCTTCGTGTAGAACCGGAAGGCGTCCGCGCCGTGCTGGTTGAGGTCCCCGAAGCCCGACGCCTTCCAGCCGCCGAAGGTGTAGTAGGCGATCGGCACCGGAATGGGCACGTTGATGCCCACCATGCCCACCTGGACCCGGCTGGCGAAGTCGCGGGCGGCGTCGCCGTCGCGGGTGAAGATGGCCACGCCGTTGCCGAACTCGTGTTCGCTGCAAAGCCGGAGTGCTTCGTCGTAGTCTTCGGCGCGGAGCACGCTGAGGACCGGGCCGAAGATCTCTTCCTTGTAGATCTTCATGTCCTTGGTGACGTTGTCGAAGAGCGTCGGGCCGATCCAGAAGCCGCCGTCGTAGCCTTCGACTTTCAGTCCGCGGCCATCGGTCACAAGGCTGGCGCCTTCCTCGACGCCGGAGGCGATGTAGCCTTCAATCCGTTCCTTCGCGGAAGCCGCAACCACCGGGCCGAAGTCCGAGTCCTTGGCGAGGCTGTGGCCGACCTTGAGGTCCGCGATCCGTTCCTGCAGCTTCTCCACCAGCACGTCGGCGGTTTTCCGGCCGACGGGCACTGCAACCGAAATGGCCATGCAACGTTCTCCGGCCGAGCCGAAGCCGGCGCCGATCAAGGCGTCCGCGGCCATGTCCAGGTCCGCGTCCGGCATGATCACCATGTGGTTTTTGGCGCCGCCGAAGCACTGGGCGCGTTTGCCGTTGGCTGCGGCGGTCGCGTAGATGTACTGCGCAATGGGCGTGGAGCCGACGAAACCGATGGCCTGGACCCGCGGGTCCTCCAGGAGTGCATCCACGGCTTCCTTGTCCCCGTTGACCACGTTGAAGACGCCGTCGGGAAGGCCTGCCTCGGTGAAGAGCTCGGCCAGGCGCAGCGGAACAGACGGGTCCCGTTCGGAGGGCTTGAGGATGAAGGAATTGCCTGCGGCGAGCGCCGGTCCGGACTTCCAAAGCGGGATCATGGCCGGGAAGTTGAACGGCGTGATGCCGGCAACGACGCCCAGCGGCTGGCGCATCGAATGGACATCGATGCCCGTTCCGGCGCTGTCGGTGAACTCGCCCTTAAGCAGGTGCGGGGCGCCGGCGGAGAATTCGACGACTTCGATGCCGCGCTGGATGTCGCCCTTGGCATCGAGGAAGGTCTTGCCGTGCTCAGATGAGAGCAGGGTGGCGAGTTCATCGATGTGCTCGTTGACCAGGTCCACGAACTTGAGCAGGATCCGGCCGCGGCGCTGCGGATTCATCGCAGCCCATTCCACCTGCCCCTTCTCCGCGTTGGCAATCACGTTGCGCACTTCCTCGGCGCTTGCCAGCGGCAACCGTGCCTGGACCTCGCCCGTACAGGGATCGTACACATCACTGAACCGGCCGGAGGTGCCTTCCACCCGCTGCCCGCCAATGTAATGGGATAGCTCTCGAACCATGACCAACTGCTCCTTTGCATGTGACCCAGATCATCTCTGAAGCCGAATATACTCGGACTTCCTACTAATTTCCAGAGGACAGAATCGGCCGGCTGCTTCGCCCGGGGGCCAAGTTCGGTAAGTTAGGGACTGTGAAGATTGCTACCTGGAATGTGAACTCCCTCCGTGCCCGCGCCGACCGTGTGGAGGCCTGGCTCCAGCGCACGGACTGTGACGTCCTGGCCATCCAGGAAACCAAGTGCAAGGACGAGAACTTCCCGTGGGAGCTTTTCGAGAGCATGGGTTACGAGGTGGCGCACTTTGGCCTGAGCCAGTGGAACGGTGTCGCGATCGCCTCCCGGGTGGGGCTCGACGACGTCGAACGCACGTTCCTGGACCAGCCCGTGTTCGGCAAGAACGGCAAGGACGCCGTGCAGGAGGCCCGCGCGATCGGCGCCACCTGCGGCGGCGTCCGGGTCTGGAGCCTCTACGTCCCCAACGGCCGCTCCCTCGATGACGAGCACATGCCCTACAAGCTCAACTGGCTGGACATCCTGAAAACCCACGCCGGGACCTGGGTGAAGGAAGATCCCCAGGCGCAGATCGCGCTGATGGGAGATTTCAATATCGCCCCGCAGGACGAGGACGTCTGGGACATCGACTTCTTCCGCGCCAACGCCATGACCCACGTCAGCGAGCCCGAACGCGCCGCCTTCCACGCCTTTGAGGAGGCCGGCTTCCAGGACGTCGTCCGCCCGCACACCCCGGGACCTGGCGTCTACACCTACTGGGATTACACGCAGCTCCGCTTCCCGAAGAAGGAGGGCATGCGGATCGACTTCATCCTCGGCTCCCCGGCCCTGGCGGCACGGGTCACCGGTGCGATGATCGACCGCGAGGAGCGCAAGGGCAAGGGCGCCTCGGACCATGCTCCGGTGATTGCGGAACTGGCGGGCTAGTGGCTGCCGCCCAGGGAAGCGTCGTGATCCAATGACCGGGAACATCTACCGCGGACAGGTCGGTCTGCCGTTCTCTTCAGCGCTCCGGATCTACGAGCCCCTCGAGGCGTTCCCCGAGCAGCAGCAGGTCACCCTGCGGGCCGCGGGCGCCGGCCAGGCCTCCCGTGCCGCCGTGGAGAATGCCGAGCTCCTGGCCTCCCTGGGCCGCATCACCCGTTCCGACGGGGACCCTTTTCCCACCGGCCGGACCGACCTCGTGCGCGTCGTCCCGGGCCCGGCGCGGCAGGCGTCCTCGGGCGCAGCGCGCGACGCCGCCGATCCCGGCCCGGGGGCTGCCCCGCGACAGGCCGACAAGCTGCTGTACTGCCCCAGCCAACTGGTCCTGCGCGCCGGACTGGCCGCCAATGCCCTGATGGAAGGCATCCACGGGCCCCTGGCGCAGCTCCTGATCCCGGAAGAACAGCGGGACAAACACCAGGAACGCATCGACGAGGTCCGGGCCCACGATGGCCTGAGCCGGGTCCACACCCGGGCGTCCACGTGGGGCATTCCCTTCAGCTGGTTCTGCCTCTTCCAGGAATCGGATCCCACCGACGTGGTCGAATCCGAAGGCCACATTGTGACCGTCCGCATGCGCGCGGGCATCGGCAAGGCGCTGGAGCGGGTGAGCTACGCGGTGGCACACCTGGCCCTGGCCGCGCCCGATCTGGACATGCTCGAGGACCTCACCCAGCTCACGGAATGGCTTGAGCTTTTCCACCCGGATTCGGCGGTGGAACTGGACTATGGCGGGGTGGCGGACAAGGTCTATCCGGACGATTCGCCGCTGGACGTCCGGCTCGGCATCGAATGCCTGGCGGAGGGCGACATGACCGGCGCCGCCGCGGCCTACCGCCGGCTGGCCTCGCGCTGGGTGCCGATCCGGCAGCTGGCCCGCGCTTCCTAGACCCGCGCTTCCTGGGCCCGCTCTTCCTAGGCCCGCGCTTCCTAGACCGCGCTTTGGGCCAGATCCCTAGGCCACGCCGGCCGACCGGCGCAGCGGCGGCGCCGTCGTGGTCCGCACGATCAGCTGGTGCGGCGCCACCGCGGACTGCACGGCCCCGGGAATGCCGTCGAGCTCGTCCAGCAGCATCTTGGTGCCCAGTTCGGCCTGCAGGTCCGGGCGCTGCCCCACCGTGGTCAGCCCCATGGCCTCGGCGAAGTCGTGGTCATCAATCCCGATGACCGACAGATCATGCGGCACCCGCACACCGGCTTTGTTGGCCTCAAAAATGACGCCCATGGCCATCTCGTCCGAGGCGCAGAAGATTGCAGTGGGCTTGGACCCGGCGGCGGTCCAGAGGCGCCGGAACGCCTCCTGGCCGCTGCGGACGGTGAAGTCCCCCCACACATCCCATTCGGGCCGGATGGGCAGCCGGGCCTCGCGCATGATGTCGTGGAAGGCCTGGATCCGCACCCTGGGGACGTCGAAGTTGAGGTCGGTTTCGTCGTCGCCGTGCAGGAGCGCGATGTCGGTGTGGCCCAGCCCGATCAGGTGCCGGACCGCGGTGGCGGCCGCGGCGTAGTCGTCTATGCCGATATAGGGGCACTCCTCGACGTGGCCTCCGACCACCACCAGCGGAATGTCGATCTTCTGCAGATGATCGATTTCCTCATGGGTAAGCGCCATACAGAGGACCAGCAGGGCGTCGATCTGCTTGTAGACCATGGTCTTGCTGAACAGCCGCTCCCGGTGGCTGCCGTGGCCCCCGAGGTTGAAGAGGGAGAGGTTGTACTGGCGGGAGTGCAGTTCCCGGTCTGCGCCCTCGATGGCCTTGGAGAAGAACCAACGGCTGACGAACGGGGCGAGCACACCGATCGTTTTGGTCCGCCCCGTCGCCAGCCCGGACGCCGAGGACGAGGCGACGTAGCCCAGGGACTCGGCAATGGCGAGGATCTTCTCCCGGGTCGCCGGGGATACGCGGGGCAGCCCGCGGACGGCCCGGGAGACGGTGGCCGTGGATACGCCGGCAGCGGCGGCAACATCCTCAATGCTGACGCCGGAATGGCCGCCGCGCTGCGCCCTTTCTGTCCGTGCCACCTTTTATCCCCTTATTGACGGTCCGCGGGAGCCTGGCGGCTGCCCGCAGACGTGCTGCGCCCTGCCGCCCCGCGGCAGTTAGATAGTCCCTGCTCTTGGCTGCCTAGCCGCGCCGGCTGGCCGTCCGGCGCGGCAAGCGCCGGCGCAGCCGGATCATCCCGTAGAGGGCCAGCAGCATGGCGAGCAGACCCAGGGCCCAGAAGAGGGCCGGCTGGGCGGTCACCTCCATCCAGACGGTGACCACCAGCAGCACGACGGCCCAGAAGCCGAGGAACCCGATGATGATGTCGAAGTCCTCGCCCGAACGCACCTTCCGGCGCGTCGCCGGGACGTGGCCCTGGTTCTGCTCGTCCGTCATGTCGCCTCTGTCATTTAACCGCACCGGCGGTGAGACCGGCGACGATCTTACGCTGGAAGACGAGCACCAGGATGACCAAGGGAATGGTCACGATGGTGCCCGCCGCCATGATGGCGGTGTACGGGATCTGGTTGGGCTGCGCACCGGCGAAGCTGGCAATGGCCACGGTGACCGGCTGCGTTGCGTCGCTGGAGAGCTGGCTGGCGATCAGGAACTCATTCCACGAGGAGATGAATGCCAGGATGGCCGTCGTGAAGATTGCCGGGGCGGCCAGCGGCATGATGACCTTCCGGAAGGCCTGACCCTGCGTGCATCCGTCGACCCGCGCCGATTCTTCCAGCTCCCAGGGCATCTCCCGGAAGAAGGAGGTCATGGTGTAGACGGTCAGCGGCAGCACGAACGAGATGTTCGGGATGATCAGGGCCTGGTAGGTGCCCATCCAGCCGATGTTCGTGAACAGCTGGAACAGCGGTGTGATGAGGGCGACGCCGGGGAACATGGACGCTCCCAGGATGAAGCCCAGCACGAGGTACTTGAACTTGAAGTTCAGGCGGGCCAGGGCGTAGGCGGCAAACACGCCGATCACCAGCGAAACGATGGTGACGACGGTACCGATGAAGAGGCTGTTGAGCAGTGCCTGGCCGAAGTGGTTGCCGAAGGAGGTGTCGAACGCCGTCTTGAAGTTGTCCAGCGTCACGTGGGTCGGCAGGATCGAGGTGTCGTATGTGTAGCCGACATCGCGGAACGCCGTCACCACCATCCAGTAGGCCGGAGCCAGGCACCAGAAGAGGATCACGACCGCACTGATATAGGTCCGTGATTGGGCCCACTTCTCGCGGTTCTGCGCGACCTTCCGCCCCCGGTCCTGCTCTGCGCGCAGCTCGGTTGCGGCGCTCGTCGCGGCGGTCATTTCTTCCCCTTACCTGCGCCGGTCTGCTGCTCCACCACGTTCGCTCCAAGGAAGCGTACGAAGATGAAAGCCACCAGAAAGATGATGATGAACGTGATGGTGGACAAGGCCGCCGCCGCGTTGAAGCCCTGCCTGATTTGGTTGATCACCAGGATGGACAAAGTGGTGGTGTTGTTGGCTCCGCCCGTCAGGATGTACGGCAGGTCGAACATGCGCAGTGCATCCAGGGTGCGGAACAATATGGCCACCATGAGCGCCGGCTTCACCAGCGGCAGGGTGATCATCCGGAACCGCTGCCAGGCTGAGGCGCCGTCGACCTTGGCTGCCTCGTACACCTCCGCGGGAATCATCTGCAGGCCGGCGAGAATCAGCAGCGCCATGAACGGGGTGGTCTTCCAGACATCCGCGATGATCACTGCCCACCGGGCCGGCCATTCGCTGCCGGTCCACAGGACTGTGGTGTTGAAGAGCTTGTTGCCGATGCCTTCGAAGGCGAAGATGAACAGCCACAGCTTGGCCGTGACGGCGGTGGGGATGGCCCACGGCACCAGGACGGCTGCACGGACCAGGCTGCGGCCCTTGAAGGCCCGTGCCATGATGACGGCCATCCAGAAGCCGAGCACCGTTTCCAGTGCCACCGTGACGATCGTGAAGAAGAACGTGGTGCCGGTGGCGGACCAGAACTGTGCGCCGAGGGTACCCGGCGGGCAGTCAACCGTTCCGCCGCCAGGAGCCGGGCACTGCTGGAAAATCCAGTTGTAGTAGTTCGAGAGGCCGGCCGGGCCGCCTTCGGTGAAGAGACCCGTGGCGGGGTCCAGGCCGGCATCCTTCTGGAATGACATCACAATGGCGGTGATGATCGGGTAGACGATCACGACCGACAGTGCGAGGATGGTCGGCGCCAGGAGCCAGGCTGCCCAGCGCCCCTGCGTCGCGATGCGGTTGTCCTCCCCAACACCCTTGGGTGCGTGGTGGATCGGGGCCCCGCCCGACGTCGGTGCCTTGACCGACGTCGGGCCTAATTCAGTTGCCATGATGGACCTACTGTCCCGCGCTAGCGGACTCGATGGACTTCTGCATGTCGGACAGGGCAGCGTCTACGGTCTTCTCACCCTTGATGGCCGAGTACGCGTTTTCCTGGATGGCCTTGGTAACGGCCGGGTAGAACGGGGTAACCGGACGCGGCACGGCGTTCTCGATCGAGGTCTTCAGGACCGGCAGGTACGGCAGCTTGGCGACGAGTTCCTTGTCGTCGTAGAGCTTGCCGAGCACCGGAGCGAGCGAACCCTGCGTGGCGAAGAACTTCTGGGTCTCTTCCGTGGTGAGGAACTTCAGGAAGTCCAGGGCCGTGGCCTTGTTCTTCGAGTAGACGCTGACAGCGGCGCTGTGGCCGCCGAGGGACGAGGCGCCCGGGCCGGCCTTGCCCGGGAGGGCGGTCATGCCCAGGACGTCCTTGACCTTGGAGGAGCCTTCAGTGGTGGCCAGGTTGTAGACGTAGGGCCAGTTGCGCAGGAAGAGCAGCTTGCCGTCCTGGAATGCCTGGCGGCTTTCCTCTTCCTGGAACGTGATGGCTTCCTTCGGAATGTCTCCGTCGGCGTAGGCCTTGGTCAGGTTTTCCAGGCCGGCCTTGGCCTCGGGGGTGTTCAGGCTGGGCTTGCCGTCCTTGTCCAGCACGGACCCGCCGGCGGAGTTGATCGCCTCGGAGGCGTTGACGGTCAGTCCCTCGTACTTCTTGAACTGGCCGGAGTAGCAGCCAATGTTGTTGGCCTTGGCTACTGAGCACATGCTGACCATCTCGTCCCAGGTCTTCGGGGGCGTGGGGACCAGGTCCTTGCGGTAGTACAGGATGCCGCCGTCGGAGGATTCCGGTGCCGCGTAGAGCGTGCCCTTGTAGGAGGCGGCGTCAACGGTCGGCTTCAGCATGGCCGAGGTGTCCAGCGCCATCTTGTCCTTGAGCGGCTGCAGCCAGCCCTTGGCAGCGAATTCCGCAGTCCAGACGACGTCGACGCTCGCGACGTCGTAGCCGGCATCCTTGGCCTGGAAGTGCTGGACGAGGTCGTCGTGCTGCTGGTCGGCCTGGTCCGTCTGCTCCTTGAAGGTGACCTTCTCATTCGGGTGGGCTGCGTTCCACTTGTCGATCAGCGGACGGACAACGTTGCTGTTGTCCTTGCCCTGAACGTAGGTGATGGGGCCGCGTCCGTCCAGGCCCTGCGAGGCGGCGTCGCTGCCGCCAGTAGTGCCGCCACCGCCGCCGCCACATGCCGAGAGGGTAATAGCCAAAATGCCTGCCGTGGCGACGGGAAGTAGGAAATTGCGGGTTTTCATACTGGAGTGCTCCTCGCTGAGTACCGGTGAAAAACGGCCGTGTAGTCTGTGTGCCGACCATCACAGTAATCAACAGATGGCGAGGAATGCAAGCGTTTACATGAAACCTTTATGCAAAGGAGATTGCGTGGGACCCGTCGGGACCCGCCTCAGCGGACCCGTTCGGCCCGGCCGAACCGCGATCTCGCCCCGGATCCGATGTGGATCAGGACCGGGGTGCGCTTGCCGATCACGGCGTCGAGCGCCTCCACCAGGGCCGAGAGTTCGGCGGCGAGCGCGTGCGGGGCGACCCCCTGGCGTGGCTCCACCCAAATTTTGAGGGCCGGCTCGCCCCGGATTTCGTAGGCGCCCACCGTGACGCCGGCCAGATCGGACCGGTCCGCGAGGGCCGCACGGATCGCCTGCTCAGCTACGCCGCCGCCGATTCCGACGCTGCCAGGAACGGATCCCGGGTCCTCCTCGGCCACGATCAGGCTGGTCCGGCCTTTGCCCTGCTGGGCCACCCAAGCCACCATCAGGCCAAGCACCACCACCAGCCCCAGGCAGATGGCAATCCACAGCCAGCTCTCCTGGCTGCGGGGCAACTGCGTCCGTTCAAACAAATCGAACCAGAAGATCAAGACGCCGCCCGCCCAAACGTGCCACCACGCGGCGACGGCGGGGACGCTGACAAGCAGAATCAGGAGGATGCCAACGGCGAAAACCTTGATGCCAAGGATGCCGATCAGGATGCGGTTAAGGACCCGGGGAGTGTTGTTCATGCCCCCACCACCCCGGCGGTGGATACCTGGATCCGCACTTCTGGCATGGGCCATGGCCCCATTTCCTGCAATTCCCGGCGCACGGCCTCAAGGACGGCGTCCGGGCGCAGCGGCACACCGGAGGTTGGCCGGACGCTGACCATGACCCGGTTCCGCGACACGGTCACCATCACCTGTTCCCGTGCCACGTTGGCAGCCAGCCGGGCCCGGCGGGCCAGGGCGGCGGCGATCACCTCATCGTCCACCACGACGGCGGCCCGGCGGTCCGGGAGCAGGTGCCGTGCCTTCCGGCCCGGCAGCACGGCGTTGAGGAAGAAAAACAATCCCACCATCGCGATCACCGCGCCGGTGACGAAGAGCAAAAGCGGCGGGACACCCGCCGGGAGGGCGACCACCCGTTCGGCTGCCGTTTGCGGATCGATAAGCCACGGCGGCTGCCCGATCGCGCGGACCGCCGTCTCGAGCAGCGCATAAGCGCAGACGGCCATGACCAGGGCTGCCGCGATCACGGAGACGACGGCCCGCGAGGAGTGCATCTCCCGTTTCAGCACCCGGTCCATGCCCGCGGCACCGGAACCCAACGGTCCGCTCTCCGGCGCCGCGCCGGCGCCGTCCGGGCCGGAGCCGATGCCGGCGTTCTGGGTGTCCTGGCTCAATGCACCCGACCTCCCCCGCGCACAGTTGCACCGCTGATGCGGATGTCCACGCGGCTCAGCTGCGCTCCGGTCAGTTCGGTCACGCGACTCAGGATTTCGGCCTTGGCGGCCACGGCACGCTCCCAAATGGAACCGCCGAAGCCCGCGACACGGCCCGGATCCCGGAGGACCACTGTGAGGGGCGGGACGGCGACGGGCATGACCAGGGACAGGGCGAGCAGCCCGTCGTCGTCGGACCACGCGGCGCGCACGTCGTGCGCCGGTACACCCAGGGCCTCACCCGCCGCCGCCCGCGCCACGCTGGTCAGGGCCTGGGTGCTGATGCGGTTATGCCCGGCCAACGCGGCGCCGCGGGTCGGCGTCCCAGCCGTGATGCTCATGAAGAGGAACGCCGGCCCGTGAGGGCGTCGAGCACACTGCGCAGGTCCAGCTTCCCCTCGGCCGCCCGGCCAAAGAGCGCGCCGATGCCCATGAAGAACAGGGCGCCGAGGAAGCCCCACACACCGAACTGGAAGGACATGAAAGCCACGAAGGCCCCGATGGCGATTCCCACTACCGTCAGACTCATTGGATGGCCTCCCTGACCGGCCGGACCTCGGCGGGCGCGGCCGGTTTGGCCGGGCCGGGCACATAAACGTCATTGATCTCGATATTTACCTCGATCACCTCCAGCCCCACCAGTTCCTCCACGGCGGAGTAGACGGCGGCGCGGATCTGGTTGGCGAGGGAATGCAGGGGGGTGCCGTACACCGCGACGAGGTCGATGTCCACGGCCACCTGGGTTTCGCCGATTTCCACGCGGACGCCCGCTGCGTGGTCGGCGCTGCCGACCGCGTCGCGGATGGCGCCCAGGGCGCGAGAGGGTCCCGATCCGAGCGAGTAGACGCCCGGTACCGATCGGGCGGCAATGCCCGCGACCTTGGCGACGGCGGCTTCTGAAATGACGGTGCGCCCGGTGCCCACCGGAACGGGCAGCCCGGGCGCGGGTTCGGCCTCGGCGCGGGCAACGTGGACACCGGCTGCAGCCGGCAGCCCGGCCACGGGTTCGGCCGCAGGTCCGGCCCCGGGTTGAGCCGCAGGTCCGGCCCCGGGTTGAGAATTCTGGTATTCCATAACGCACTCCCCCTTCTCTTTTGACACAACCCTAGTCCCTGACTTGGGCCGCGCGGGGGAATCTTGCAGCGCCCGTCCCCACAGCCGTCGCAGGTGAGGGCCGTGGGAGCGGGCGGTGTGCGGCGGGGAGCACGATCAGCGTCCGCCTGTCAGCAGCGGGGGCGGATCAGCGCCGACGCCCCGGGCGGGCTACTTGCAGTTCGTGGCGATCCAGGTTGTCACGGGCGCCATTGCAGTCTGGAGCTTGCCGCTGGAGAAGACAGTCTGGTCGGTGACGCCGGCAATGGCCACGTCCTTGAGGTTGGCGAAATCGGCCTTGAGGCTGTCCGGGACGAGCTCCGCGGTCTGGGCCAGTTCCGCCTTGGACTGTTCCAGTTCCGCCGTCTTGCCCTGGGCCGCCGACATCGGAAGGAGCGTGGCACCGGTGGCCTGCTCCGAGATCTTGGCGCACGCCTCCGCGGCACTGGTGAAACCGCCGAACGGCCCGGAGGTCTTGCTGGGGGTCGGCGTAGCGGACGCCGAGGCACTGGACGTTGCCGCGGCGGACGACGGCGCGCTGCCGGCCTGCGGGGCCGAGCAGCCGGCAAGGGCCAGGGCTGCGAGGAGGGCGGCTGCTGTGAGAGGACGGGCAATTTTCTTCGAAGTCACGTTGCAGAATCACTTTTCGGTTGAGATTGCGCCGCCCGCCCGGACCGGGCTGCCGGCGGCCTTGGTGTTCTTTCCCCAGCGTGCGAGTCTAGCCCGGCCGGCGGCCCGGCCCCCAACCGGCGGCCGCCGTGGAATTCGCCGCCCGCCTCATCATCGGCTGCTCCGTAAGCGCCCTTTCGACCCGTCAGAAGGGCACCTACGGAGCAATCGATGGCGTTAAAGGAACGCCCTCGGCCTACCAGAGGTTTACCAGAGGAGGTTTCCCGGCTTTCGTCATTTGATCAGCGAATCCAGCCCGGCCGCGGCCTTGAAGAAGTCGTCATCGAACAGTGCGCCGTAGGTGTTGATCGTCGTCGTACCGTCCTTGTGACCGGCTATACGCTGCACATGCTTGACGTTCTTGGTCACGGACAGATACAGGCTGACGGCCGTGTGCCTCAGATCATGGAACACCGGCGGCCGGAAATCCATGTCCCCATATTCAAGCAAGAAACCGGCCGACCGAATGGCACCATCATCGAAACCCGCACACACTCCTACTGACTCGCACACAGCTTCAAACGGGCAATTTCCGGATAGTACTAATCAGAGTTGACGCAATTGGCGGGGCGACGCTTCTGCTGCTTCGGGCGATCATAGATGGTCCTTGAATCGCTCCCAAGCCGATTGGCGAGTGATGTGCAGAGCCTCTCCTATTTGGGACCAGGTAATCTTTCGTTCTCGGGCGGCTCGGACCCAGATCCGCAGTTGCTCTTCGACTTTGACGCTTACCCGAGAAATTTCTGGCAAGTGCTGCAGTATTTCCCCGTCGGACATTTGTTCCCAGACGGGACCTATCGATTGGGGTAACCGTCGGGTGCTGGTGTCGCTGAGGATCTTGACGGCTGCGGCCACGCACGGTTCGCATATGGTGACGCCCGGTCCGGCCACGAGGCGCTGGTGCTCGGACGGCGTCAGCCCGCAGAAGGCGCAAAAATCGCGAGGACGGTTATTTCCGGGCATCGACACGTTCTCCAAACAAGCGGGTTCCTGGCATGAATGTCAGGTTCAGCCTGACTATAGTCAGGTATGACCTTACGTCTCATAGCTTTCATCAAGAATACGGCCAATCGAAGCAGCGCCTGGGGAGGGCATGATCGACAGGCCAAATTCGTTATGCCTGCGGCTTTTCGAAAGTTGTTCATGGCGAGCATCGGCGACGGAATCGGCGACGACGTGCTTCGTTCGATGTTGCCGGTTATCGCCGTTGGCGTTCTTGGCGCCGGGGCGTTCCAGACCAGTGTTCTGAACGCGCTGGGCATGGCGGCATTCTTGCTGCTCGGAGTGCCGGCCGGCGTTCTAGTGGACCGGTGGTCGAAGAAATCGACTTTGGTCATAGTCAATGTTTTCCGTGCCGCTGCAGTTGCCTCGGTGCCGATCGCCTATTTCCTTGGAATGCTCAGCATTTGGCACCTCTTTGCAGTCGCTGCCGTCGTCAGCGTAGCTGACGTCGTTTTCACGACTGCGCAGTCCGCTATGATGCCGACGCTGCTGAAAGGAAGCGAACTGGGAGACGGCTACGCAAAAGTGCAGTCCGTGCAGAGCGGCTTGGCCATAGCCACGCCTGGGATTGTGGGACTGATTGTCAAAGTCGTGTCCGCTCCTGCCCTGCTTTTCATTGCGGGCGCAGCCTACTTGTTCTCAGCGGTCATGACCGGCAGACTCCCACAAGATCGGTCGTCACGAGCAGAAGCCCCCGACAAGTTCTGGACCGAGGCACGCGATGGCCTCGGCTACACATTGAGCCATCCCTTGATTCGCTCCTTGATGATCTCCGTTGCGCTGGTCAATGCCGCAAGTATGTTCGGCGCCGCTGCCAAAGTCATTTTCGCCCTGCAAATCCTGAACATCCCCATGGATCAATTCGTATTGCTGGGCGCACTGTCAGCAGCAGGGGGTCTGGTCGCTTCCATGACGGCCACTCGCATCACACGACGTCTCGGCGTCGGCAGAACCAAGATCGCCGCGAGCCTGGCCAGCGCCGGATTCGTCATCCTCGTCCCTGTGGCACCCTTTCTGGGGCTGGCTCCGGTCGTGTGGATTGGTGTCTCGGGATTTGGCTGGTCCTTCTTCGTCATTCTGTCCGGGTTGGCGGGGGCCGGCATCATTCCCCGGCTCGTTCCGCACCACCTGATGGGAAGAGTTATGTCCACCTACCGGCTCTTCTCCCTAGGTATCATGCCTGTGGCCAGTATCGGCGGCGGAGTCCTGGCACTCGCAACCGGCGTCATTCCCGTGCTTTGGGTATGGGCGCTGGTTGCCGCCGCGTCCGCCACCCCCATCCTTCTCTCACCGATTCGGTCCTGGACGAAATTTCCCGAGGCACTCGACGTCCACTCACAAGACAACCCGGAAGCGGTAGTACCCGTCCCGGCACCGTAGCCCCTCAGCCCTAGCCTTAAAAGTAGAAGGGTGTCCTCAGATGAATGCCCCGGACACCCGATTCGTCTCGGGTGAAGTGACTGTATAGGTATGCCACAAAAACCCGTTCCGTCTCGTAATCGTCAAGGTGCCCCCAGTTGCCGCCGTCGAGAATGCGCATGGTCACGTAGCTTCCGCTTCGGTGCACAGCTAGAAGGACACTGCGCACCGTATGCCCGGGAGCGACAAAAATATCACTGACAGTTATGGATCCAGCGGTGATTGACGAGATACCCCATCCGCAGGCGATCACTGAGCCATCGCACCGGACGACGAAATTGGTAATCTCCGAACTTGGGCCGCAGCAAAGACTGGCGTAGTAGGTGGCATCCAAGAACAGACCACCCGGGACCTCTGCAGCCAGCTGCTGCTGTATGTTGCAGAAATCCAGGACTGGAACATTTGCATCGACGGAATAGGGCGACGACATCTCCGATTCATCAAGACGAAGCTGACGCAGCGTCAGCTCGTTCCCCTGTTCCCATGCGTTGCCGGTGAGCCCTGGGTTTTTACCCCAGGCGTAGATTCCTTCGAGGTCCGTTCCCGCCAGCGATGCTCCGAGTATTCTCAGCAGTTGTTGCCCCACGCCCTGCCCCCGGTAGTCCGCGCGCACCAGCCCAGCCCTTGCTCGAGACCTCACCATGGGGCAGTGCTGGAAATCCATGCGCCTGGTCCTCGGAATTGAGCCGCCCTCGGAGCTAAGCACTGGTGAATCTTCGACTTGGCCCCTAGCTCATATTGGCGCCTAGTTGTTCACGGCCGGTCTTTGAGCGCTTCCCGGACGGGAGGCCGCCCATGGTCACGGCCTGGCGCATGCATCAAAAAGCCGCTATGGTATCGATATTCGTTATTAACGATCATCGATAAAAACTGGGGGAGACGTGAAGTTGACCAAGAAGCGCCCGCGTGCCAGAAGCAAGAAAATCGTCTCCAGGATTGAGGCTCTTGTGATCATGATCGCCAGTGCCGCGGCAGCTGTCGTCACGACCGTCACGACTGTCTGCGGGATCATTGAAACGTTCACCGGTCCGGTGACGTTGACTCTGCCCCTACGTTCTTCCCCTCAACTTCCGACAGGGCTGGGAACAGACGCAGTCGCACGATTCAGCGCGATGGAAGCCACCCTTCCTTTTGTTCCATCGGGCGAAGCAGCGCTTTTGGCTTGGGCCGGCGTTCTGCATCAGGTAAGTTTCATCGCTGTCGCGGGCCTGCTTTTCCTCCTAGCTTTTCGGCTCCGCAGAGAGAATCTGTTTACCCCGGCGTCGGCATGGATTGTCGGGGCCAGCGGCATAGTCCTCGCCGTTTCGGCAAGCGCTGCTCAGACGCTGGATGCGGCTGCTCGAAGCCGGATCGCAGAGCTCATTGGTGCGAGCCAGGTAGCCACCGGCGAAACTCTTCTCTTCGCGTCCAACTTCAACGTCGCACCCTTCCTCGCCGGAATTGCCCTTGTCCTTGTCGCAGGAATCTTCCAGTTCGGTCGTGGGCTGCAAGAGGATACCGAGGGACTTGTCTGATGCCGGCCGAGGACTACTCCGCCATTCACTGCCGACTCGACGAATTGCTTGTCGAACGCGATATGAGCCTGACGGAGCTGAGCCGCAGGGTCGGCGTGAGTTTGGTGAACCTCTCGGTTCTGAAAAACAACCGGGCACGGGCTATCCGGTTCTCTACATTGACGGCACTCTGCGAGGTCCTGGAGTGTCAAGTCGGCGACCTGTTCCGTCACAAATCCGCCAGAATCTAGCGCGGACTCGACAACCGGACCATCGCGCCCGGCTAGGCATAAGCATCGATAGGGTCCGGGCAACGGCACCAAGGCGGCCGCGAAAGGATCACGGTCTTCCATGGCCGTGCGCGTTCAAGCGCAGGGAACGGTCTGTTTGACTTGACCACCCTTCGGCCCTTCGGCTAGATTTCGAGCAACATTTTCTTTGGGGGACAAATGGATATTTCAGCTAACCGGATCTTAAGCAAGCGATCGTCGCCGTGAGCCCGGACCATATCTGACGGGACCAGGTCGCCTTTGCGGCTTCCCGAATACGCGCAATAAGTCGCCCCGGATCACAGATGCCGAACCCTAATCCTTTTTCAGGTATTCCCTGCTCTTAGACTGTGCGGTCAGATCACATGTTGGCGGCATACGGCGGATGAATCGACAGTGACGACCAATATAAATCTGGCATTGTGTTAAAGAGTGATATACCGCCCCACGTCCCCGGAACTGCGGTCGATGCCGTCTCCAACCTTTGCTATCGACTCATGAGAGTTGTTCGCAAAATGTTAATCTACCGTATTTATTAAAAGGTGCTATGCTCCTCTTTGCCACATCAACAATGGCGTGGCATTTGATGAAAACCGAAAAATGGGGGAACAATGCTCGCAGCAACTGCAGGCAATCTGGACGCAACAATGACGATGGCGCGGGCTAAGCTTGACGGCATGATTGTGAGGTATGACGCCTGGTTCCTCGTCCTCCTCGCCGTCCTCATGGTCCTGGCCTTCGTACTGCTCGCAGCCATGGCAATTTGGTGCCTGGCGCAGGGGAAGGGACGCTTCACTGGCAACTGGCAGTGGAGCCAGTGGGGCGTATCCGTCCTAGTTGAATGCCGCTAACTCGCTCATAGCCTGAACGTCGTGGTGGCATCTGCCAGCATTACGGGTGCCACCACGGTGGGCTAACAAAGGAAATCAATGCTTCTCAGCGTGAAGAATCTCGACTATTCATATAACTCCCGCACGCAGGTGCTGCACGACGTCTCCTTCGATATCCGTGAGAACCAGATTGTAGGACTGATCGGGCCCAACGGATCCGGCAAATCAACACTGATCAAGGTCATTCTGGACTTGCTGAAGATACAGCATGGGAAGATCACCATCGACGCCGGCAGCAGCCAGGACCGCGGTGCAAAAATGGCTTCGATCTACTTGTCGAGCAACGACTACCTCCCCGAGTTCCTGACCGGCGAAGAATACCTGCGCTTCATCCACGGCCTTTACGGCGTCCCGATGAACCTTCCTGATATCGCGGACCAGTTCGAGCGTTATTCGATGAACGGAAGGCAGCACGATCTCATCGAGGACTACTCGCACGGCATGCGAAAGAAGGTCCAGTTGATCGGCGCCTTTGCGCTGAAACGCAAACTCACAGTGATCGACGAGACCCTCAACGGCGTGGATCTGGATGCGGTCTACACTTTCGAAAAGGACGTTGAGGCCCTTGCGAGCGACGGCAGGTCCGTCCTGCTCTGCAGTCATGACTTCGCCATGCTCGAGCATGTGGCGGACGAGGTCATGGTCCTGAACATGGGGGCACTGATCACGAAGTCCCCGACCCGCGAGATTCTTGAGACCAGTGGATCCCTAGGCGCCCTGACACGCGAATTGATTCAAGCAATGGACATCGCCTAGATGAGAATCACAAGCGTTCTGCTGCTATCTAAGATGTTTTGGCAATTTATACTGCGCCGGGTTCTTGGACGCGGAGTGCTCAGAAGCCGGGCCGCCCGGCTGTCTGCTGCACTGTTGGTGGTGTTCGCCTTTGCCGGCTTCTGCCTCATGAGCTATGTGATAATCCGGCAGTATCTTGGCGGAACAGGACTGCTGGATCCGGTCCTCCAGGTAGCCAACGCATCAGTCGGGTTCTGGGTACTCATCGTCTACACACTGATTCGCGTGCTCTTCCTCAAAGCAGACGAGCTTCTTCGCCTGACATTCACGCTGCCGGTGACAAATAAGGAAAGAACGCTCGCGTTCACCCTCTTCGAATCCACCATCGTATTGTGTCTGACGGTATTCATCTTCGGTGCGTTCTCACTATCAACAGTGCTCCTCGAAGGAGCCAGCTACATACCCAAGGTCCTGGCATCCATATGGCTCCCGGCCGTATCCACATACCTTGCCATAAGCTTGGGCTACTTCCTGCTCGAACGCCTACTTCTGGTCACCGGCTTGGCGCGTCTCCGCGGCCTTCTGGTACCGATGGTTCTCGCACTCGCGCTGGTTCTGCTCTTCCCGTACTCGACTGAGCTGAGCAACCGGATCGTTGAGAGCTACTTGTACAACAATGACGTCTTCGCCCCGCCTCTCGTCTACGCCGCGCTCCAGGCCCACCAAGGTATCTGGCTGGCGATTCTCGTTTTCCTCACCTCATCGACAGCCTTTCTCGCGCTGATAGTTGCCGCCGCCCCCAAGGGCTATGTGGCCGTCCGACGGTTCTTCAAGGTGCTGCCCTCGGGGTTGGCCCGGCATAGGTTCGGCGCGTACCTGCTCGTGCTCGTCCGCAGTTTCGAGACCACAGTCGCTGTGTCATTCTTGATCATCTACGCACTGTTTACGCTGTTGCAGAACATTGTCATCCCGCCCTTCGTCCTGGCTCTGATTACCTTTCAGGGGATATATGCCTACTCAAACTCCGAACCATTGAGGCGCATGGCAGTACATACCGGAAAACTCAGCCATAACTATTTGTGCCTCATTGGCTCCCAAGCCGTGCTTTTCATGGCGGTAGCGATTCCTGTAGTGGCCCTCTCATTGTTCCAAGGGATAGAATTTACTCTGATCCTGACCATTGTGGGTTTCTGCCTGAGCAACATCCTTATATCGACACTAATCGGCATAGCCTTCCCTCCCGAGAAGGGAAATCCCTTCACGGTTCTCATCGGTGTTGTCCTGGCATTAATTATCATCATGATTGTCGCCCTGGGTCTGAATATATTTAATCTGAGCATCATCATCAATATTGTGATTCTCGCTCTATTGAATGCCGCAGTTGTGTTCTACAGTATTTTGGGAATGAAAAGAATGGAGTTGATCTCACGCAATGAAGTGGCTGTTTAGATCCCTGACAGGCATTACCGTGTCATTTTTTCTGACCATGGCCGTGGTGGTCGTCAGTTTCATCATGACTATGTTCTCTGCTACCGAGATCGGTGTAAGAAAAACCGGACTTTTTGGTGCACTATTCTTTGAGCCACATCAGCTGGAAAACGGAGCCACCGGACTGGAAATCGGCGTATCCAATGGTCTGCCGATCCTTGTCCTCTTTGTAGTCATCACGGTATTTTCAATAGCCACTGCCGTGATGCTCGATCGGTTGAAATCCTACAAAAAGTCTCTACAGCGGCAGAGTTCACATCCTGCCTAGTATCGCGCCAGTCAGGCCCTCGCCGCAGTTGATACTGCGGCAGGTTCTGGCATGGTGTAAATGGCCCCTGCTGGGACTCACGGCAATGATGTCCGCCTGTCTTGTGGCGGCACTACTAACGGCCGACTCCTATCTGTTCGAGATGGGTGTGTGGCTGGCATTGCACTTCGGTTGCCTTTTGGCCGGCTTCGTCATCCATGAGCTTGGCCACGCGGTCACCGCCCGGATCTGCCCGGGCGTGGTCGATCTCCACGTATCTGTCAACATCTTTCGCTTTTCGCTCTCCCCGGTAGGAACCCTGTTCGGCTGGCAGGTTGCTCTGATTTCTCTGGTGGGCCCCTTCTCGTCTTGCCTGGCAGGGGCCCTATTGTTGCTCACAGCGCCTGGACTGTCTGTGCACTATTGGTTCCTGTTGCACCTGGTTTTCCTGGCACCCGCTTTTGGAGATGGCCGAAGCCTCATAGTCGGCCTGCGTAAATGGTCATCCCCGATACAACTGCAAGCCCCGTAGAGGGCTGGAGTGTCTTGCGTACCTTGAGTGGTTCAGGACCTGGGACATCGCAACCCTTGAGCGCCGGCCCGAACCTCATCTCCCCTGCCTGCTCCCGCCCCGTGTCCTCTGGGTGCTAATCCTTCAGAACGGTGGCGGAGGCCCGGCTCGCTGGTCATTGTCGTAGTCTCTGGTAGCCCAAAGCAAGGCACTATGGCCCCGACGATACATTCGTCCGTGCCGCCGCGGCGGCCGCAAACCAAGGAATTTGGAGCGCACTCCGAATCGGGAATCGGCCGCAGCGCCGTTGGCGGCGAATCCACTTATCTGCGACTCCCACCACCGGAGCTCCAGGGCACGGGGCACCCCAGACCCAATCAAGTTTCGAGAAGAAGCACTGAAGCCCCGAAAGTGATCGCGACATGTACCTCCTTCTGCCCTGGGCAGGGGTACGGTCTGGCGATGGATGACCTGGTGCAAGCCCAGCTCGCATTGAATTTGGAGGATCCTTCCGCCCGTCCCGGTTTCGATGAACAGTTCCTGGGTGTCACGGTTGGCATTCCGCGCCACTTCGGCGTCGAGTCGGTCCTGCTCCCGTACACCCACTTTTCCGTCCTCGTGCGGCTGGACAAACGTCTGGCAGCCGTTGCGGGCTCGGAATGGACGGAAGCCGCCCGGGCCAACATAGACATGGTGATTGCGCCAAGGCTCTCCGGTCTAGGCAAAAGAGAGCTGCGGAGTCGGTTCGCCTTCTAGAAGGGCAATAGTCGATGGGGGAGCGCCTGTCGCCATGTTCGCGCCCTCTCCCGTTCCAGCAGGGACGGACCTACGCCACGAGACGTAATGAGACGAGCCGCTCGTGAGTCTACGCCAGCGGTACTACACAGAGTGCGAGCATCTACCAGAGGGATACCAGAGGTTTGCCCACGATCTTGGCTGATTCCGCCTGATTCAGACTGAATCGCCAGCTTTCCGCAACAACAAAAAACCCCGCAGATCCCTTGTAAACACTGGGAACTGCGGGGTTCTAGCTGGTGGCTCCGACCGGCGTCGATCCGGTGACCTTTCGATTTTCAGTCGAACGCTCTACCAACTGAGCTACAGAGCCTAGGTGACGTGTCACCTTGAAGGCCGGAATTTCTTCCGGCAATCAGAGCGACCCTGACGGGACTTGAACCCGCGACCTCCGCCGTGACAGGGCGGCGCGCTAACCAACTGCGCTACAGGGCCTTGCTTGTTACTGCTTGTACTGCGTTTCTTGCCGCCTGCGGTTTCGCTTCCGCAATTTTTCAAGGCCTTTAGCCTACCAGACTTTTTGATCCGGTTTGACCAGTTCCTTGCGTACCCCCAACGGGATTCGAACCCGTGCCGCCGCCGTGAAAGGGCGGTGTCCTAGGCCGCTAGACGATGGGGGCCAGAACGCCATCCGGTTGAACTCATCAGGGCAAAAATTAAGGGCCGAAGCCTTTCGTTTTTGTCCTCTCGGGTTCCTCCGAACGGGACTATAAAACTATAAGGGCAGACCCCCGGTTATCCAAAATCGCCCCCGCGCGGGCCACGCGCGGGCGCACGGTGGGTGCAAGATGGACGGATGGATGCCGTTGATGCCCTCAATGAGATTGCGTTCTGGCTGGAACGGGAACTGGCCCCCACGTTCAAGATCCAGGCGTTCCGGAAGGCGGCCGGGATTATCGGCGCCCTGGAACCGGACGAGGTCGCGGCCCGGGCCCGCAACGGCAGGCTGAAAAGCATGAAGGGGATCGGGGACAGGACCTTCGAAGTCATCAGGCAGGCTGTCGACGGCGGCGTGCCCGACTACCTTGAGGGCCTGCGGCAACGCGGGCAGCAGCCCCTCGCGGACGGCGGCGCGGAACTGCACTCCGCCCTCCGCGGTGACCTGCACAGCCACAGCGACTGGTCCGACGGCGGGTCCCCGATCGGGCTCATGGCTGACGCCGCCCGGACGCTGGGCCGGGAGTATCTCGCCCTGACGGACCACTCCCCCAGCCTCAAGATCGCCAACGGACTGAGCGCCGAACGCCTCCTGGAACAACTGGACGTGCTCGCGGACATCAACGCGGACGGCGGGGGCTTCCGGCTCCTGGCCGGGATCGAGGTGGACATCCTGGAGGACGGGACCCTGGACCAGTCCCCGGACATGCTGGAGCGGCTGGACATAGTGGTGGCAAGTGTCCATTCGAAGCTCCGCTCCGACCGGCGCACCATGACCGAGCGGATGCTGGGCGCCATCAAGGATCCGCAGATGAACGTCCTCGGCCACTGCACAGGCCGGCTGCTGCAGGGCTCGAGGGGCACCCGGCCGCAGTCCGAGTTCGACGCTGCGCAGGTGTTCGCGGCGTGTGCCGAGAATGACGTAGCGGTCGAAATTAATTCCCGCCCCGAACGGCAGGATCCGCCGGACGAGCTGATCCGGCTTGCCCTCGATGCCGGCTGCCTCTTCAGCATCGACAGTGACGCCCACGCACCGGGCCAGCTGGATTTCCTGCAGTATGGCGCCGAGCGGGCGGCCTCGAACGGCGTGCCCGCCGAGCGGATCGTCACCACCTGGCCGCTGGATCGCCTGCTGGAGTGGGCCGGACGAGGCAAATAGCGGCCTAGCCCCGCGCCCGTTCCGGATCCTCAGGCCGCCACGGCGTGAGCCGGGGCAGCCAGCGCGGGACGTTACTGCGGTACTCCTCGTAGTCCGCACCAAACTTCCGGGTCAGCGCCGGCTCCTCGTACAGCCGGACGAAGGCCACCACCGGGACGGCGCCGATGCCCAGGGCCACGAAGAGCTTCGGCTGACCGAGCAGGAGTCCCTGCCCGGCGATGGCCGCGGCAATGGACACATACATCGGATTCCGCACGTACCGGTAGAGTCCGCCAACCACCAGCTTCCTGGGTGGGGCGAACGGCGCCGGAGTCCCGATGCCCTCCACGGCGAAATGCACGAAGGAGTTCGCGATCACCGCGGCGCCCGCGCCGATCAGCAGGGCGCCCGTGATCTGTGCGGGAACCCCTCCAGGGACCGGGTCCTCCACTTCCCAGCGGGTCAGAAGCCACGGCACCACGCCGGCGGCCGTTGCGGGGGCAACAGCGAAGACGGCGGTACCGATGGCCGCACGCCGTCTTTCGCGGGCCGAAGCTGGGGATATTGCCATACCGCCCATCGTGAACCCGCCACGCTGGGCGGACAAGGGCCCGCCGGCCCATGGTCCGGGACCGGTTCCGCACACGGGCACTCAGGCGAGCAGCAGCACTGCCAGCGTGAACATCACGACGGCGATGCCGGCGTCGAGCACGCGCCAGGCCGCCCGGCGCCGGAACAGGGTGGTCAGCAAACGCGCGCCGGCGCCGAGGGCGGCAAACCAGGCAATGCTGCCCAGGCCGGCCCCGGCGGCGAACCACCAGCGTCCGGACGGGCCCTGGGCGGCAGCGAGGGATCCGAGCAGCAGCACCGTGTCCAGGTAGACGTGCGGGTTCAGCCACGTGAAGGCCAGGCAGGTGCCCAGCACAGCCGCCCGGCTGCCTGGCGGCTTGTCGCCCGGATGCTCCATCTGCTCCCCCCGGACCGCACGCCGAGCCGCGAGCGCCCCGTAGGCGAGGAGGAACGCGGCGCCGACCCACCTGATCACCACCAGCGCGGCGGGCGCCCGGTCCAAAAGGACTCCGATGCCGGCGACGCCCAGCAGGATCAGCACGAGGTCCGACACGGCGCAGACCGCCACCACCATGGCGACGTGCGAGCGCTGGATGCCCTGGCGCAGGACGAAGGCGTTCTGCGCGCCGATGGCAACGATCAGGGACAGTCCGGCGGAAAGGCCGGAGAACAGGGGGAGGATCACCACTCCACGGTAG
The DNA here is from genome assembly GCF_056395825.1 of Arthrobacter sp. 05T47. Taxonomy (NCBI): domain Bacteria; kingdom Bacillati; phylum Actinomycetota; class Actinomycetes; order Micrococcales; family Micrococcaceae; genus Arthrobacter; species Arthrobacter sp. 05T47. Next base: position 226,808 of record NZ_JBFTKG010000003.1, on the reverse strand, counting down.
GCTCCGGCCGGAGATGAAACCAGTTAAAGTTCTTGGTCATACATAAGATGATCTAATGATGGAAATAGCCCCCGAGCAGGCCCGGACCCTGGCCGCCATCCTCACGCACGGAAGCTTCGACGCCGCAGCCGCCCACCTGTCCGTCACGCCGTCGGCCATCAGCCAGCGGATCCGGGCCCTGGAGACCGCCGTCGGCCGGCCCGTCCTGACCCGTGCGCGTCCGCCCGGACTCACCGAGTCCGGCCAGGCCGTGGTTCGGTTCGCCCGGCAGCTGGAATTGCTCTCCGCGGACCTGGCCGAGGAACTGCAGCCGGCGGAACCCCGGGGCGGGACGCGCCTGACGCTGGTGATCAACAGCGATTCACTGCACACCTGGGCGCTGGCCGGCCTCGCGGCGGCCAGCAGCAACATCCAGCTGGAGATCCTGCGCGAAGACCAGGAACACTCGCTGGACCTCCTGCGCGCGGGCGCCGCGGCCGCCGCCATCACCGAGACAGCCAAGCCTGTGCCCGGCTGCTCCTCCACCAGGCTGGGAGTCATGCGCTATCTGCCGGTATGCGCTCCGGAGTTCGCCACCCGCTGGTTTGAGGCCGGGGTCACCGCCGCGACCCTGGCCGCAGCACCCGTCGTGCTCTTTGACCGCAAAGACGATCTGCAGGACCGCTGGCTGCGCCGGTTCCGCCGCGCGACCCTTCAGCCGCCGCGGCACTACGTTCCGGCCTCCCAGGAGTTTGGCGATGCCATCCGCTGGGGCATGGGATGGGGCATGATGCCCGAGATCGAAATCGGTGAAGACCTCGCGAACGGCACGCTTGAGCGGCTCTCGCCCCGCGCTCAGGTGGACGTTGCCCTCTACTGGCAGCAATGGCGTCGCGGATCGGTAGCGCTGACCGAGGTCGCGGACGCTGTCCGCGCGGCGGCGCGGCTCCTGCGCTGAGGCAATCCGGCATGTTGGCAGGATCTCGACTAGACGTGGCCGATTCCCGCCAGCCGGGAGGGCGCGGCACGGGCTAGATTGGCAGCATGGCTACCACCGCCGCATCCGGCCCCACTCCGTCCGCAGGCCCCCACGAAGGGTCTCCGCACGCTGCCCCCGCTCCCGCCCCGCAACCCGCACCAACCCCTCCCCGACAGCCGGCCACGATCAGCAGGCTCGGCATCGCCGCCGTCGTTGTCACTGTGGTCCTGTGGGCTTCCGCCTTCGTGGGCATCCGGGCCGTGGGCCCGAGCTTCTCCCCCGGCCCGCTGACCCTCGGCCGGCTGGCGGTTGCCGCGGTCGCGCTGGGCCTCCTGGTGGTGCCCAAGCTCAAGGGGCTGCCCCGGGGCCGCGAATGGTGGCCCATCCTGGCCTACGGCGTCATGTGGTTCGGCGGCTACAACGTGGCCCTCAACGCGGCGGAGCACATGCTGGACGCCGGCACCGCTGCCCTGCTGATCAACGTCAACCCCATCCTTGTCGCCGTGATGGCCGGGATCATCCTCAAAGAGGGGTTCCCCCGCTGGCTGATCATCGGCAGCCTGATAGCGTTCGGCGGCGTCGCCGTGATTGCGCTGGGTTCCGGCCAGAAGTCGACGGCGGACGTGGCCGGCGTGCTGTTGTGCCTGCTTGCTGCAGCTCTTGCCGCGGTGAGCGTGATCGTCCAAAAGCCGGTGCTCCGCAAGTTCCCGGCCGCCCAGGCCACCTGGTTCGGCATCATGGTGGGGGCGCTTTGCTGCCTGCCCTTCAGCGGCCAGCTGATCGCCGAACTGCAGGCCGCGCCACTGCCGGCCACGCTGGGCCTGGTCTACCTGGGCATCTTCCCGACGGCGATCGCGTTCACCACCTGGGCCTATGCGCTCTCGCTGATTGACGCCGGGCGCCTCGCCGCCACCACCTACCTGGTCCCGGGCACCACCATCCTGATCTCCTGGCTGGTGCTGGGCGAGATTCCGACCATCTGGGGTCTGGTGGGCGGCGTGATCTGCCTGGTGGGCGTGGCCCTGACCCGGCGCCGGTCCCGCTAGGGTTTCCCTATGTCCCCGTCGCTCCCGCCTGGCCTGCCGATCGTTCCAAATGGCGACGACGGGCCCTTCAACGGTCAAAGAGAGGGTCAAGGCGACGGACGCGGCGATGCCGATGGCGACGGACCCTTTCCGATGTCCGACGCCGATTTCGAGGCCGCGGTGACCGACGCCCTGGACCGGATCCCGCCGGAGCTGGCGAAGACCATGAGCAATGTGGCGATCTTCATCGAGGACGACTACACCCCGCAGCCCGGGGAGGATCCGGACACCGTGCTGCTGGGGCTCTACGAGGGGGTCCCGCTGACCGAGCGGGATTCCTGGTGGGACGCCGGTTCTCTGCCGGACCGCATCACCATCTTCCGCCAGCCCATCCTGGACATCTGTGCCTCCCGCGAGGACGTGATCGAGGAAGTCACCGTCACCGTGGTGCACGAGATCGCCCACCACTTCGGCATCAGCGACGCGCGCCTGCACGAGCTCGGCTGGGGATAGCCTTGTAGGCATGGGACACGACCACAGCCACTCGCACGGCATCTCCGCCTCTGGCACTGGCACAGCAAAACACCGGAAGCGTCTGGTCGCCGTCCTGGCCATCACGCTGGCCGTGGTGCTCGTGCAGGCGATTGGCGCGGTGGTCTCGGGATCCCTGGCCCTGCTCGCCGACGCCGGGCACATGCTCTCCGACGCCGCCGGCGTCTTCATCGCCCTGCTGGCCGCGTGGATCGCCGCCCGGCCGGCCAGCGACCAGCGCACCTACGGCTACCAGCGCGCAGAAGTCCTGGCGGCGCTGGCAAACGCCCTGGTCCTGATCGTCATCTCCGTGGTCATTTTCACCGAAGCCATCCGCCGGCTCGGCTCCACCCCGGAGGTCCACACCGACATCATGCTCGCCGCGGCGGTCCTCGGCGCCGTCGCCAACCTGGTGTCCCTGCTGATCCTGCGCGGCGCCCAGAAGGAAAGCCTGAACGTCCGCGGCGCCTACCTGGAGGTCCTGGGCGATCTGCTGGGCTCCTTTGCCGTCATCGTGGCCGCGGTGGTCATCATGGTCACCGGGTTCCAGGCGGCCGACACCATTGCGTCGATCCTCATCGCCCTGATGATCCTGCCCAGGGCCTGGCACCTGCTGCGCGACGTGGTGGACGTGCTCCTCGAGGCCACCCCCAAGGGCGTGGACGTCCAGATGATCCGCGAGCACATCCTCGCGGTGGACGGCGTGGTGTCCGTCCACGACATCCACATCTGGACCATCACCTCGGGCGTCCCCGTGTTCTCCGCGCACGTGGTGGTGGAGGATGCGGCCCTCGGAGCCCGCGGCGCCGACCGGGTCCTGGACAAACTCACCACCTGCCTGGGCTCCCATTTCGACACCGAGCACTGCACCTTCCAGCTCGAGCCGGCCACCCACTCGGAACACGAGGCCCACCAGCACGCCTGAGCGGCGGCGCCGATCTGCGGGGGCCGGCTGCGGAGACTTCACTGCGCCGCTCGCGAGACACACCCCGCGCGGACGTGGCCAAATGACACCAGTGTTGTTTATGTTATTAATGTGACTCGTGTTGCCAAAGTGGTCTTTGGCACGTAGCCTCATGCCTGCTGGGTGATCCGCAGAGGGGCTTTTCATGTGTCAAATTCCGACCTCGCTCATTCCAGCCTGAGACTTCGAGGTTTGCCCATGAGCTGGATCGGATCCGGTCGCAAGACTGCTGTGCTCTGCACCGCCGTCGTCCTTCTTGGAACGCTCGCGCTCCCGGCAAAGGCCGCACCGCTTGCTTCCGCGCCGCTGGCGGCCGCAGTCCGCGTTCCGGCGTCGCCGGAGATCCCCTCGCCGGAAGAGATCGCAGCGGCCAAATCCAGTGAAAGCGCGACGGCGGCGGAGGTCACCAGGATCGATGGGCTTCTGGCCGATGCGTCGGCCGGCCAGGAAGCCAGCCTCGCCGCGTCCCTGCAGGCGAACAACGCGTATGGCGAGGCCCTCGTGGAGCTGGCCACGCGCCGTGACGCGGCGGCTGTGGCGGCCGCCAGGGCTGCCGCCGCCGAGGCGGACCAGGCCAAGACCCGCAAGCAGGTGGGCCAGCTGGCCGGCGATCTGTACCGCAACGGCGGCCTGAATCCTGCCCTCAGCAGCTTTGTCAGCGGCACCGGGCATGCGCTCGAAGACGCCGCGACCCTCGAAGCCGTGACGGCCGGACGCGCGCGGGCTTTCCAGTCGGCAGAAACCGCGGCCTCCGCCGCAAAGTCGCTGACCGAAGCAGCGGCGGACGCCAACCGTGCCGCCGATGAAGCTGCCACGATGGCGGAAGCGCGCAAGACCGATGCCGACCGCGCCACCGCGGCCCAGCGCCAGGCCGTGGCTGATGCCAAAGCCCAGCGGAGCGCGCTCGTGGACCAGCTGGCAACCCTGAAAAACACCACCGCGGCACTGGAATCGGCCCGCGTGGATGCCCTGGACCGTCAACGTCAGCAGGACCGGCTGGCGGCGCTGACCGCTGCGGCCGCCGCCGCGCCGCAGCCCGCCACGGGCCCGGAGCCTGCTCCTGCATCACCGGGGCGTGACGATTCGGCCGCGCAGCAGCCGGCAGCACCGGCGCCCGCTCCCGAACCGGCACCCGTCGCCGCGCCGGATCCCGCTCCTGCGCCTGCTCCGGCTCCTGCTCCTGCTCCTGTCCCGATTCAGGTTCCGGTTCCTGCGCCCATTCCCGTCCCCGCGCCGGTTCCCGTTCCCGCGCCGATTTCCGGCGGGTCAAACCAGACCGCCATTTCAGTCGCACTCGGCAAGACCGGATCGCCGTTCTTCTACCAGTACGGCGGAACCGGAGCCTATGGCTTTGACTGCTCAGGCCTGGTGCAGAACGCGTTTGCCGCCGCCGGCAAGTACCTGCCCCGCACCGCATCCCAGCAGTTTGCCCAGGCCCCCGTCCACGTCCCGCTCTCGCAGGCGCGCCCCGGCGACCTGCTGGTCTGGGGTTCGGCACCGGGCTTCTACCATGTGGCCATCTACCTGGGCGGCGGCCGCGTGGTCCAGGCCCTCAATCCCGACGCCGGCATTACGGTGACCGATGTTGCCGCCATGTCAGGGATGCAGCTCTACGGCTACGTGGCCCGCTACTGAGCCCCGTCCCCGGCGCGCCGTTCCTAAAGCTCGGCCCGTGGCCGTTCTCTTCGGAGACTAGGAGAGCACGTCCTTGGTGATGAACCTGCCGTAGGCCAGCGCCCCGAACACGGCGACATAGCCGCCCTGCAGGAGGGCGTTGACGGCAAAGGAGTCCCAGGAAACGGGCTGCCGGAGGAGATCGCCAAAGTCCAGCCAGTAATGGCTGAACAGCCACGGGTGCAGCCAGTCCAGCTGCGGCAGCGCGTCCAGGACCTGCGCGACGACTGAGAGCACTACGGTGGCCGCCATGGCCCCCACCGGAACGTCGGTCAGGGTGGAGATGAACAGGCCGATCGCCGACAACCCGAGCAGCGATACCGCCAGATAGGCGGCGATCAGCAGGAGCCTGATCATGGCCTCGCCGGTGCCGATAGTGTCGCCGGAAAGCAGGGTCACCGGCCCCACCGGGAAAAGCGCGGCGCCGATTCCCGCCCCCGTCAGGGCCACCACGAGCGGCGCCACGACGACGAACAGGGCCGTGCCGGCATATTTGACGATCAACAGCCGGATCCGCCCGGCCGGAGCCACGAGCAGGTACCGCAGGGTTCCCTGCCCGGCCTCGCCGGCGATCGTGTCACCGGCCACCACGCCGACGGTGAGCGGCAGGAACAGCGGAACGGAGACCACCATGGCGGTGACGCCGACGAACAGGCCGTTTTGGGCGATCCGGTCCAGGAAGGCAGGCCCGCGGCCCGGCGGCACGGCCGAGGAGACACGCACGGCCACGGCGATCAGGACCGGGATCGCCGCCAGCGCACACAACATGGCCCAGGTCCTGCGGCGGCGGAACAGCACGCCGATCTCGGACGCCAGCAGCCCGGCGGTCTGGGACCCGCGCCGGGCTGACGCGCCGCCCGGGGGTGCGTCCGATGGATCGTGCAAAGGTGAGCTGCTACTGGACAACGTCGAACCCCTCCCCCGTCAACGCCACAAAGCGGTCCTCGAGGCTGGCCTGTTCGGTCGCGAAGCCGCGGACCCGGACCCCCGCCGCCACAAGGGCAGCAACGACGGCTTCCGGTGCCACGTCCCGGCCAGGCCCCGCGCCGTCCGGCCCGGCTGGCGGAGCCCCCACCAGCGACGCGAACAGGACAGCGTCCCGTCCCGGGCCGCCGCGGCCGTCCGGGCCGCCTGCATCAGCAGTGCCGCCGTCGGGGGTCATCGTCGCGGCCAGGCCCAGGCCGGCCAGCACCTGCACCGCGGTACCGGGGTCCGGCGTCAGCACGCGGATCCTTGCCTGGCCCGCCCCGCGCAGTTCCGCCAGGGTTCCCTGCGCCACGAGCCGGCCGGCACTCATGATGGCCGCATGCGTGCAGATCTGTTCCACTTCGGCCAGCAAGTGGCTGGAGACGAACACCGTGGCGCCGTCCGCGGCAAGCGATCGCACCAGGTTCCGCACCTCCCGGGTGCCCTGGGGATCCAGTCCGTTGGTGGGCTCGTCGAGCACCAGGAGCTCCCGCGGGGCCAGCAGGGCGTTGGCGATCCCGAGGCGCTGCTTCATGCCCAGCGAGTAGGCCCGGACCAGCTTGTCCGCGGCGTGGGTCAAGCCCACCCGTTCCAGGGCTGAGTGGACCCGGGCGCGCCGGGTAGCGGCCGCACCGTAGGGATCCGCGGCGTCCATCCGGTGCAGGTTGGCGGCGCCGGAGAGGAATGGGTAGAACGCCGGCCCCTCGACGAGCGCTCCGACCCGCGGAAGCACGTCATCCAGCTTTCTCGGCATCTCTTTGCCCAGGACACGCATGGAGCCGCCGGTGGCCGTGGCAAGTCCGAGCAGGAGCCTGATGGTGGTGGTCTTCCCCGAGCCGTTCGGGCCCAGGAAGCCGAAGACCGCGCCTTTCGGCACGACCAGATCGACGCCGTCGACCGCCAATTGCTGGCCGAACCGTTTGGTCAGGCCTCTGGTCTCGATACTCAGCTCGATACCGGGTTCGACATCCGGCGCTGCACCCGGTTCGACATCCGGCGCCGCACCCGGCCCGGCGGCGCTCACGCGGCCGTCACTGGATGGCGGCCCGATGCCGCGCCCGCAATCACTTCTGCGCTGCGGCGGCCTGGAGCCGCTCCGGCGGGACGGAGCCGGCGAAGACCCGGCCGTCGTCGAGCACCAACACGTTCACCAGCGCGGTGGACAGGAGCCTGCCGCCCTGGACCGGAACAGTGGCCTGCTGGAGCAGGGCCGTGGCGTCCGACGCCGGACTTGCCGTTCCCGCCGGGAACTCCACGATCGAGTCCCAGCCGGAGCCGGTGACGGCGGGCTTGCCCGCGCTGTCCTTGGCGGCCGGCGGTGTGGCGTTCGCGGCGTCGTTACCGTGCTTGTGCTGCGGTACCTGGATCTCCTTGACGGTGGCGCCGGGCGGCGGACTGAAGGTGAAGACCGACGCGTCCGGTGCGCCGAGGGCCAGGCTCGTGTAGGCGACGCGGAAGGCCGGCTCGGACTGTCCGCGCGCCTTGACTTCGACGCCCAGCGGCAGCCCGGTCTGGCCGTCAACGGCTACCGCGATGGACGCGACCAAGGTGGCTTCGGTCTTCGGCGTGAGCACCAGGTTGTAGGCGGGCCGGCCTGCCACCTGGACGTCGGCGCCCACCGTCACGTCCGTGCTGGGATCGATCTTGGCCAGCAGCATCGCGGCGAGCTCGTCGGGCGTGGCCGTGGCCTCCTTGCCGGCGTCATGGCGGCCGGTGTGGCTGGCGGCGTCAGCGGGGATCTGGAGGTGGGAGGCGGTGTTGTCCTTGGAATTGTAGAACCACACGTCGTTGCCGTGGCGGACGGCGTTGCGTTCGGCCAGCCGGTCCATGATCTGGATGCGGGCGTTGTCCGGGCCGTCTCGGTAGACCCGTGCGGTGTGCGGACCTGTCAGCAGTTCCAGCCAGGCGGTGCTGGAAGAGTCCGTGCCGGCACCGGTCTTGGGCAGCTCCGGAAGACCGAGCTCGGAGGACTGTTCGAGTGTTCCGGAGAGGGCCGGTTCGCGGTGCTGGGCGATCAGCTGCAGCACTTGCTCCGGTGTCTTGGACGGCAGCGGATCCCCGGCGCTGGCGGGCAGGGATCCGGCCAGGGCGCCGGCGGCTATCACGGCCGGCACGGCGACGGCGGGCAGCCAGCGCAGCCATGTGCGCGTCATAGTGACCGCGCCCCAGGAAGAGATGGGCCAAATATCCGTGTCTGAAAAATGCGTGCCTGAGGGGTGCTCGCTTCAGTGCAGCTCATAGGTCAACAGTACGCCTGGCCCGGCCGGCCCGGTTGGCCTACTTCAGCACATTGATGGTCAGTTCCACGGCGCCCAGCACCAGCGCGAGCACCGAGGTGCCCAGGCCCGCCACGAGCAGCAGGCCGGGATGGGCGAGGCCCACCACCACCCGTTTCAGCCGCGGCCTGTCCCGCAGGAACTTCTTGGGCACGGTCCCCAGTTCCGGCGTCTGTTTCCAGCCCCGGAGGCGCCGCAGGAACCAGGCGCAGCGGATGATGAAGGCCAGCCACAGCACGGAGACCACCAGCGGGATCCCGGCCAGCAGCAGGTTGAAGCCCACCGCCGTGACCTCGCGTTCGGACTCGCCAACGAGCGACTGGACTGTTGTTGAGATCGAGGCGCTCATGACAATGGATACGCCCCACACGAGGAAGGCGGCGATCAGGGCCAGGAAGCGGACAAAGAAGTGGCCCAGGACCGTGTCCCTGCTCGGCTTCAGGTACCGGCGAGGGGTGGCGTGCAGCAGGGCCAGGCTCGCCAGCAGAGTGGGCAGCGCGGCCATGCCGACCAGCACGTACCAGGACCAGCCGGCCAGATCCAGGAATTCATCGGCCACGATCAGTACCGCCCAGGCCCCGGTCCAGGCCCACCCGGCCGTGAGCGGACGCTGCACAAGCCACGCCGGCAGCCACGCGTCCCGCTCTTCCGCCCCGGCGGCGACGGGAGTGCCCGATCCGGGAGCGCCAGGTCCGGGCGCGGCCGGTCCGGGCGCGGCACCGGGGTTTTCGGGCGGCCGGGCATCAGGTTCCGGGCTGCCCGCGGCGGGACGTCCGGTGGCTCCGGGATCCTTACCCTCGGAACCGCGCACTTCGCTCATGGCCCCACTGTAGCGATCCGGCGGGCCGCCCCGTCGCCTTCATTACGGCTCCATCATTCCGGGGTCAGCTTTCCGGCGTAACGGTGCCGGCGGCGCCGTCGACCGTGATGTTGTGGCCGGTGGCGATCAGCGCGGTTGCGTCGGGAACCCCCACCACCGCGGGGATCCCGTATTCCCGGGCGACGACGGCGCCGTGGGAGTTGGGGCCGCCCATTTCCATCACCAGGCCACCGGCCGTCAGGAACAGCGGCGTCCAGCCGGGATCCGTGGACGGAGCCACGAGGATCTCGCCGGGCTCCAGGTGCGCGCCCTGGGGGTCCAGGATCACCCGGGCCCGGGCCGTGACGATGCCGGCCGAGGCCGGCGTCCCGGCGAGCCGTCCTGCCGAACCGTCCGCGTCCGCCGGGCCACGGCCGCCGGTCTGCACCGCTTCGGGCTCGGTGCCGTCCGAGAGCAGCACGCGGGGAATGTGCCGCCGGCCAAGTTCAGCCCCGTAGGCCTCCCGGCGCTGTGCCACGAGACCCTGCAGCATGGCGCCGCGCAGCCCCACGTGGGCCTCGGTCAGGTCAAGGAAGAAAACATCGTCCGCCGCATCGATGGCCCCCGCCGCGGCGAGTTCGGCCCCGACGGCCGCAAGCTGCTGCCGGACGGCGCCCAGGGCTTCCACGAGATAGAACTTTGGCAGTTCACGCAGCCCGGCGAACATCCGGGTCCGCCGCAGCGCGGCCTTCGCAAGTGCTCCACGAAGGCGGCTGCGCTGCCCCGCCGCTGCCACGAGCCGCCCCACTTGCGCTTCGGCATCGCGAGCCGCTTTGGCGAACTGCCGGTCCGGGGCGAGCACGGGATCGTCCATGCGCAGATAGTTGGCCAGGACCCCGAGGATGTGGGTCGGGTCGTCAGACCAGCGGGGCATGCCGACGTCGATCTCGGCCACGGCGCGGTGGCCGTACCGGCCCAGGAAGTCCGCCAGCCCGGACTGCACGACCCCGGGAAGCTCCGCTGCCCGGTGACGCCGGGCTATCTCGTGCAGCTCGGCCTCCTCGAACACGGCCGCCGACGCCGGGTCCGTCCGGATGGCCGTGGCCAGCGACCAGAGGTCCAGGTCCATTTCAGTGGTCACGTTGTTGGGCAGGCCCCGCAGGACCTCCTGCAGCGCCCCGTTCCCCGGGCTCCCCGCGAGTCTTCCGGCCGCCGCGAGCAGGGCGAACCCCAGGGCGGGCAGCGGCAGGACGGCGGGGACCACGCGAAAGACGCTCCGGCTGAGGATCCGCTCCACGTGGTCCAGGCGCTGCGTGGCGGTGGCGCCGGCCGGGACCTCGAGTGCGGCCCTGAGTTCTTCGCCCACCCGGTCAGCCCGGCGCAGCGCCTCCTCGGGCCGGATGAGGGCGCGGACCAGGGTCTCCGGAACTCTGGCCCGCGCCGCCACCGGGGCGACGTGGCGCAGGAGCGGCCAGGGCGATTTGATGGTGACGGAGAACCTGGGGTCGGCGAAGAGGTTGCGGAGCACGGCCGCGGAGCGGGCCTCCATGACGTCGAAAACCCGGGGGACGATGGCCCGGCCGGCCCTGCTGCGGACCACGGGCGTGAGGTCGAAGAAGATGCGCTGTCCGGCCTCGCGGTACGGAGCCGGCCCCTCCCGGCGCGCCGGCACCGGGAAATGCGCCGCCTCCGCGACGGAGGAGGCGATCAGCCGGATGCCGGCGAGACCCATCGGCGTCAGCGGCCGGGTCAGTCCCTGGGCGAGGCTGAAGCACAGATAGACCCGCGGTCCGGGCCCGGACGGCTGCTTGTCCAGCATCGGATAGAGCGTTGTGATGGGCCTGGACTGGGTCAGCCACACGGCGCCGTCCTGGCCGATGGCCCATTCGAGGTCCTGCGGCGAGCCAAAGTGCAGTTCCGCGCGGCGGCCCAAGAGCTCCAGCGCCGCCAGTTGGGTATCGTCCAGGCTGGGCACCGATCCGGCGTCGGGTTGTGCCACACGCTCGGTGCCGCCCCCAGGCAGGGGGCGAATGAGCAGGCCCTTGTCGCCTATCCGCCGCTCGAGGATCCGCCCGGTGGCGCCGTCGAGCACAAAGTGGTCCGGGTTGACGGCCCCGGAGACCACGGCCTCCCCCAGCCCCGGGCTGGCGTCGATGACGGCCTCGTGCCGCCGGCCGGTCACGGGGTTGGCCGTGAACAGCACTCCGGCCACGGCCGCGTCCACCATGCGCTGGACGACGACGGCGAGGGACACCGCGGACGGATCGATCCCCTGCACTGCCCGGTAGGTCACGGCGCGGTCCGTCCACAGGGAGGCCCAGCATTGGCGGACGGCGGCCAGTACGGCGTCCGCGCCGACGACGTTCAGGTAGGTGTCCTGCTGGCCGGCGAAACTGGCAAAGGGCAGGTCTTCGGCGGTCGCGGAGGACCGCACCGCGACCGGAGTGTCCGTGCCCAGCGCGGCATAAGCGGTACGGACGGCGGCGTCGATGCCGGCGGGGACGTCGGCGTCGAGCACCAGCGCGCGGGCCTTCGCGGCGAGTGCGGCCAGCCCCGCCAGGTCATCGGGGGCCGTCGCGGCGAGGGCGCGGTGCACGTCGGCCAGCGCCGGGGAGGCCGTGGCGTCCAGGTACGCGCGGGTGGTCAGGCAGAAGCCGGGGGGAACCGGGAGTCCGGCCCGCGTCAGCTCGCCCAGGTTGGCCGCCTTGCCGCCGGCCTGGGCCAGCATGTCCTGCCTCAGGCGCTCCAAGGCCAGGACCGGGCCGACCTCGCCCGGATCCGGCGTCTCGCGGTGCTCCATCTGCAAACCGTCCTTCCGACGCCGGATCTGGGCCCGGGACCTAGGAGTCGCCGAGCATCGGGCCGAAGCTGGCTCTGTCAGCCAGCCGCGGGTCGTCGCGGTCCGGCACCACCATGACCGGCCCCTTGGCGTGGTGGAGGACGCCGTCGGACGTGGATCCGAGCAGCATTCCGGCGAAGCCTCCGCGCCCGCGCGTGCCGACCACCACGAGCTCCACGTGCCGGCTGGCTTCGACCAGGATGTCGACCGGAGAGCCGTCCACGAGCTGAGTCTCCACCTGCAGCGCGGGGAAGTGGCTCCGCAGCCAGGCCACGCCGGCGTCGAGCTGGACCTTGATGTCGGCGAACAGGGCGTCGCGGTCCATCGGCGTGGGCACCCAGGCCAGCGAGCCGGTGTACTGCGGCACGGCGCACACGACCCGCAGCCGGGCCCCGAGCCGTTCGGTCTGGGCTGCCGCTTCCAGCACTGCGACCCGGGCCTGTTCGGAACCGTCGACGCCGACCACCACAACGTTTTCGACCGGCTGGCGGCCGGATTTCGCGCGTTCGGCCAGGACGTGTTTGTCGTCAGTGGTTTCGCCGAGCCGGTCCGCGCAGATCAGTGGCACAGTCACCGTGGGGCACTTGGCGTGGGCAGGCAGGGCGCTGCTGACGGAACCGAGCAGCCGGCCCACAAAGCCGCCGCGGCCGCGGGTTCCGAAGACCAGCAGCTCGGCGGTTTCGCTGATTTCCAGCAGCACACCTGAGGCGTCCCCGTTTTCGACGGACGCGTCGACGTCGATGTTGTAGCCGGCGATTTTGTCCAGGGCGTGCTTGAGAATGGCTTCGGCGCCCTCCCGGATCACGGAGTCGTCCACGGTGGCGTAGCCGCCGTCGAGCCCGGAAGCGGCGAAAATCGGAACCGAGTAGGCGGTCACTATGTGCAGCGGGCGGCGGCGGCGCTCTGCCTCGCGGGCTGCCCACACGAGGGCGCAGTGGCTGTGGTCCGAGCCATCCACTCCCACGACGATTCCCCGGGGAGGCGCCGGTTCGCCGCCGGCCTCCCATGCCGGGTCCGGATGCACCTGTTCACGGCCCATTGGGTCCGCCTCCTCGCGATACTTGCCTGATGTTTCGGCTATTCTGCCAGAAGTACCGGCGCCCGGCGTCCACCGGCGAGGCGGCCCGGAATTTGTGCGCTAGAACCCCTGATTTTTCTCACTATTCTCGGTTAATTGCCAACATTCAAGACGGCCCCCGGGCGTCCCCGCCGGGCGGCGGCAAAAGGATTTACGCAGAGTTAACACGCCGTTCAGCGGCCGGGAATCCCGGGCTTTCGGGACGGTTTCGACGGGATTCAGGGCCCGAAAACCCCAGAAATTCGGCACCACGGCCAATGTCCTACCTCCTCTATCCACGGGCGGGAATCTTAGGTATCCTTCGAGGCACTGCTGAACCGAGACTGGTATTTCAGAACGCAGCCGCTGAGGCTGCCTGACCAGGCCTGGGTTGGCGTCCGGGGTTTTCCCCGCGACTGGCACCATTTCGAGGAGGGACCCTGCAGTGTCGAGCATGCCTTTGTACGGCGGGATTGAGCGGACCACCGCCGTGGTCATCGGGACGGGGCTCTCTGGCCTGGCCGTGGCCAGCGAGCTCCAGCGCCGCGGTGTCGCGTCCATCATTGTGGACGGTCTCGACCTCCTGGGTGCGGGCCACCCCGCCAACACCTCCTCGCTCCAGCGCTGCGACGCGGCGGACGCCGCCAGCCTGCGGGAGCGCAATGAAATCCTGCGGCATCTTCGGAACTACGCCGCAAGCCACAAGCTCGACGTGCGGAACAACATCCGGGCCCTGCAGCTGGACCTGCTTGAGGCCGGCACGGACGGGGCACCCACCGAGAAATGGGCCGTCCAGACCCCGGGCGGCGTCCTGCTGGCCGATCACCTTGTCCTGACCCGCTGCGCGCACAGCCAGCTGCGCCGCATGCTCTCGGACCTGGGCATGGCCGCCGGGGCGAACCTCATGGCCGCGATGCATGCCCTGGGGATGTACCTCGTGGGGGTTGGTGAGCTCATTACCCCCACGCCCAAGGAAGTCCTGCGCCAGGCCAAAGTGGTGGGCCAGGCGATCTCAGCCAAGGTCCACCCGCACGGCGTCCCCACGCTGCTGCCGGGCGGCTTCGCCCTGGCGGCCCCGGCCTGACTCCAGCTTCCTACCCCAACGCGGGGTCAGACCTCGGTGTCGCTTGCGTCGCTGCCGTTGCCCGGCGTGAGCCGGCGCTTGGCCATCAGGCCCAGGGCCACCAGGATGCCGACCGCGACGGCAACGAAGACCATGACGCTCCACGGGAACGGCTGTGAACCGGCCGGCGCCGGGGCGGCCGCCGGCGTGGTGCCCGGCTGGGCGGTTCCCATCGTGGGGACCGCGGCCGCCGTCGTCGTACTGGACGCAGCCGCCGTCGCGGTGAAGGTGAAGCTGCCCTCGATCGGGTGGCCGTCGGAACTGGCGACCCGCCAGTGCACGGTGTATTTCCCGGCCGGGGCGCCGGACTTCAGCTTCTGCGCGGCGACGTTGTCCACGATCTCCACCGGGCCGTCCGCCCAGTTGGCGCCCGTGGCGTCGTTGACCAGGATCTGCGAGCCCAGGGCCAGCGGATTGTGGTTGAACGTGACCGCGACCTGCTCCGGCGGCGCCGCTAGGGTTGCTCCGTCGGCCGGGCTGGAGGACTCCAGGGTGTCGTGCGCCGACGCCGGGCTCACTGCTCCCAACAGGACGGCCATGAGGACGACGGCGCCCAGCAGGGCACTGCGAAGCTGGCGGAAACGGCGCATGGGCAGGCTACTCCTAGTGTTGGCTTCCTTACAGACTAGGCGAAAACGCCGGGTTGGCCGTTGGGCTCCAAATAGGATTAAGGCAACACCCATCACCCCCGGAGGACTAATGCAAGACCTAATGCTCAAGCAGGGCTCCGCACTCGACCGGTATTTCAAGATCTCCGAACGGGGGTCGAACTTCTCGCGCGAGATCCGCGGAGGGTTCGCCACGTTCTTCGCCATGAGCTACATCGTGGTGCTGAATCCGCTGATCCTCTCCGGGCCCGACTCCACGGGCGCAACGCTGGGCTTCCCCGCTGTCGCCGCCGTCACCGCCTTCGTGGCAGGCATCCTCACCATCCTCATGGGCGCGTGGGCCAAGCATCCCTTCGCCATGGCCACCGGGCTCGGCGTCAACGCGTTCGTCGCCGTCACCGTGGCCACGAACCCCGGACTGTCCTGGCCGGACATGATGGGCCTCGTGATGCTCTCGGGCGTCACCATGCTGATCCTGGTCCTCACCGGTTTCCGGACCGCCGTGTTCAAGGCCGTCCCCGAGGGGCTCAAGACCGCGATCGTGGTCGGAATCGGCCTCTTCATCGCCCTGATCGGGCTCGTCAACGCGGGCTTCGTGCGGCGCATCCCGGATGTCGCCGGCACCACCGTCCCGGTCGGCCTGGGCTTCGACGGCAAGCTCCTGGGCTGGCCCACTTTCGTGTTCGTCTTCGGCCTGGTCCTGACCATCGCGCTGGTGGTCCGCAAGGTCAAGGGCGCAATCCTGATCGGCATCGTCGCCTCGACCATCCTGTCCGTGATCCTGGAAGCCACCCTGCACATCGGCCCCAGCTTTGACGGCACGAACCACAACCCGCAGGGCTGGTCCCTGGTGGCGCCGAAATTCTCCGAATGGGCGGCCCCGGACCTGTCCCTGCTCGGCCAGGCCAACCCGTTTGGCGCCTTTGAGCACCTCGGCTTCGTCGCGGCGACCCTGCTGGCGTTCGTAATCCTGCTCAGCATCTTCTTCGATGCCATGGGCACCATGGTGGGCCTGGCCACCGAGGCCGGCACCATCGACAAGGACGGCAACATCCCCAACGTCGACCGTGTACTGCAGGTCGACGCCCTGGGCGCGATCATCGGCGGCGGAGCCTCCGTGTCCTCGAACCAGATCTACGTCGAATCCGGCGCCGGCATCGGCGAAGGCGCCCGCACCGGCCTGGCCTCTGTCGTGACCGGCCTGCTGTTCCTCGTGGCCATGTTCTTCACCCCGCTGATCAACCTCGTGCCGTTCGAGGCCGTGGCCCCCGCGCTCGTGATCGTCGGCTTCATGATGGTCTCCCAGGTGGGCAAGATCGACTGGCAGGACTGGGGCATCGCGATCCCGGCCTTCCTGACATTCACCCTCATGCCGTTCACGTACTCGATCGCCAACGGCCTGGGCGCGGGCTTCATCTCCTTCGTGCTGATCCGCCTGTTCCAGGGCCGGGCCCGCGAGGTGCACCCGCTCATGTGGGCTGTCGCGGGCGCGTTCCTGCTATTCTTCGCGATCGGTCCCATCGAGGCGGCCCTCGGCATCCACTAGGGTCCGTTCGCCGGCCAGCCCCCTCCGCCCGCCGAGATGGCACTTCGCGCGCAACGTTTTCGACGTTTATCGAAAACACTGCCGCGAAGTGCCTCCCCACCCGCGCCCTAACCTCGCAAGCTCGGTCAGGGAACCCTGCGGGCATGGGCCCCCTCGGCGGCGTTTAAGGGCAGTTTCCGGGATTCCGGACAGCCCGACGGCGGCGCCGCTGGTTTTCCGGCCCGGGCTGCGGTGAGCTAGGGGCATGGTTTCTCCCGCGCTCCCCGTTGATGTCCCGCCGCAGCCCTGGACGGGCCGGTTCGACGGCGACGGCGACGAGCACCGGCGCTGGTGGCAGGCCGTCACACCCTTCACTCCCCCAACGCTCACTCCCCCGGCGGATCCGGCGGCGGCCGGCACAGGCCGGCGGCCTGCAGTCATCCTCGGCTTCGGCAGCGACGCCGGCGTGCGGCGCAACAAGGGCCGGACCGGCGCCGCGTCCGCCCCCGCCGCCATCCGCGCCGCGCTCGGCCCGCTGGCCTTCCACCTGTCCCGGGACGTGCTCGACGCCGGTGACGTCACCGTGGCCGGCGACGCGCTGGAGGCTGGCCAGGCACGTGCCGGGCTGGCCATCACCAGGCTGCTGGACGCCGGCAGGCTCCCCGTGGTGCTGGGCGGCGGGCACGAGACCGCCTTTGCGAGCTACCTCGGCGTGGCCGGGTCCGCCGCAGTCCGGGAAGGCCTCACGGTCGGGGTGCTGAACCTCGACGCGCACTTCGACCTCCGCGACGAAGCCGTGCCCAGCTCCGGCACGCCGTTCCTCCAGATGGCCCGGGCGGAAGCCGCGGCCGGCCGCGAACTGCGGTACGCCGTCGTCGGAATTTCCGAGCCGAACAACACCCGGGCGCTGTTCGGAACGGCGGAGGAGCTCGGCGTCGACTACCTGCTGGACGAGGACTGCTCGGCGGAGGCCGCACAGACGTTTGTCGCGGAGTTCCTGGCGCAAGTGGACGCGCTGTACCTGACCATCGACCTGGACGTGCTGCCGGCCTCGGTGGCCCCCGGTGTCAGCGCCCCGGCGGCCTACGGTGTGCCGCTGCCGGTGATCAGCGCCGTGTGCCGGCAGGTGGCCGCGAGCGGGAAGCTCCTGCACCTGGATATCGCTGAACTGAACCCGGAGTTCGATATCGACGGCCGCACCGCCAAGGTGGCCGCCCGGCTGGTCAATACGCTGCTGAGCTAGGCCCGCAGGGGTCCGGAGGCACCGGCCCGGTGCCGGCCGGCGTCCGGCCCAGCGTGGTCGGCCGGGTGTCGCGGAAGGTCACAGTTCTCAATGGCGGGCAACCGGGCGAAACCAATCTTGGAGTGGACCCCTTGGCCTGCCTACTCTCGATGTACGTGGCGTACCCGAGCGGCCAGGGAGCTGCCTGCAAAGCAGCGCACGCGGGTTCGAATCCCGCCGTCACGTCTGGGGTTGCTGGCCCATTCCCTGTCCCTGCGGGCCGTGGTCAGCCGCTAGGCAGGCCCCACAGAGAAAACCGGGGCCCACTCGCCTGACCGCACCACCTGGTGCGGAACGGCGAACGAGCCCCGGTTCCCTGCTGCAGTTTTGAAGCTGAAGTGTTGAAGCTGAAGTGTTGAAGCTACGCCCGGCGCACCTGCACG
This sequence comes from Arthrobacter sp. 05T47, assembly GCF_056395825.1. Lineage (NCBI taxonomy): Bacteria > Bacillati > Actinomycetota > Actinomycetes > Micrococcales > Micrococcaceae > Arthrobacter > Arthrobacter sp. 05T47. The sequence continues at coordinate 208,798 of NZ_JBFTKG010000003.1, read as the reverse complement.
CCGTCGGACTGCAGGAAAAGCTGCGTCTCGGACGGCCCCGCGGGGACCAGCCAGAGCACATTTCCGCTCAGTGAGACTTCTTCGACCTCGCCGGCCGCAATGACCTGAGCGTGCTTGACGATTTCGACCCGTTCGCCGACCCGGAGGCCGCTCCAGTCGGAAACCGTCGCTGCGGATGCAAGGCGCCTGGACAGAACCGTGCCGCGTGCTTTCATAGAACTTTTACCCCTTTGTATGTGTTCTTTGCCACAACTTCATTGGTGTGACTTTCCATTTGTACTACAGTTCCCGGGCCCCCGCCTTCCGTGTCGCCAAAGATTTCGGGGACGCCGGGAATTGTTCAGCTGCCGTGCACTTTGTTTCTTATCAGGCCAGATTTCCGACGGCGGATTCGGCCGCCGCCCGGACCTTGCCCGACGCCACCAGGGCGTCCGCCGCCTCCAGTTCCGGCGACAGGAACCTGTCGGTGCCCGGACCGTCGACGACCTCGCGCAGCGCCGCGATCACTGCCGCGCCCGCGGGACCCGGCGTCAGTTCGCCGTCGGAGAGCTGGGTGCGGATGTCCAGTGCCCGCGCCGAAGTGACCAGTTCGACCGCCAGGACGCGCCGCAGGTTCTCCACCGCGCGGCGGAGCTTGCGGGCCGCGTGCCAGCCCATGGAGACGTGGTCCTCCTGCATCGCCGAGCTCGGGATCGAGTCCACCGACGCCGGGACGGCCAGCCGCTTGTTGTCCGAGACCAGCCCGGCCTGGGTGTACTGGGCGATCATGAGGCCCGAGTCGACGCCGGGGTCCGAGGCCAGGAAGGCGGGCAGCCCGTGCGAGCGGGCCGGGTCCAGCATCCGGTCGGTCCGGCGCTCCGCGATGGAGCTGAGGTCCGCGACGGCGATCGCCAGGAAGTCCAGCACGTAGGCCACCGGGGCGCCGTGGAAGTTGCCGTTGGAGCTGACGCGGCCGTCGGGCAGGACCACCGGGTTGTCGATCGCGGCGGCCAGTTCGCGGGAGGCGACCAGGGCGGCGTGGTCCACGGTGTCGCGGACGGCGCCGGCCACCTGGGGTGCGCAGCGCAGCGAGTAGGCGTCCTGGACCTTGGTGTCGTTGATCCGGTGTGAAGCCACGATCGGGGAGTCGGACAGGACCCGGAGCATGTTGTCCGCGGAGGCGGCCTGGCCCGGGTGCGGGCGGAGCGCCGCGTGCAGTTCGGGCAGGAACACCTGGTCCGTGCCGAGCAGCGCCTCGACGCTGAGCGCGGCGGTGATGTCCGCCGTCGTGAGCAGCTGGCGGATGTCCGCGATGGCCATCAGGAGCATGCCCAGCATGCCCTCGGTGCCGTTGACCAGGGCCAGGCCCTCCTTCTCGGCGAGGGTGACGGGTTCGATCCCGTGTTCGGCGAGGAGTTCCGCGACGGTGCGGCCGCCCTTGGCGCCGTACAGTTCCCCGTCGGGGCCGGTCGCTTCGCCTTCGCCCATGAGGACCAGGGCGCAGTGCGAGAGCGGCGCGAGGTCGCCGGAGCAGCCGAGCGATCCGAATTCGCGGACCACCGGGGTGATGCCGGCGTTGAGGACATCCACCATGGTCTGCAGGACCACGGGGCGGACGCCGGTGCGGCCGGAGGCGAGGGTCTTGGCGCGCAGGAACATGATGCCGCGGACCACTTCGCGTTCCACGGCCGGGCCCATGCCGGCAGCGTGGCTGCGGATGAGGGACTTCTGGAGCTGGGTGCGCAGCGCGTTGGGGATGTGCCGGTTGGCCAGCGCCCCGAATCCGGTGGAGATGCCGTAGGCCGGGACCTCGCTGTGGGCGAGGTCGTCGATGTGGGCGCGTACTTTGGCGACCGTATCGAGGGCGTCCTGGGCGATGGTCACCTGGGCGTCGTGGCGGGCGACGGCGACGACGTCCTCGGGGGTCACGCCGCTGGAGCCGAGGGTGACGGTGAGCGGTGAGTGGGTGGTGATGGTCATTGTTATCTACCTAAATCTGATGGTTGAGCCGGGCGCCCCCGCCGATTGCTCCGTAATGGCCCTTTTCAAGGCTCAAAACGGCACTTACGGAGCAATCGACGAGGTTTCGCGGGCTTTGTTAGCGGGACTCGGACATGGGGATGCGGACGCCGCGTTCCTTGGCGACCTCGACGGCGCGGTCGTAGCCGGCGTCGACGTGGCGGATGACGCCCATGCCGGGGTCATTGGTGAGCAGGCGCTCCAGCTTTTCCGCGGCGAGGTCGGTGCCGTCGGCGACGGAGACCTGGCCTGCGTGGATGGAGCGGCCGATGCCGACGCCGCCGCCATGGTGGATGGAGACCCAGGTGGCGCCGGAGGCGGTGTTGAGCAGGGCGTTCAGCAGCGGCCAGTCGGCGATCGCGTCGGAGCCGTCGGCCATGGCCTCGGTTTCGCGGTACGGGGAGGCGACGGAGCCGGAGTCGAGGTGGTCGCGGCCGATGACGATGGGCGCCTTGACCTTGCCTTCTTTGACGAGCTGGTTGAACAGCAGGCCGGCCTTGGCGCGTTCGCCGTAGCCCAGCCAGCAGATGCGGGCGGGCAGGCCTTCAAACTCGACCCGTTCCTGCGCCGCGTCGATCCAGCGGTGCAGGTGCTTGTTCTCGGGGAAGAGTTCCTTGATGGCCGCATCCGTGACGGCGATGTCCTCGGGGTCACCGGAGAGGGCAACCCAGCGGAACGGCCCGAGTCCCTCGCAGAACAAGGGGCGGATGTAGGCCGGGACGAAGCCGGGGAACTCAAACGCACGGTTGTAGCCGCCAATGCGGGCCTCGTCGCGGATGGAGTTGCCGTAGTCGAAGACCTCGGCACCGGCGTCCTGGAACTCGACCATGGCCTGCACGTGCTTGGCCATGGAGGCCTGGGCCTTCTTGGTGAAGCCTTCCGGGTCCGCCGCGGCTTCGCGGTGCCATTCCTCGACAGTGATGCCCTCGGGGAGGTAGCTCAGGGGATCGTGGGCTGAGGTCTGGTCCGTGACGATGTCCACCGTGAGCTCGCCGGCGTTGTGGCGGCGCAGGATCTCGGGGAAGACTTCGGCGGCGTTGCCGACGTAGCCCACGGACCAGCCGCGGCGCTCTTCCTTGGCCGCCAGGACCTTGGCGATCGCGGTGTCGAGGTCGGTTTCGACCTCGTCGAGGTAGCGCTTGCCGGCGCGGCGGCGCAGGCGGGTCTCGTCGACGTCGACGATCAGGCAGGCGCCCTCGTTAAGGGTGACGGCGAGCGGCTGGGCGCCGCCCATGCCGCCACAGCCGCCGGTGAGGGTCAGGGTGCCGGCGAGCGTGCCGTTCTCGTCCCCGGTGAGCTTGCGGGCGATCGCGGCGAAGGTCTCGAAGGTGCCCTGCAGGATGCCCTGGGTGCCGATGTAGATCCAGGACCCGGCGGTCATCTGGCCGTACATCATCAGGCCCTCGGCCTCGAGCCGGCGGAATTCCGGCCAGTTCGCCCAGTCGCCGACGAGGTTGGAGTTGGCCAGCAGCACACGCGGGGCCCATTCGTTGGTGCGGAAGACGCCGACGGGCTTGCCGGACTGGACCAGGAGGGTCTCGTCCTTTTCCATGGTTTCCAGGGTGCGGGTGATGGCGTCGAACGCGGCCCAGGACCGGACGGCGCGGCCGGTGCCGCCGTAGACCACCAGGTCATCGGGGCGTTCGGCGACCTCGGGGTCGAGGTTGTTCATGAGCATGCGCAGCGGGGCTTCCGTCTGCCAGCTCTTGGCGGTGAGCTCGGTGCCGCGGGCAGCTTTGACCGGGCGGGCACCGGTGGTGAAATCGGCGGGTGCCATGAGGGTCTCCTTTGTTGCTGGATATGGTGCTGGATGGTGTCTGGATGGCTGGCGTCTGTGCCAGCTTGCTTCTGTGCCGGGTGTATCGGGAGGAATGAGGTTCTGTATCAACTAAAGCCCCTTCACGGCCTTGGAAACAGACCGATCGCAGGGGTGCTGTCCGGGATCCCAGACCCTCCCCCTCCCCCGTTCTCCCCCGTTGCGCTATCACTTCCGGTTGCTAAAACGGGCGAATGGGAGCTCTAAGTGATAGCGCAACCTGGGGTGGCGGTCAGAGGGTGGGGTCAGGAGGGGCGGCCGTGGATCCGGATCGAGAGCTCGTCGGCGACCTTCCGGACCCGGGCGGCCAGGACCGGCCACTGGTCCGCGGGCAGCTTCTCCTCCAGGAAGGTCACGGCGACGGCGGCCGTGGGCCACCCCACGTGGTCGGTCACGGCGGCGGCGATCGAGCCGAACCCGGGCGTCACCTCGCCATGCTCGGTGGCGTAGCCGCGCTGCCGCACCTGGTCCAGGTGGGAGGACAGGGCGGAGTACTTCATGATGGGCGACTCGGTCTCGTGCCGGGCCGAGAACGCTGCCGCGTTCGGGTACAGAGCCCGCACCTGGGACTTCGGCAGCGCGGCAAGAATCGCCCGGCCGCTCGCGGTGAGGTGGCTCGGCAGCCGGACCCCGACGTCGGTCACCAGGGACGGCCGGTTCTTGGCCCGCTCCTCCACGATGTAGAGCACGTCGCGGCCGTGCAGCACGGCCAGGTGGGCGCTTTCGCCAATCACATCCACAAGCGAGGCGAGCATTGGCCGGCCCAGCCGGGACAGAGGCTCCTGCCGGGAATAGGCCGAGCTGAGTTCGAAGGCGCTGATGCCCAGGCCGTAGCGCTGCTCCTCGTGCAGGTGCAGGACAAAGCCGTTCGCCTCCATCACGCCGAGCAGGTGGTAGACGCTGGAGCGCGGCAGCCCCAGTGCCGTGGCGATGTTCGACGCCGCCATCGGGCCGCGCTTGGAAGCCAGCAGCTTCAGGATGCGCAGGGTGTTTTCGGCGGCCGGCACCTTCGACGCCACCTTCGCCCCGGCGGTCCTGTGCACGGCTTTGGGCGCAGGCTTTTCGACGACGGCGGACTCAGCCGGCGCCTCAGGCGCCCCAAGCGCTTCGGGCCCAGCGGGGTGAACTGCGGGCTGAGCTGGCGCCTGAGCGGCGGGCTGAACTGGCGGCTGAACTGCGGGCTGGAAAACGGGCATTGCCGCGGGCTGTGTCGCTGCGGCGGTGCTCTCGGCGGTGCTGGTGGCTGGCATGGATCCTTCTTCAGGGTTCGGGCGGTGTCCGGTATCCCGTACTTAAGCATGCGCCCTACCGCGGTCCGCTGACAGTCCCGCACGGGATCCATTGTCTGGGATTCCGGACAAGCTCCTGTTGCCAGGGCAGGGGCCTTCTGCCTCTGGCGCCGCCCGGCTCTCGATGTTCGGATGGGCCAGGAGACGGGTCAAGGCAGTACCTTGGCAGTCCATTCGCTCCATCGCCGGACGGTCCGGAGGGATAGTCCGGAGGGATAGTCCGGAGGGAAGGGAAGTTCATGGATTCAGCGTTGTCGGGCAGGGTCGCGCTCGTCGCCGGGGCCACGCGCGGCGCGGGCCGCGGCACCGCCGTCGCCCTCGGCGAAGCGGGAGCGGTGGTGTACTGCACCGGCCGCACGACCTCCCGCCACCGCTCCGACTACAACCGGCCCGAGACGATCGAGGAAACGGCTGGCCTCGTCAGCGCCGCGGGCGGCAAGGGCATCGCCGTCGGGGTCGATCACCGCGAGGCAGCCCAGGTGGAAGCCCTCGTGCGCCGGATCGAGGCCGAGCAGGGCCGGCTGGACATCCTGGTGAACGACATCTGGGGCGGGGAGGACCTCATTGAATGGAACACTCCGCTCTGGGCCCACGATCTGAACGCCGGCTTGGAGATGCTCCACCTTGGCCTGGACACCCACCTCATAACGAGCCACTTCGCGCTTCCGCTCCTTGCCCGCGTGCCCGGCGGCCTCGTGGTGGAGATGACCGACGGCACGCGCGAATACAACGCGCGGCACTACCGGGTCTCCGTGTTCTACGACCTCGTCAAGTCCGCGGTGCTCCGCCTGGCGTTCAGCCAGGCCGAGGAACTGAAGTCCTCCGGGTGCACGGCACTGGCCCTCACGCCCGGCTGGATGCGCTCCGAAATGATGCTCGAACACTTTGGCGTCACCGAGGCGAACTGGCGGGAGGCGGCAGGCACGCAACCGCACTTTGCGGCGATCTCGGAAAGCCCGCTGTTTGTCGGGCGCGCGGTCGCGGCCCTCGCGGCGGACCCCAACGTGCAAGGCCGCGCGGGCGGCTCCTATTCCTCCGGGGCCCTGGCACGCGAGTACGGCTTCACCGACGCCGACGGCTCGCAGCCGGACTGCTGGCGATACCTCGTGGAAGTCCAGGAAGCCGGACTCGCCGCAGATGCCACCGGCTACCGCTGACTGCCGGCCAGAGTGCGGCAGGTGCGGCCCACGGACAACACAAGGCGGGAAAGACTACGATCTGGAACATGAAGCAGACGTGGGAAGCTTCCGCAGACGGCGTCATGAGCCTTCCCTCCGGCCGGCTCATCCGTGGCCGCGGCCTGCACGACCCGGTTCCGGCGGGGCCGTCGCCCGAGTTCGGCGTGTACCTGCTGGGCAAGAAGCCGCCGCCCGTGGGGTGGGAGTCCCGGTGGGTGCTCTGGCCGGACCTTCGTCTGCCGGCCGACCATCCGGATGCCCTTGAGGCGTTCCGGGAGGCCTGGCGCCGGGCCGAGGCCGAACGCGTCGAAGTGGCCTGCTGGCGGGGCATCGGCAGGACCGGCACTGCACTGGCCTGCATCGCCATCCTGGATGGTGTCCCTCCCGGCCAGGCGGTGTCCTACGTGCGCCGCCAGTACCGGCGCCGGACGGTGGAGACTCCGTGGCAGCGGCAGTACGTCGCCCGGTTCCGGGCGGGGACGCCGTAGCCGTCGCGGCCACCAAAATGACGGTCACACCCAACGACGGTCACACCCAAAGACGATCACACGGTAACGACGGCCTTCCCCCGCACCTTGCCCTCGCGCAGGTCCCGGATGGCCGCGGGTGCGTCCGCCAGGGCGTAGACCTTGCCGATGACCGGGGTCACGGCGCCCGCCTCGATGAGCCCGGTCAGGACCCGAAGGTCCTCTGCGCGCTCCGTGGACATGACGCCCAGCAGCCGCTGGCCGACACCCACGGACAGGGCTGCCGCGCCAAGCGAGCGTCCAATACCGCCAGCCAGGCGTCCGCCGCCTTCCCCGCCGACGATCGCGAGGGTTCCCTTCGGCTTGAGCGCCCGCCGGAGGACGCTGAGCGGGCGGTTGCCGGCCGTGTCGACAATCAGGTCGAATTGCCGGGCCCCGTCCGCGAAGTCGTCGTGCTTGTAGTCGATGACGTGGTCCGCGCCGATCGAGCGGACCAGGTCTGTTTTGGCGGTGCTGCACACCCCGGTCACCTGTGCCCCGAACGCCTTGGCGAGCTGCACGGCGTATGCCCCGACGCCGCCGGCCGCGCCGATGACCAGGACCTCCTGCCCGGCCCGGACCCTGCCGGAGTCGCGCAGCGCCTGGAGGGCCGTGACAGCGGAGATCGGGACGGCGGCGGCCTGCTCGAAGCTGAGGTTCTTCGGCTTCTGCGCGAGCCGGTCCTCCTTGGCGCACACGTACTCGGCAAACGATCCCTCGCAGGTGCCGTACACCTCGTCCCCCGCCCGAAAACCGACGACGTTCCGCCCCGTGGCCTCCACCAGGCCCGCCACGGCCCGTCCCCGGATGCGGGTCTTCGGCTTCCTCAGCCCGTAGCCCACCACGCGGGTCAAATACGGAAGGCCGGTCATGAGGTGCCAGACGCCCTGGTCCACGCCGGCGGCCCGGACCCGGATCAGCACGTCGTCATCGCCAGGGACGGGGACCTCGACGTCGCGCAGTTCCAGCACCTCAACGGAACCGTAGACATCCTGAACGATCGCTTTCATGGTGCTTCTCCTTCAAGGTCGGGTACCGGAGGACGTGGTCGAGCGGCGGCTTCAAGCTCTAAGGAAAACCTGACGCGGTGTCAAGAGGTTCGGCTCACTTCCGGTGGGGTCCGGCGACGACGGCGGCCGGCGCCGCCGGTGCCGGTGCCGTGCAGCGGGTGCCGTGGCACTGCACAGTCTGAAATCAAAGACACGAAGTCCTCGTGAGCCTCATCACAGCACGGCCGGACATGGTCTGCTGGATAGCGATCCCCCTCCCAATGACGAGAAGGTATTCGCATGCAACAAGCCCAAACCGCCACGAAGACGGCACCCGACGCAGCAGGCAACGGCAACGCCGGGGGCGCCGTCACCGCCGTCGGCGCCGCCGTCGACTCCGTACTCAGCCGGGGACTGAACGTCCGCCACATCCGCTTCATGGCGCTGGGCTCGGCGATCGGCACGGGGCTGTTCTACGGCTCCGCCTCCGCCATCCAGAAGGCCGGGCCCGCCGTCCTGCTTGCCTACATGATCGGTGGCGCCGCAGTTTTCATGGTGATGCGCGCCCTGGGTGAAATGGCGGTGCGGCATCCGGTGTCAGGCTCCTTCGGCCAGTACGCGAGCCGCTACCTGGGCCCGCTGGCCGGGTTCGTGACCGGCTGGACCTATGTCTTCGAGATGGCAATCGTGGCCATCGCGGATGTCACGGCATTCAGCATCTACATGGGGTTCTGGTTCCCCGGCGTGGAGCGCTGGGTCTGGATCCTGGCCATCATCTTCTTCCTGGCGGCCCTGAACCTGCTCAGCGTCAAGGTCTTTGGCGAACTCGAATTCTGGTTCTCCATCATCAAAGTGGCGGCCATCATCGCGATGATCGCGGGCGGCGCGGCGATCATCGTTTTCGGCTTCCAGGCCGGCGGCGCGACGGTGGCGCCCGGGCTGGGCAACCTCGTGGAGCACGGGGGCCTGTTCCCCAACGGGTTCGAAGGGCTCCTCGCCTCCTTCGCGGTGGTCATGTTCGCTTTTGGCGGCGTGGAAACCCTCGGCATCACCGCCGGTGAGGCCGCCGATCCCAAAAAGGTAATCCCCAAGGCCGTCAACACCGTGCCCGTGCGGGTCCTGCTGTTCTACGTCTTGACCCTCGGCGTGCTGATGAGCCTGTTCCCGTGGGACGAAATTGGCAGCAACGGCAGCCCGTTCGTGCAGATCTTCAGCGGCCTGGGCATCCCGGCCGCGCCCCACATCCTCAACGCCGTGGTGATCACAGCGGCGCTCTCGGCCGTCAACAGCGATATCTTCGGTGCCGGCAGGATCCTTTTCGGCCTGGCCCGGCAGGGCCACGCCCCGGCGAGCTTCGGCAAGGTTTCCCGCCACGGGGTGCCGTGGATGACCGTGGTGATGATGACGGGCATCCTGCTGGTGGGCGTGGTCCTGAACGCCGTGATCCCGGAGGATGTCTTCTTGCTGATCGCCTCGATCGCGACCTTCGCCACTGTGTGGGTCTGGGCCATGATCCTCGCCTCCCATGTCGCCATGAAACGCGAGATCGCCCGCAAGGGCCTCCCGGCGTCGGAGTTCCCCTCACCGTGGTGGCCGGCCGCTTCGGTGCTGACCATCGCGTTCATGGCCCTGGTGATCGTGATCCTTGGCGCCTTCGAGGACACGCGGGTGGCGCTGTATGTGGGCGCCGTGTGGCTGGGCGTCCTGGTGGTTGCCTACCGGCTCTGGGTCCGCGGCCACGGCCGGGTGCGGGCGGAACTCACCGACGAAACGGCCCAGCTGCCGCAGGTCCCCGCCGGGCGGTAGCACGGCCGCCCGGCACGCTGCCCGGCAGCCTGCCGGGCGGTCTGCCGGGCGGTCTGCCGGGAGATCCCCCGGCGCGCCTGCCGCGAGCGGCCCCGCGGGGTTAAGATCAGGCATGGTTCCAGTCGCCAACCTCCTGGCCTTTGCCCTTGCCGCCTTCGTCCTGATCGCCATCCCGGGGCCCAGCGTGCTGTTCGTGATCGGACGGACCCTTGCCCTGGGCCGCCGGGGCGGCCTGTTGAGCGTTGCGGGGAATGCGGCAGGCGAGCTGGTGCAGATCGCCGCGGTGGCCCTGGGCGTCGGGGTGGTGCTGGCCCAGTCCCTGCTGCTGTTCAGCGTGGTGAAATTCGCCGGCGCCGCCTACCTTGTCTACCTCGGAATCCAGGCAATCCGGCACCGTGGCAACGGGACGGCGGGGGCGTCCTCCGCCGGGCCGTCCTCGACCGCGCGGGTGCTGCGGGAGGGCTTCATTGTGGGTGCGACCAACCCCAAGTCGATTGTGTTCTTCGTGGCCGTGCTTCCGCAGTTTGTGGACTATTCCGCCGGCGCGATTCCTGTCCAGCTCGGAACCCTGGGCGTGGTCTTCCTGCTGATTGCCCTGGTGTCAGACAGTACCTGGTCCCTCGCAGCGGGAACGGCCCGGCACTGGTTCGCCCGCTCCCCGCGCCGGATCGCCGCACTCAGCACCACCGGCGGCGTGATGATGATCGGGCTGGGCAGCACTCTGGCCCTGGTGGGCAACAAGGACTAGCACCCTGATCCAGGAGCAGCACAACGCGGGGTCTTAGCACCCATCAATGCCCACCGAATGGGCACTAAGTGACCCCGTGCTGGTGTTGAGTGGCGGGGCCTACCGCGCGGACCAGCCGCCGTCCATCGTGTAGCTGGCGCCGGTGACCATGCCGGCGTCGTCCGAGGCCAGCCACGTCACCAGGGAGGCGACTTCCTCGGGTTCCACGAGCCGCTTGACCGCTGATTCGGTCAGCATGATCTTTGCCAGCACCTCGGACTCCGGGATGCCGTGCACCTTGGCCTGGTCGGCGATCTGCGCCTCCACCAGCGGGGTCCGGACGTAGCCGGGGTTGATGCAGTTGGATGTGACGCCGTGCGCCCCGCCTTCGAGGGCCGTTACCTTGCTCAGGCCCTCGAGTCCGTGCTTGGCGGAGACGTAGGCGCTCTTGAACGGTGAGGCCCGGAGCCCGTGCACAGAGGACAGGTTGATGACGCGGCCGAAGTTGTTGGCGTACATGTGGGGCAGCGCAGCCCGGATCAGCAGGAACGGCGCCTCGAGCATGAGGGTGATGATGCGGCGGAAGTCGGCAGGATCGAACTCCTCGATGGGGCTGATGCGCTGGATTCCGGCGTTGTTGACCAGGATGTCGCAGTCCAGGCTGAGCGATTCGAGGGACTCCACGTCCAGCAGGTTGACCGCCCAGGACGTGCCGCCGACATCGTCGGCGAGCGCGGCGGCGGCGGACTCGTCCATATCCGCGATCACCACCTTGGCCCCGCGCGCTGCCAGGGCGCGGACGCTGGCTGCGCCGATCCCGCCGGCTCCGCCGGTGACCAGGGCCTTGCGTCCGTTCAGCGTCTGTTCCATAACTCTGCCTTCCATATCAAAAATTCGATGAGGCGGCCGGCTCCAGCGTGGCTGGAGCCGGCCTAAAACTCAAGCAGCCCAGTGGCTCAGGCCGCTCAGCAACTCAAGCAGCTCAGCGCATGGCCGCTACGGGGAGGCCTTCGCGTTCGGCGTCGGCCCGGTCCACGTCCTCCAGTGCGATGCCCTTGGTTTCCTTCAGGCTCAGCACTGCCACGGTGGTGATGGCGCAGGCGACCACCAGGTAGATCGCGGTCGGCAGCCAGGAGCCGGTGTCCTTGAGCCACTGGGTGGCCAGGAGCGGCGCCAGCGAACCGGCGAAGATCGAGGTGACCTGCGAGCCAAGGGAGACTCCGGCGTAGCGCATCCGGGTTGGGAAGAGCTCCGACATGAGGGCCGGCTGGCCGGCATACATGAAGGCGTGCAGGCAGAGGCCGATGGTGACGGCCAGGACGATGATCACCGGGTTGCGGGTATCGAACATCGGGAAGGCGAAGAACGGCCACGTGGCACCGGCGATGGCACCGACGAGGTAGACCGGCTTCCGGCCCCAGCTGTCCACGAGCCGTCCCACCTGCGGGATGACCAGGAAGTGGATGACGTGGGCGATCAGCAGGGCGAGCAGGAGCGAGGAGGTGTCGTACTTGTGCACGCTCTTCAGGTAGACGATCGCGAAGCTGACCACGAGGTAGTACATGATGTTTTCCGCGAACCGGAGGCCCATGGCCTGCAGGATGCCCTTGGGGTATTTGCGGATGACTTCGCGGACGCCGTAGCTGACGGACTGCTCTTCTTCCATCTGGGCTTTGGCCTCGAGGAAGATGGGCGACTCCGAGACGTGGGTGCGGATGTAGTAGCCGACGAACACGATCACGGCGGAGAGCCAGAACGCCACGCGCCAGCCCCAGCTAAGGAAGTCGGCGGAGCTAAGCACGTTGGACATGATGAACAGGACCAGCGTGGCCAGCAGGTTGCCGACGGGTACGGCTGCCTGGGGCCAGCTGGACCAGAAGCCGCGGGACTTGTTGGGGCTGTGCTCGGCGACCAGCAGGACAGCGCCGCCCCATTCGCCGCCGAGGGCGAAGCCCTGGATGAAGCGCAGGAAGACCAGCAGTGCCGGCGCCAGGTAGCCGAGGGTGGCGAAGCCCGGGAGGCAGCCCATCAGGAAGGTGGAGACACCGATGATGATGATGGTGAGCTGCAGGGTGGGCTTGCGGCCGAGCTTGTCGCCGATCTGGCCGAAGACCACGCCGCCCAGCGGGCGGGCCACGAAACCGACGGCGTAGGTCAGGAATGCCTGGATGATGCCGTCCAGTTCGTTGCCGGTGGGGGGAAAGAAGTACTTGCCGAACACCAGGGTGGCGGCGGTGGCATAGAGGAAGAATTCGTACCACTCGACGACGGTTCCCACCATCGATGCTGCGACGATTTTCTTGAGCCCGGAACCCTTGGATGCGGGTGCGGCGGGCGATGTTGCAGAGCGTTCGTTTACGCTCATCTGATTCTCCTTAGTGTCCACGGTGACACGCGCTGTGACGCACAGCACTGAAATGGCTCCATTGAGTATTGCTGCACATTCGCGGCGATTCAATGGCCAAACCGGCACCAAGTATGTGCAGAATTGCAGATATGAACGCCAATCCTGATGACCTGCTGGTCCTGCTCGCCGTGTCCCGTTCGGCGAAATTTACGACGGCGGCCCAGACTCTCGGGCTTAACCACACCACCGTCTCGCGGCGGATTGCGGCGCTGGAGAAGGCCCTCGGCGGCCGGGTCCTCTCCCGCGCGTCCGGCGGGTGGGAGCTCACCGAGCTCGGTGCCGAGGCCGTACGGGTGGCCGAGCAGGTGGAGAGTGCCGTGCGCACCCTGGAGCAGCCCGGGCACACCCCGGATCCGATCACCGGCGTCGTCCGCATGACTGCAACGGATGGCTTCAGCGCCTATATTGCCGCACCGGCTGTGGCCCGGCTCCGCCGCGACCATCCGGGCCTCAGCGTCGAGATCATCACCGTGACGCGCCGGGCACTGCAGCAGCGTTCCGGCCTGGACATCGAAGTGGTGGTCGGGGAGCCGCAGGTGCACCGTGCGGAAGCCGCCCAGCTGGGCGAGTACATGCTGGGGATGTACGCCTCCCGCGGCTACCTGGCCGAGTACGGCACGCCTGCCACGGTGAAGGAACTGACGGAGCATTCCCTTGTGTATTTTGTCGACTCGATGCTGCAGGTGGACGATCTGGACGCCCCGCGGCGGCTGGTGCCGGCCATGCGGGACGGGCTGAGCTCCACCAACGTCTTTGTCCATGTGGAGGCCACCCGCGCCGGGGCCGGGATCGGGTTCCTGCCCTGCTTCGCCGCCGACCTGCATCCGGACCTCGTCCGGCTCCTGCCGGAGGAATTCGCGGAGCTGCTCCCCTATTGGATGGTGTTGCGGCCCGATTCGATGCGCCGGCCGGCAGTGGCGGCCCTCGTGCAGGCGCTGCGGGAGCAGACGGCGGCGCACCGCGACGCGCTGCTGGGACGGGGAGTGCCGCCGTCGGCTGGCGCATCGATTGATGCATCGATTGCTCCGTAGGCGCCCTTATGAGCCCGCAAAAGGGCCGTTACGGGGCAGTGGATGAGTCAGCCGTGGTGTCAGCCGCCGGCTCTTCCAGGATCAAGCGCTTCGGGTCGCGGCGGACGGTGGCGCCGGCCGCGAAGGCCCGAACCTTCCCGTCGTTCCAGATGTGGGCGGGAACCGCACCGCCGAGCAGGCGGCGCGCGAGGGCGGGATCGTCGTCGAACGGGTGGTCGCTGCCGGCCATGACCATGTTGCCGTAGCGCCGGCCCTTGAGCATGGCCGGATCAGCGATGATCACGGTGTGGGCAAAGGCGTCCGCGATCGTGGCGGCGTCTTCGCGGGCATTCTTGAGGTCCGGAGCGTCGCCGGAGTTCACCACATAGATTCCGCCCGGCGCCAGGACGCGCTTGGCGTGTTCGGCGAATTCCCGGGTGGTGAGCGGCCGCGGGGTTAGCGAGCCGGCGAAGACGTCGCGGATGATCAGGTCCCGGGTCTGCGGTGTCAGGCTCTCGGTGACTTCCCGGGCCTCTCCCACGCGCAGGCGCAGCAGCGGGGCCTTGGGCAGGTCAAACCAGCCCCGGACGTAGTCGGCAAGCTTGCCGTCCAGCTCCACCACGACCTGGCGGGCGTCCGGGTAGGCGGCGTGGAAATAGCGGGCCAGTGAGCATGCTCCGCCGCCCAGGTGCAGGGCGCGCAGCTTGGGCTTTGAATCGCGGGGCCAGCGCGACTCCACCAGCGCGGCCATCCAGCGCATGTACTCGAAGTCCAGGAACAACGGGTCCGCGAGGTCAATGTGGGAGCTCATGACGCCGTTGATGCGCAGGAGCCAGCCGGTGGAATTGTCCTGGTCCGGGATCAGCTCGCAGTCCCCGGTGTCGATGTAATACACCCCGGCCACGGGACCGGCCGGGCGGGAACCCTTGGGCACTTCCACCACACCAGGCTCGGCGGTCCCGGCGCCCCGCCCCCTGCCCCGCTTGGCCATCAGATATCCCCCGCATTGTGCATGATTCAACCCTAGTTCACCGGCAGGCCGGCCCCCGCGCCCGCTTCCCGGTCCCCGCCGCCGGTCGGAACGCCCCGCTCCCCTTTCGGGACCGCCGGACGAGGAGAATCCGCGGGACCAAAGCCCCTAGCCATTCCCGGGGAGCAGGGTTGTACTGGGCCTGCACGTGGTGCTGGGCCAACGGGTGCGTCCGCCGAGCCGGGAGGGAAAATGTCGGCACCCGCAGGGAAGCAGGGCGGCCTCGTGGCCGTCGGCTACGGCGGGTCCGAGGCCGCCCAGCTCGCCCTTGAGTGGGCCGCCGGCTACGCGGCCGCCGCCGGGCTTGACCTGTTGGTGGTCCACGCATGGGTGTGGCCGGTCTTCACCAAGAACCTGGGCCCCGTCAAGGGCGTGGCCGGCAGCGGGCTGCGGCACTCCGCGGAGGCCATCCTGGCCGAGGGCATCGAACTGGCCCGCGCCGCGGTTCTCGAGGCAGGCGGCGCCACGCGCCCCGGACAAGCGTCCGGCGTCGCGGATCCCGACACAAAGACCGGCGCAATTCCCGGGCAGGCGCTCCCGTCCGCAGGTCCTGAAGCAGCACGCGGCGACGCAGCGCCCCCTGACTCGGCCCCTAACGCCGCCGGCGTCTCGCCGCCCGTCGTCGAACCTGCCGTTCCCGCTCATGAGCAGGAACGCTGGGGACCCGACGTCAACGGCGTCATGGAAGCCGGACTCCCGGCGCCCGTTCTGCGCGATGCAGCCCGCGGCGCAACGCTGCTGGTGGTCGGCAGCCGGGGCCTTGGCATTGTCCTGGACCAGGTGGCCGGCTCGGTCTGTCTTGATCTGGCAGGCTCTGCGCCCTGCCCCGTGATGGTGGTCCGGCGTCGGCGCAGCCCCGGGCACCTCGTCGTGGTGGGAGTTGATGCGTCGCCCCGCAGCCCGGCCACCGTGGCCGAGGCTGTCCGGCTCGCTGACGTCCTCGGTGCACCGCTGCAGCTGGTCCACGTCGCTACGCAGCGGGGAGGGGCCCGGGAAGAACACGGCCGCCACGGCACGCTCCACGGCCAGGAGTTGCTGGACCACGCCGTCGACGAGGCCCGCGGACTGGGCTCCGGGATCGAGGTTTCGGGGGTCCTGCGCGAGGGCCATAGCGCCGCCCGGGAGCTGCTCGCCGCCGGGGCCTACTCCGATGTCCTGGTGCTCGGGACCCACAGCCCCCTTGCCGGGCCCGGCAACACCGTGTCCGGGGTGCTGCACAAAGCGGGCTTCAACGTGCTGGTGACCCGCTAGCCGCCGCGAACGAACGGATTCGAACTGCACGGGTTGCAGAGAAGGAGGCCGCGGTGCGAGCCTGGCAAGTTGGACTTCCGGGGCCGATGTCCAGCGGCCCCCTCGTGGCCGTCGAGCGCCCGGACCCCGTGCCGGGCCACGGCGAAGTCCTGCTGAAAGTGCGGGTCTGCGGTGTGTGCCGCACGGACTTGCACCTGGCCGAAGGCGACCTCGCGCCGCGGCATCCGGGGATCATCCCGGGCCACGAGGTTGTGGGCGAGGTGATCGGGAACGGCCCGGGGGCGGCCAGGTTCGGCCTCGGCGAACGCGTGGGGGTGGCCTGGCTGGGCGGTACATGCGGCGCGTGCCGGTTTTGTTTGCGCGGACAGGAGAACCTCTGCCTGTCCCCCACGTTTACCGGCTGGGACCGCGACGGCGGGTACGCCGAGCTCATTACGGTGGCCGAGAACTTCGCCTACCGGATTCCGGACGCGTTCAGCGACGAGGAGGCCGCGCCGCTCCTGTGCGCAGGCATCATCGGCTACCGTGCGCTGAGCCGGGCGGAGCTGCCGATCGGCGGCCGGCTGGGCATCTATGGTTTCGGTGGTTCCGCGCATCTGGCCGCCCAGATCGCCCTTTACCGCGGTGCACGGGTGTACGTCATGACCCGGTCCGAGGATGCGCGCAAGCTGGCACTCATCTTGGGCGCGACGTTCGCCGGCGGGGCCGAGGAGGAGCCGCCGGATCCGCTGGACGCCGCGATCCTCTTTGCCCCCGCAGGCGGGCTGGTGCCGGTTGCGCTCCGCGCCCTGGACCGCGGCGGGACGCTCGCCGTCGCGGGCATCCACCTGAGCGACATCCCGCCGCTGCACTACTCCGACGAGCTCTTCCAGGAGCGCCAGCTGCGCAGCGTGACGGCCAATACCAGGGCAGACGGCGAGGAGTTCTTTCGGATCGCCGCCGAGATCCCGCTCCGCCCCACCACCGTGGCGTACCCGTTCTCGGCCGCGGACCAGGCCCTGCTGGACCTCGCGGAGGACCGGATCACGGGTGCGGCCGTGCTGCGCATGGATCCGGAGTAGCCGTCGGTCTGCCTCGACGACCCCGCTCTAGGCCCCACGGCGCCCCTCGACCTGCCCCCGACGTCCACGACCCCGACGTCGAAATCGCCGGAGAGGTGCGGGCTCGCCGGAACGTTCCGGCGATGTGGCAGGTATCCGGCGAATTCGCGGCTGGTCAGTCGCTGGCGGCCCTAATCCCGAACTCGCTTTGGAGCCGCACGCGGGCTCCGCGCTCGGCCAGCGTGGGTATGAATGTCCTGATCCGGCCGGCGCTCAGGGCGTCGAATTCCTCGCCGACAACTCCGGCAATGTGTGGCCGCGGTACGTGCGGGAACCGGGCAGCCAGGCGGTCGACAACCTTATCAATGCTGGGCTCGTTCTCCGCGGCATCCATTCCTTCAGTGTGGAGCGGCCAGGTTCCAGCGTCAATGAATCCTCAGGCGGCAGGCAGGCAGGCGGCGGCAGGCGGCAGGATCCGGCGGACAGAAGGGAGGGCCCTAACAGGCCATCCTGTGCCCGCCAGCGGAGGGTCTCTTGCCTGCTAGAGGACCGTGGCGAGGGCGAATCCGTCCCAGCCTTTCGAGCCGACGGTCTGCATGACGGTGCCGTCCAGCCGCGGGTCGTCGCCGATCATCTGGAGTGCGCTGATGATCCCGGGAGCGTTCACCGGGTCCATCGACGCGTCCAGCACGGCACCTTCCCACACGACGTTGTCCACCACGATGGTGGTGCCGGGCCGGCCGAGCCGGATGGCCCAGTCCAGGTAGTGGGGGTTGTTTTCCTTATCGGCGTCGATGAACACGAAATCGAAGGGCGGTCCGGCCTCGCTTTCAAGCTCGTGCAGGGTGTCCAGCGCGGCGCCGACCCGGATGTCCACCTTGTGGCCCAGCCCGGCAGCGTCGACGTTGGCGCGTGCCACGCGGGCGTGCGCGGGGAGGTACTCGCAGGTGACCAGCCGGCCGTCGTCGGGCAGTCCCTGGGCCATCCAGATGGTGCTGAAGCCGGCCAATGTGCCGATTTCCAGCACGCGGCGGGCGCCGGAGAGCTGGACCAGCAGCTTCAGTAGTTTGCCGGCGTTGGGGGCCACTTCGATAGGCGGCATGCCCGCTTCGAGGGCGGTGGTCACGGCGCGCCTGAGCGCAGGGTCCGGGCGGACCACGACGTCGGAGAGGAAGTTCTCGACGGCGACCCAGCCGGGGGTGGACTGATGCTCGATCATGTCCCCCAGTGTTCCAGCCGCCCGGGCCCGGCGGTAGCCTCCGGGCGCGGTTTCCGTCCGGGTTTTGGGCGTGGACCGGGCCTTACGTGCCGGGCTGGGTTGAAACGTCCGGCACGGATCCGCCGCCCTGTCCGCCGATGGCGGTTTCAAGCCGCTCCACCTTGCCGGTCAGCTCGCCGCTGTAACCGGGCCGGATGTCCGCCTTGAGCACCAGCGAGACGCGGGAACCGTAGGCGCCCACCGCATCCGTGGCCCGTTTGACGACGTCCATGACCTCGTCCCACTCCCCCTCGATCTCGGTGAACATCGAACTCGTCCGGTTCGGCAGACCGGACTCCCGGACAATCCGCACAGCGGCTGCGACGGCGTCGTGGACCGACGCGTCGCCGGGCGCGAGCCCGTTGGCGGGGTCACCGGAGGGTGCTACGGAGAATGCGACCAGCATGTAGTGGTTCCCTTCACTCAGTCCGGACAGCGGGGCCGAAATTCCGGGCTGTCCCGCATCAGTCTTTCACGGGATTCCCCGGCGGCGGCGCCCGGATTTGCCTCCGAATCCGTCACATTAATCACTACCCGCCGGTAACCGGTTCGCGCAGGCCGTGCGTTGCTAACCTAGGCAAATGAACCGGGCAGTAGAGGGCAGGCCGCTCCGCGCAGACGCCGCGCGCAACGTGGACAAAATCATCGCCGCAGCCCGGCAGTGCTTCCGCGAACACGGCCCCGACGTGCCGCTGCAAACCATTGCCGTCACCGCGGGCGTGGGCCCGGCCACGCTCTTCCGGAATTTCGCCGACAAAGAAGAACTGGTGCTCGCGGCCCTGAACCGTCAGCTTCGGCTCCAGGTGGATCCGGCCATCGATGAGGCCCTGGCCGATCCCGACGCCGCTGCCGGACTCTTCCGGGTCATCGATGCCACCATGCATGTCGCCAGCGAGGAAGCCAACCTCCTGGGGGCTGTCGCCGGCCGGCGCGGGCTGCTGACCGGCATCACGGGCGGGCTGATTGAGTCCATCGCCGTGCTGCTGGGCCGCGGCCAGGGCCAGGGCACCCTGCGCAGCGATATTTCCATGACGGACATGATCCGCCTGCTGGCCATGCTGATCGGCGTCGTGGACACGATGGAGCCCGGCTCTGACGCGTGGCGGCGGCCCGTTGCGCTGGTTGAGGACGCCATCCGGACGGAGCGGCCGGACCGGGCGTTGCCGCCGCAGGCACCGCTGCCGGGCACCGCGTTCGACGCCGTTCTCGGCTAGCCGCTTTCGGCCGTCGCTAGTCTTCGGCCGGCTTTTCCTTGGCCTCTTGAAGGTGCTGCTGCAGCTTCCCTTCGGCGTCCCGACGGCGGCGGGACACCTCGCGCATTTCCCTCGTGGACTCGGCCCCGCCGGAATCAAACGGCTCGTGCTGCTTGGCGCGCTGATCCTTACGCGGCCCCGCAGCGTCCTGGTCGGCAGCGTCCTGGTCCGCAGCGTCCTGGTCGGCAGCAGCGTCCCCGGCAGCCTCCGGGTCGGCGGCGTTTTTGGCCGCAGCGTCCTGCCCGCCGTCATGTTCGCTCATGGTCGAATGCTCCCACGCGTGCCCGGTGGCAAGTAGGGACTAAAGACCATGCCGGCTACACCTGCCGGGGGTGCCGCCGCGCAGGCAGGGGCGGAGGAAACCGGTCAGTTCCAGCCCAGCAGCCGGAGCCCGGCCGCTGCCGCCGCGCCGGCGATCACCACCACCAGGAACGGTGCCCGGAACCACAAGGCGATGCCCGCAGCGGCCAATGCGCCCAGCCGCGCGTCCAGGACGAGCGACTGGCCCGAGGCGACGGCGTTGACCACTGTCAGGGACGCCAGCAGCCCAATCGTCATGGTTCCGGCGATCCTGGACATCCGCGGGTTCTGGAGCAGGCTGGCCGGTACCAGGTATCCGAGCAGCTTCCAGGCGTAGGCGAGCAGGCAGGAGAGCAGCAGCCACATCCAAAGGTTCATGCGCCACCTCCAGGGCGGTGTCCGGGCTGTTCACCGCGGTGTCCGTGATGGTCGCCGGTCGCATCGTGGTGGTGTGAGTGGTCCTCCGCATAGGGATCGACGTCCGGTTCCAGGCCCTCGTCGCTGCGGCCGTGGCTGAACCAGCCAATTCCGGCGGCGACCACGGCGGCGACCAGGATCGGTACTCCCGGGGGTACGAACGGCACGGCCAGCACAGTGGCCAGCGCACAGACAACCGCGATGGCCACGGGTTCCCTGCCCTTCAGTCGCGGCCAGAGCAGGCCCAGGAAGGCAGCCACGGCGGCGCCGTCGAGTCCCCACTGCTTGGGATCCCCGAGTGCCCCGCCGGCCAGCGCCCCGAGCGCCGTGAACAGGTTCCACAGGACAAAGACGCCGATGCCGGCGGTCCAGAAACCGCGCCTTTGCTCGTCCGGGTCAGTCTGCCCGGTGCTGGTGGCGGTGGACTCGTCGATGGTCAGTTGGGCCGCGGCAAACCTGCGCCACCCGCGCGGCTGCAGCAGGGCGTTGATCTGCATGCCGTAGATTCCGTTGCGCATCCCGAGCAGCGTCGCGGCGCTCATCGCGGCGACGCCTGACCCGCCTCCGGCCACCACGCCGATGAAGGCGAACTGCGAGCCGCCGCTGAACAGCAGCAGGCTCAGGGCCATGGTCTGCCAGAAATCGAGGCCCGAGGTGACGGACAGCGCGCCGAAGGAGACGCCGTAGAGACCGGTGGCAATGCTGATCGACAACCCGATCCGCACCGCCGGCGACTGCAGGATTTTCACGGCCGCCGGGTCCGCCTCGTCAGGGTCCAGGCCCACGCGATGAGGGGTGCCTGGAGCGGGAGCCGCAGCGTATGCACGCGCCGCCGGCGCGGCGTGCCTTCCGGCCCGTAGGCAGTGAGCAGTGCATCGACGTGGCCGGAGAGGAACGCGGCGAACATTGCTGTGACGCAGCCAGCGGCGGCCCTCCGTGTGGCCGGGACCAGGAGCCCGACGGCGGCGGCCGCTTCCAGCAGGCCGCTCGCTGCCACCCATTCCTCGCGGGACAGGACGGCTAGGGGGCCGTTGGGCTGCGCGCCGGAGTCGTCACGGCACAGGTAGCCGGGAACCACCGGGTGGAAGAATTCGGGCTCGCGGAAGTGCTTGGCGGCGCTTGTGAGCAGCAGCGCACTCATCGCTGCCGCGGACAGCGTCTGGAGGTCCCGGCCGGACCAGCGAAATGGCATGCAACCACTCAACCACAGCGGTCCCGCCGTCCGTAATCCACAAGGGATCCGCGGGGCGTCCACACGGCGTCCCGCGGAAGGGCCGGACGGGCCGGACGGACCGGACGCTTACCGAAGGGGCTGGCTGTCCGCCATGAGCTGGGACAAGACCTGGGCCGGCCAGTTGGTGGTGATCTCCTGGACCCCAAGCTCCCGGCACTTTTCGACGTCGTCCGCGGCGTCGACGGTCCAAACGCGGAACCGGAGACCGGAACCGAGCCAGCGCTCAACGGTCCCGGTGTGCGCGCGGACGTAGCCGATGCCGGGGCCGGCAATGCCTGCCTCGGCCGCGTCCAGGATCCGTTCGCCTTCGGTCTGGGCGGCCCGCATGACGTTTGCCAGTGCCCCGCCGGTCAGGGCGCCGAGGCCCAGTTCCTCACGGAGTTCCGCCACGTTGACGTCGTCGACGAGCTGGCAGACGGCCTC
Source organism: Arthrobacter sp. 05T47 (assembly GCF_056395825.1). Lineage (NCBI taxonomy): Bacteria > Bacillati > Actinomycetota > Actinomycetes > Micrococcales > Micrococcaceae > Arthrobacter > Arthrobacter sp. 05T47. The sequence goes on along the minus strand of NZ_JBFTKG010000003.1, from coordinate 186,866 downwards.
TGCCGGCACGGACTCGAGCAGATGCCGCACGGCGTCGGGGCTAAAGCTCATGAAGGAAACGTTGATGTTCTCCAGCATGGACGTCGCCGGGTCCCAGCCCTCGTTCCTCAGGACCTCGAGGACGCGGTCCTCAAGTCCGAGGTGGAACGGGCTGGGGTGTTTGAGCTCGATCGCCAGGCCGATCCGGCGGCCGGCCGCGCGCAGGATGTCGAGCAATTCCGGCAGCGTCAGGAACTGCTCGGATTTGGCGCCGTGTGTTTCCGGGATCCGGGCGCCCTTCCACGAAGAGAAGTCCAGCAGCCGGAGCTCATCCAGGGTCCGGTCCGCGACCTGCCCGGTGCCGTCCGAGGTGCGGTCCAGGGTGGAGTCGTGCAGCAGCACAAGGTGCTGGTCCCGGGTCAGGTGGACGTCGCACTCCACCCCGTCGGCGCCGTCGGCGATTGCCTGCAGGTACGCGGCCCGGGTGTGCTCGGCGAAGGCCCCGCTGGAGCCCCGGTGGGCATAGACCAGTGGACGGGCGGCGGCGGACTGCTCAGTGGTCATGGAGCCACGTTAGCGGACTGCCGGGCCCCCGGCGGGACTAGGCTGGGCTCATGCAGGTGAACACTGAGCCAACTGCCCCGACCCGCGCCTCGGACCGTCCAGGCGGCACTCCGGACGGCCCCGCCGGGCGGCGGCCCGCCACGTCCAGCGACGCCGACAAGGCGGCGGCGCTGCGCCGGATGAAGCTCCTGGCGCTCTCGCTCCTGGTTGTCATGGCTGTCATCTTCGTCATCGCGTTCGCCCTGCAGAAGCAGTATCCGGGGTTCGAATACGTCCGCGCCGCCGCCGAGGGCGGCATGGTGGGCGCCCTCGCCGACTGGTTCGCCGTCACGGCCCTGTTCAAGTACCCCATGGGAATCAAGATTCCGCACACGGCGATCATCCCGCGCCGCAAGGACCAGATCGGGGCCTCGCTGGGCGAATTCGTGGAGACCAACTTCCTCTCCGAACAGGTGGTCAAGGAGAAGCTGGCGTCCGCGGACATTGCGCGCAAGGCCGGGGCGTGGCTGTCCAGCCCCGGCGGGCCGGAGCGCGTCGCCAAGGAGGGTGCCGCCGTCATCCGCGGCGCGTTCAAGGTCTTGAACGACGACGACGTCCAGGCCGTGATCGAGTCCATGGTCCGCAAGCACCTGCTCACTCCGCCGTGGGGGCCGCCCGTTGGCCGGCTCGCGGAGCGGATCTTCGCCGACGGCCATCACCACGCGCTGGTGGATTTGCTGGTAGACCGCACCGTGGACTGGGTCCGGGACAACCAGGAGACGGTCAACAGGGTGGTCTCCGACCGTTCCCCGACGTGGGTGCCCTCGTTCGTGGACGGGCTGGTGGGCGACAAGGTGTACGTGGAGATCCTGAAGTTCACCCGCGCCGTGCAGTCAGATCCGAACCACCAGGTCCGCCAGTCGATCGACAAGTACCTCAAGGAACTCGCACAGGACCTGCAGCATGACCCGGTGATGATCGCCCGCGCCGAGGGCGTCAAGGCGCAGGTCCTCGGTGATCCCGAGGTCCGCGAACTCGCCTCCCGCACCTGGGAGACCATCAAGTCGGCCCTGCTCAGCGCCGTCGATGACCCGCACAGCGAACTGACCGTCAAATTCAAGGCCGCCGTGCATGACTTCGGCACCCGGCTGGTGGTCGATCCCGAGCTCGCCGGCAAGGTGAACGCCTGGATCGGCGACGCGGCGGGCTACCTGGTAAAGACCTACCGCTCGGACATCGCCGGGGTCATCACGGACACCGTGGCGCGCTGGGATGCCGAGGAAACGTCCCAGAAGATCGAACTTCAGGTCGGCAAGGACCTGCAGTTCATCCGGATCAACGGCACGGTGGTGGGCGCCCTGGCCGGGCTGGCCATCTTCACGGTGGCGACCCTGCTGTTCGGCTAGCTACCTTCAGGTTCGCGGCTCGGTTCAGGCCGCCGCGACCTTCGCCTTGGTCCGGCCCTGCATGGCGAAGATCGTGAAGGCCAGCGCCCCGAGCGCTGTGACCACGAGCAGCAGCAGCCCGATCGCGTAGCTGTGCGCTGCGGCGTCGTAAGTGGCACCCATGATCAGCGGCGGGAAGTAGCCGCCCAGGCCTCCGGCCGCGCTGACCACCCCGCTAATGCTGCCCACTTTGCCCTGCGGCGCAAGCGCGCCCACCCAGGCGAACACTCCACCCGCGCCCAGACCCAGCGCGGCAGCCATGGCGACGAACGTCAGGCCGGCGGGGACGTCGCCGTCGGGCTGCAGGTTCACCACCCAGGCGAGCACAGCGACGCCGGCGAGCGCGACGATCACCACGGGTTTGGGCCCGACCTTGTCCGCCAGCACCCCGCCCAGGGGCCGCGCCAGCACGGCGGCAAGCGCAAATCCTGCGGTGCGGGCGCCGGCCGCGCTGGGATCAAAGCTGTAGACATCCCGCAGGTAGGTGGGCAGATACGTGGCGAAAGAGACGAAGCCGCCAAAGAGGACGGCGTAGAGGAAGCACAACTTCCACGTGACCGGCGTCTTCGCGGCGTCGACCAGTTTGGGCATAACGGGCGCGTTGCTGCGGGTCCAGCCCGGTGCCTCCTTCATTCGGAACCAGACGAGGGCGGCCATGACCGCCAGGATCGCGGCAATCAGCACGTGCGTGGGAAAGTAGCCGATGCTCGCGACCAGCCGGGGGTTCAGGAAGGCCGCCAGGGCCGTTCCGCCCATGCCTGCGCCGAAGACGCCGGTGGCAAAGCCCCTCCGGGCGGGCTCGTACCAGGCACTGACGAAGGGGATCCCTACGGCGAAGACGGTTCCGGCGACCCCCAGCAGCACCCCGGCGCCCAGCACGAGTGCGAAGGAGTTGATGGTGCCGCCCACTGCCACGAGCATGATCGGGAGGATGGAGGCCAGCAGGACAAACGTGAACATGACGCGTCCGCCGTACTTGTCCGTCAGGGTGCCGACGACGATCCGCCCCAGCGAGCCCACGAACACGGGCATGGCCACGAGCACCCCGGTGGTGGCCGGGTTGAGGTGCAGGTTCAGGGTGTAGTACGAGCCCAGCGTGGCGATGGAGTTCCAGGCCCAGAAGCCCGCCACCGACGCCGAGGTGGCGAGCACCAGGTTGAGCGTCCGCCCGGCGGGGGCAGCGACGGACGGGGACACTGCTCCGGCCACGATGGTCTCCTTTTCAGTTCAGCGATACGGGTTTCCAACGCACTCCAAATAGCGCCCGTTCTACCGGTTCCTGGTGTCCCGGTCCCGGGTCCCGACGGCGGACCAGCCGCGCCGCGTGGCGACCGTGGAGCTCCGGGCGCCTGTGGAGCCGGCTGCCCCTTTGGCTCCGACCCCGCCGGTGTCCCTGTCCCGCGATCGGTAGACGATGTAGGGACGGAAGAGGTAGTGGAACGGTGCCGTGAAGGCGTGGACCAGGCGGGTGAACGGCCAGATCACGAACAGCGCCATGCCTACGAGGGTGTGCAGGTGGAAGGAGAACGGCGCCGCGGCCATGGCCGCGATGTCGGGCTGGAAGATGAACAGCGAGCGGAACCACGGGGCTACGGTCTCGCGGTAATTGTGCCCGTGTTCGCCCTCAAAGACGCTGGCGAGCGTGGTCCACAGGCCGAAGACGATCGCCGCCGTCAGCACCACGTACATGGTCTTGTCATTCCCGGTGGTGGCCATGAAGACGGGCCCGGTGGTGCGGCGGCGGTAGATCAGCAGGATAATCCCGCCCAGGGTCCCCACCCCGGCCACACCGCCCACCAGCAGGGCGTTGAAGTGGTAGAACTCCTGGCTCATGCCTGCCGCCTGGGTCCACACCATCGGAATGACAAGACCGAAGAAGTGGCCGGCGATCACGGCGAGCAGGCCGAAATGGAACAGCGGGGATGCGATCCGCAGCAGCCTGGACTCGTAGAGCTGGGAGGATCTCGTGGTCCAGCCGAACTGGTCGTATTTGTAACGCCAGACCAGCCCGCCGACAAGGACCACCACCATGATGTACGGCAGCACGCCCCAAAGCAGGATGTCCAGTGCGGAGAGTTCGACGGCGGATGCGGGCTCGGCTTCGGATGGCAGCATGGTCAGTCCCCTTTCACGGGCAGCAGGCGCGGATCGTAAGGGTCCAGGCCCACGGCCTCGGTGGGCGGGCCGTAGCCCGCCATCCGCATGACGGCTTGCTCGTCCGCCGGGGATTTCCCGGGCAGCGTGGCACAGATGGCCTGCAGGATCCGGGCGTGCGGAAGCTCGTCCCGCAGCAGCCCGAAGCGGAGCATCTCAAGGCTCGCCCGGAAGCGCGTCAGCAGCTCGCGGCCGGCGGCGAGGTCCACCAGGGCCGCGTACTCGAGGACCATCGGGAGGTAGTCCGGAAGTTCGCCGTGCGTGTCCACCAGGATGTCGCTTTGCCGGTAGGTCTTCTTGAAGTTGCCCAGGACCTCGCCGCGGCGCCGGGTGTCCCCGTCCGTCCAGTAGGACAGGTGCAGGGCGTGCCGCTTGCCGAGGTCGAACTCGCGCACATAGTGGGCCTGGAGCTGCATCGGCGGCGTGGACTCCAACAGGTCCAGGACTTCCGCGAAGTCCGCCGCGGCCCCCGGAAACTCGGCCAGCGCGGCCCGCATCACCGGGACCCGGCCGATCAGTTCCTCATCCGGGTAGGACAGGCACCACGCTGCGGCGAGGTAGAGGATCTGCTGGCGGCGGGTCATGGCTGCTCCCCCTCCGGAGGGACCGCCGCGGAACCAGCGGGCTTAGTTGGAGGAGGGAAGAGCCCGGAGGGCGCACCGGTGCCGTCCCAGTTCAGCAGGTTCACCCTGCCGCGCAGGGTGGACTCGCCGGGCGCGGAGCCGGAGGTCTGCCGGTCGCGGAGGGCGTTGAAGGTCTCCACAGCCACCGGGACGGGCCGGCCGCTGGCCTCGCCGAACGGGGCGGAATCCTGCATGCCCGGTCCGCCCTCGAAATCGAGGGAACAGCCCATCTCCTCGAGGTCGTGGGCCTGCTCCACATGGGCCTTGGGGATGACGTAGCGCTCGTCATACTTGGCGATGGCCATCAGCCGGTACATCTCGTACATGGTCTGGCTGTCCATGCCCACGGCCTCGGGGATGGAGTCGTCGGGGTCGTTGCCGAGGCTGATGCCGCGCATGAAGGAGCGCATCGCCGCCAGCTTCTTCAGCACCGCGGTGACCCGGTCCGCGTCGCCGGCGGTGAAGAGTTCGGCGAGGTATTCCACCGGGATGCGCAGCGCGTCGATGGCGCCGAACAGGTTGCCGGCGTCCTCGCCGTCGTGTCCCTGGTCGCGCAGCAGGTCCACCACGGGCGAGAGCGGCGGCACGTACCAGACCATCGGCATGGTCCGGTATTCCGGGTGCAGCGGCAGCGCCACCTTGTAGACCTTGGCCAGGGCGTAGACCGGCGAGCGCCGGGCGGCGTCGATCCAGTCCTCCGGGATGCCCTGAGCGCGGGCCTCGGCCTGGACGGAAGGGTCGTCCGGGTCCAGGAGCACGTCCATCTGGGCGTCGTAGAGGTCCCGGGGGTCCGTGACGGCGGCAGCGCCGGTGACCGCGTCGGCGTCGTACAGGAACAATCCCAGGTACCTCAGCCGGCCCACGCAGGTTTCCGAGCAGACCGTGGGCAGCCCCACCTCCACGCGCGGGTAGCAGAAGGTGCATTTTTCGGCCTTGCCGGTCTTGTGGTTGAAGTAGATCTTCTTGTACGGGCAGCCCGTGACGCACTGGCGCCAGCCGCGGCATTTGTCCTGGTCCACCAGGACAATACCGTCCTCCACCCGCTTGTAGATCGCTCCCGATGGGCAAGAGGCCATGCAGGACGGGTTCAGGCAGTGCTCGCAGATCCGCGGCAGGTAGAACATGAAGGTCTGCTCGTAGGCGAACTTGATCTTGTCCTCGGACTCCCGCCGGACTTTCTCCACGATCGGGTCCAGGTGACCGTTCTCGGCGGAACCGCCCAGGTCATCATCCCAGTTCGCGGACCAGGTGATCTTGGTGTCCTCCCCGGTGATCAGGGACTTCGGCCGGGCCACCGGGAAATCATCGCCCAGCGGAGCGTCCACAAGGGTCTTGTAGTCGTAGGTCCACGGCTCGTAGTAGTCCTTGAGCTCGGGCTGGACCGGGCTGGCGAAGATTCCGAGCAGCTTCTTCACCCGGCCGCCGGCCTTGAGGACCAGCTTGCCGTGTTTGTTCAGCACCCAGCCCCCGCGCCACTTGTCCTGGTCCTCGTAGCGGCGCGGATACCCCTGGCCGGGGCGGGTTTCGACGTTGTTGAACCAGACGTATTCGGTGCCCGCACGGTTGGTCCAGGCCTGCTTGCAGGTCACCGAACAGGTGTGGCAGCCAATGCATTTGTCCAGGTTCATGACCATGCCCATTTGAGCCATGACACGCATCAGTACTGCACCTCCTGGGAACGACGCCGGACGGTGGCCACCATGTCGCGCTGGTTTCCGGTGGGGCCGAGGTAGTTGAACGCGTAGGCCAGCTGGGCGTAGCCGCCGATCAGGTGCGAGGGTTTGACCAGCAGCCGGGTCACGGAGTTGTGGATGCCCCCGCGCCGGCCGGTGGCCTCAGACTTCGGCACGTCGATGGTGCGTTCCTGCGCGTGGTGGACGTAGACCACGCCCGCCGGCATCCGGTGGCTGACGATCGCCCGGGCCACCAGGACGCCGTTGATGTTCAGGCACTCCACCCAGTCGTTGTCCTTGACCTCGATGGCCGCCGCGTCCGCCGGGCTCATCCAGACGGTCGGGCCGCCGCGGGAGAGCGAAAGCATGAGCAGGTTGTCCTGGTATTCGGAATGGATGGACCACTTGGAGTGCGGGGTCAGGTAGCGGACCACCACCTCCATTGACCCGCCCTGGCCGAGCCTGGGCTCGCCGAAGAGCCGGTGCATGTCCAGCGGCGGCCGGTAGAGCGGCAGGGCCTCGCCGATGTCCCGGATCCAGTCGTGGTCGAGGAAGAAGTGCATCCGCCCGGTCAGCGTGTGGAAGGGCTTGAGCCGCTCGATGTTGATGGTGAACGGTGCGTAGCGCCGGCCGCCGGTCTCGGAGCCGGACCATTCCGGCGAGGTGATCACCGGGACCGGGGCGGCCTGGGTCTGGGCGAACGTGATGAATTTTTCCTCGGAACCCTCGGCCAGGTCCGCGAGCTTCCTCCCGGTGCGGATCTCCAGGTCCTTGAAGCCCTGCACGGACAGCGCGCCATTCGTCGTGCCGGAGAAAGCCAGGATGGCCTCCGCCATCTTCGCGTCGGTGTCGATCGCGGGGCGGCCGTCCGCGGCGCCGCCGAGCATCACCCCGTTCGAGCGGCTGAGCCTCTCCAGCGGTCCGGCAAGTTTGTACGTGACGTTCTTGACCGTGAAGCCCAGTTTGTCGGCCAGCGGCCCGACGGCCGCCAGCTTGTCCGCGATGGCGGTGTAGTCCCGTTCCACCACGGAAAAAATGGGCATGTTCTGGCCCGGGACCGCGGGAATGGACATGTCCCGCCAGTCCCGGACGATCCCGCCCGGCTGGGCGAGCTGGCCGGGGGTGTCATGCTGCAGCGGCACGCTCACCAGGTCCCGGCGGACGCCCAGGTGCGTTTTGGCCTGCCTGGAGAACTCCTGGGCGAGAAGGTGGAAGGCGTCGAAGTCCGTTTTGGTCTCCCACGGCGGGTCGATTGCGGGGCTGAAGGCGTGCACGAACGGGTGCATGTCGGTGGAGGACAGATCGTGCTTCTCGTACCAGGTGGCGGCCGGGAACACGACGTCGGACAGCAGCGTGGTGGAGGTCATCCGGAAGTCGGCGGAGACCAGGAGGTCCAGTTTCCCTTCCGGCGCCTGCTCGTGCCATTTCACGTCCTTGGGTTTGAGCCCGTCGGCATGGTCCGGGCCCAGGACGTTGTTGTGGGTGCCCAGCAGGTTCCGCAGGAAGTACTCGTTGCCCTTGGCCGAGGAGCCGAACAGGTTGGAGCGCCACAGCACGAGGGTCCGCGGCCAGTTTTCCGGGGCGTCCACGTCCTCGATCGCCGGATTCAGGGTGCGGTTCTTCAGGGCGTCCGCGATGTAGCCGGGAGTGTCCTTCGCGGTGCCGGCGGCGACGGCGGCTTCCGCCTCGTCCGCGAGGTCCAGCGGGTTCCGGTCGAACTGCGGGTAGAACGGCATCCAGCCCAGCCGTGCGGACTGGGCCAGCGCGTCGGCGGTGTGCATGCCGTCCAGGCTTCCGGTGGAGAGCGGGGACTTCAGTGCGTCGGCGGAGTAGCCGTCCTGCCGCCATTGGTCCGTGTGCATGTACCAGTAGCCGGTGCCGATCATGGTCCGCGGCGGCCGGGACCAGTCCAGCGCATTGGCCAGCGAGACCCAGCCGGTGGCCGGGCGCGTCTTTTCCTGGCCGACGTAGTGCGCCCAGCCGCCGCCGTTGCGGCCCATGCAGCCGGTCAGCATCACGAGGGCAAGCACGGCCCGGTAGGTGGTGTCGCCGTGGAACCACTGGCAGATCCCGGCACCCATGATGATCATGGACCGGCCCTTGGACTGTTCGGCGTTGCGGGCGAATTCCCGGGCCACCCGGATGCAGGCCTGCGCCGGGACGGAGGTGATTTCCTCCTGCCAGGCCGGGGTGTAGGGCGTCGAGGCGTCCTCGTAGCCGGCGGCCCACTCCCCCGGCAGCCCGTGGCGGCCGACCCCGTACTGGGCCAGCATGAGGTCGAACACGGTGGTGACCAGCTGGCCCTCCACCTCGAGGACCGGCACGCCGCGCTTCAGCACGCTGCCGGCCCCGTCGGCGTCCTCGAAGCACGGCAGCAGGATCTCCGCGCTGTCCCCGGAGACCTCGCGGAGGGACAGTGCGGGCTCGATTCCCTCAAGGTCCAGATTCCATTTGCCCTCGCCGCTGCCGGAGTAGCGGAACCCCATGGAGCCGTTGGGGACGGCCGGCAGGCCGGTCTTCTTGTCGAACAGGACGGTGCGGAAGGCCGCGTCCTCGGCCCCGGAGTCCAGCGGGAGGTCCTTCGCGGTGAGGAACTTCGACGGGGTGAGGGAGCCGTCGTCGCGCCGTTCGAGCCGGACCAGGAACGGCAGGTCGGTGTACTGGCGGACGTAGTCGGCGAAGAACGGCACCTCGCGGTCGACGAAGAATTCCTTGAGCATCACGTGCCCCATGGCCATCGCCAGTGCGGCGTCCGTTCCGGCCTGGGCGGGGAGCCATTCGTCGGCGAACTTCGTGTTGTCCGCATAGTCCGGGCTGACCGTGACCACCTTGGTGCCGCGGTACCGCACCTCGGCCATCCAGTGCGCGTCCGGGGTGCGGGTCACCGGGACGTTGGAGCCCCACATCATCAGATACCCGGCGTCCCACCAGTCACCCGATTCCGGGACGTCGGTCTGGTCCCCGAACACCTGTGGGCTGGCCACGGGCAGGTCCGCGTACCAGTCGTAGAAGGACGTCATCACCCCGCCGATCAGCTGGATGAATCGGGTCCCTACGGCGTGCGAGACCATAGACATGGCCGGGATGGGCGAGAAGCCGGCGCAGCGGTCCGGACCGTAGGCCTTGATGGTGTGCACGTGCGCTGCGGCGGCGATTTCGATCGCCTCCTGCCAGGAGACGCGCACCAGGCCGCCCTTTCCCCGCGCCTGTTGGTAGCGGCGGCGCCGTTCCGGGTCCCCCACGACGTCGGCAAAGGCCAGCACCGGGTCACCCAGCCGGGCCTTTGCCTCTCGGTACAACTCGATCAGGACTCCGCGCGCATAGGGAAAGCGCACCCGGGTGGGCGAATAGGTGTACCAGGAGAAGGCCGCCCCGCGCGGGCAGCCCCGCGGCTCGTACTCCGGGCTGTCCGGACCCACCGACGGGTAGTCGGTCTGCTGGGATTCCCAGGTGATGATGCCGTCCTTGACGTACACCTTCCAGGAGCAGGAGCCGGTGCAGTTCACCCCGTGCGTTGACCGGACCACCTTGTCGTGGCTCCAGCGGTCCCGGTAGAAGATGTCGCCCTTGCGGCCGCCTTCCCGGAACACCGCCCTGCCGTCGCCGGTCTGGTCCCATTTCGTGAAAAATCGGCCCAGCTTCAACATTGCATCCGAGGCGGGTCCGTCCAACCCCGCGGCGCCTCCGGCAGTCATGCCTTCAAGCTATGAGGCACTTTCCGGGCTAGATAGGGCCTTATGACACTGGGTGGACCCCGCCCGGTGCCGGATATGGTCCCCGGACGCCGTGTGTAGGATTCAGTATTCGGGCGTCCAATTTTCAGTCCTGCATGTTCAGTGCTGCATGTTCAGTGCTCAGGCGAAGCTCTCGAGCTCCACGCCGGCAGCCGTCAGCCCGGCCCGCACGGCGGCGGCCACGCTGACGGAGCCGGGGGTGTCCGCGTGCAGGCACAGCGAATCTGCCCGCACCGTGATCACGGAGCTGTCCACCGCCACGACCTCACCCTTGGTCGCGAGCCGGACCGCCCGCTCGGTGACCTCGCCGGCGTCGAGCAGCACGGCACCCTCCTCAGCCCGCGGCACCAGGGTCCCGTCCGGGAGATAGGCGCGGTCGGCGAAGGCCTCGGCGAAGACGGGGTGCCCGGCCTCCCGTGCGATGTCCAGCAACGCCGAGCCGGGGAAACCCAGGACGGGCAGCCCGGGATCGTAGGCCTGGATGGCGGCGATCACGGCGGAGGCCTGCTCGGGGTCGCGCACGGTGCGGTCATAGAGCGCCCCGTGCAGCTTGACGTAGTCCACCGAGGCACCAACGGCATGGGCCACGCCGTCGAGCGCGCCGAGCTGGTACAGCACCGCGCCGAACAGATCATCAAAGGTCATCTCCAGCGAGCGCAGGCCGAAGCCGGCCAGATCCGGGTAACCAAGGTGGGCGCCGACCTTGACGTCAAGCTCGTAGGCGGCCCGGCAGGTGTCCAGCATGGTCACGGGGTCGCCGGCGTGCATCCCGCAGGCCACGCTGGCGCTCGTGACGAGTGGGAACATCGCCGCATCCTCGCCCTTGGTCCAGGTCCCGAAGGACTCCCCCAGGTCTGCGTTCAGATCCAAAACGTGCCGCCATCCTTCGTTGTAGCCTTCGGGGCGCCGCTGTCTGGCGGCGTCACCACCGGCGGGCCCGGGGCCGGGTCCGGTTCAGTGTCGTAGAGCGCCAGCGGCCCGGTGGTCTTCGCGAGGGCACGCAACTCTCCGGGAATGGTGTCCGGCATGGGGCCGAACGCTTCGCGGGCATTCGCGACGACGGCGTGGCCCATGACCCGGTTGCCGACGCCGCCGACGACGGCGCCGATGCCAAAGGGCAGCGCGCGGCCCAGCCAGGCTGTGCCCTGGGTCTTGAGCAGGGAGCGCAGGAACATCGTCTGGATCTTGGCGCGCACCGCGCCGAAGCCGGCGAAGGGGACACTGCGGGTGAAAGCCGCGGTCCAGGCCTGGGACGGCCCCCTGCCGCGGCCGGCTACTTGCCCGCTCAACGAGCTCAGAAGCTCGGTTCCTTCCTCGCCCAGCATGATCGCCATGACCAGCGTGCTGGCCCGGTCCGGATCAACCATCCTCACGCCATGCAGTTCCGCAAGCGCCGTGGAGAACAGGGCGGTGGCTTCGAGGAACCCGACGGCCGCGGCGGCCGACAGGCCGAGGGCGGCGGCAGTTCCGACGCCCGGGATGACGGCCGCTCCGCCTACCAGGGCCCCGCCGCCGGTGACGGCCAGCAGGTAGTCGCGCTCCAGGATGGCTGCGAGCTGCGCCGCCGTGGCCTGCGGGTGCCTGCGCTGGAGCCTGCGGATGTTGGCCAGCACCAGTGGCCGCTGGATTTCAACGGCCCGCAGGAGCACCTTGTGGAGCCCGGGCCGGGGCCGGCCCGCGGCGTCGAACATCGCGCTGTGGGCTGTCTGCTGGGCAACCTTGATTGCCGGGTTGCTGCGCTTGGCCATGATCGCCTCTCGTCGGAACCGGAAAGTAAGTTCACTTAACACTAGGGCACGGCCCGGGCATGCCGGGTTCCCTCCGGCCCGTTGGGGCGCCTCAGACTGCGGCGCGCACCACCGGGATCGACGCCGTCGGAAGGCCGCTGGGGAAGATGGTGGGCTCGGGTGCCGTTACGGGCGCCAGCGCGACGCGGACCGGGCCGGCGTCGACGGTGAGCAGTTCCCCGCGCACGTCGACTTCCAGCGGTGCGCCGTCGCGGACGGTCAGGGTGATCGATCCCTGCTCCAGCCCAATGTGCAGGAGTCGGCCCTGGATCTTCAGGTGGAATTCGAGTCCGTCCCATTCGGCAGGCAGGCGCGGATCGAAGTACGGTACCGCGCCCTGGTCCCGGAGCCCGGCAAAGCCGCTGACCAGCGAGCTCCACACCCCGCCGGTGGAGGCGATGTGGACGCCGTCGATCGTGTTGCCGTGGGTGTCGTCGAGGTCGATGAACAGGGCGTGGGTGAAGTGGTCCAGCGCGGCCTTGCCGTAGCCGACCTCGGCGGCCATGATGCCCTGGACGCAGGCGGACAGGGTGGAGTCGCCGGTGGTGATGGGGTCGTAGAAATCAAAGGCGCGGCGCTTTTCCTCGGCCGTGAAGTCCTGCCACTGCAGGAACATGGCCAGCACGGTGTCGGCCTGCTTCAGGACCTGGTGCCGGTAGATCACCAGCGGGTGGAAGTGCAGCAGGAGCGGGTACTCTGACCGGGGCGTGGCCCAGTCCCACGGCTCCAGGGTCATGAAGTCGTTGTCCTGGGAGTGGACCTGGAGGTCCTCGTCATAGGGCATGTGCATGCGGGTGGCGGCTTGTTCCCAGAGCTCGCGCTCGGCGTCGCCGATCTCGGGGTGGTCCAGCGCGGCGGCGGCCCGGAGGTTGAAGCGGGCCATGACGTTAGTATAGAGGTTGTCGTTGACCACCGCGGTGTATTCGTCCGGGCCCGTGACGCCGTGGATGTGGAAGAGCCCGTCCTTGCCGAAGAAGCCCAGGGACACCCACATGCGCGCGGTTTCGATCAGCAGCTCGGAGCCCAGGGTTTCGTGGAATTCACTGTCCCCGCTGGCCCAGATGTACCGGTTGGTCGCGAAGGCGATCGCGGCGGCGATGTGGAACTGCGCGGTGCCGGCCGCGTAGTAGGCGCTGGCCTCGAGCCCGTTGATGGTGCGCCAGGGGAAGAGGGCGCCGTCCACGCTGAGCTCCTTGGCGCGGATCTTCGCCTCGGGCAGGAGGTTGTGGCGGAATTCGAGGACCTGGCGGGCGTTGCCCGGGTTCGTGTAGGTCAGGTAGGGCAGGAGGTACACTTCCTGGTCCCAGAAGTAGTGTCCGTCATAGCCGGAGCCGGACACGCCCTTGGCCGGGATGCCGGCCACATCGGCGCAGGCCGTGGCCTGGGCGAGCTGGAAGAGGTTCCAGCGGACGCCCTGCTGCAGTTCGGGCTGGCCGGCCACCACGATGTCGCTGGTGCTCCAGTAGGCGCGGTAGTGGTCCTCGCTCTGGGTGAAGATTTCGCTGACCGGTTTGAGGCCGGCTTCGGCGCTGTCCGCGAGGTCCTCGACGGCCTGGCCCACGGCGTAGCTGACGCTCTTCTCCAGCACGAACGGTGCGTCCGCGCTGACGGCGAGGACGTAGCGGACGCTGCTGTCGTCCTGGTCCACCTGGGTGTCGAACGGCTGCACATCGGCCGAGGTCCAGTGGTCCACGGCCATCCCGAGCCGCTGCTTGGATTCCGAGGCTTCCCAGGACAGTCGCAGTGAGCCGTCCCCGCCGTCGAGCCGTAAGGGCAGCAGCACCCGCCCGGCGTGCCGGCCGGCGCGGCGCGGATCGTGGGCGGAGTGGTCCTCCACCGGCTGGTCCTGGCGGTTGATGACCGAGGACGTGACATCCGCGGAGATATCCCTGTCGGCGACGAGTTCGAGCGAAATGCCGAGCGCGCCGCGGGATTCGTAGCCCACCGCACGGCGTTCGGTGGTGGTGACGGTGGCGCCGGAGCGGCACTGCCAGGTGATCCGGCACTCGTAGATTCCGGTGGCGAAGTCCACGCTGCGGCGGTAGTCCAGCACGGTGGACTCCTCCAGACTCAGCGGCTCGCCGTCGATGATGACGGTGAAGTTGTTGGCGTCCGGGACGTAGAGGATCCGCTGCCCGGTGCGGGCGAAGCCGTAGGCGTTTTCCGCGTGCTTGATGTCCCAGGTTTCGTGGAAGCCGTTGATGAAGCTGCCGGGAAGTTCGGCGTCGGCGGCGCCCCAGTGCGCGCCGCGGATGCCCAGGTGCCCGTTGCCGAGGCTGAACAGGGTCTCCAGGGTGCCGGCGTTGCCGGGCAGATGGACGGTTTCGACCAGCTGCCAGGGATTGTTGGGGAACCGGGCGCGGTCCGAGGTGATGAGAGCCATGGTTTGGGGGGGTTCCTTCGGCGGGTGTGGGCAGTGCTGGTGGGCGGCGGTGCGCCGGGCTAGAGCAGTTCGGCGAGGTCGTTGACCACTACCGTGGCACCGGCGTCGAGCAGGGTCTGGCGGCCGGCGCCACGGTCGACGCCGATCACCGAGCGGAAGTCTCCCGCGCTGCCTGCCTGGACGCCGGAGACGGCGTCCTCCACCACGACGCAGTCCTGGCTCGGAAGGTCCAGGAGCCGGGCGGCATATTCGTAGGTGGCCGGGCTGGGCTTGCCGGGCAGCCCCTGGGCGACCGCGACAACGCCGTCAACGACGACGGGGAAGTAATCGGACAGCCCGGCAGCCTTGAGCACGGCCGGGGCATTGCGGGAGGAGGAGACGACGGCGAGTTTGAGTCCGCGGGCCAGCGCGGCGTCGACCAGCCGGACGGAGCCCTCGTAGGGCTGGACTCCGCCGGCCTCCACGATGTCGTTGAAGACCTTGTTCTTGCGGTTGCCCAGTCCATGGACGGTCTCATGCGCCGGCTCGTCATCTGCCGGACCCTCGGGCAGCACGATTCCGCGGGAGGCCAGGAAGTCCCGGACTCCGTCGAACCGCGGCTTGCCGTCGATGTGGTCGAAGTAGTCGCTCTCGCTGTACGGCGCCGCCCCGGGGACCGAGGCCAGGTAGCCGTCGAAGAGCTGCTTCCAGGCTTGCTCGTGCACCACCGCGGTGGGCGTCAGTACGCCGTCGAGATCAAAAAGGATGGCGGAGGCGCCGGAGAGCGCACCGGCGAGGCCGGAGGTGTCGGGTGCTGCAGTCATGAGTCAAAGTCCTTTCAGACGACGGGCAGGCAAGAGGGTTTTGTTCAAAGCTGTGGTTTGGGGCTGTAGGTCAAGGCATCATTTTCCGGCGCGACGGCGGCCGTGGTGGTCGCTGCCCTGTTTGGGCCGTTCCGCGGCGGGCGCCGCCAGAATCAACGGCGGCCGGTGCTCGAGCGCTCCACCAGTTTGGTGTCCAGCACATGGTTCGACGGCGGGCTGGCAAGCGGTGGATTGGGAAGTCCCGAGCGATGAAGTCTGTCAATCAGCAGGTTGGCCGCGAAAGCGCCCTGGTCGGCCACCGGCTGGGCAATTGTGGTCAAGCCCAGGAACCAACTCATCTGATGATCGTCTATTCCTATGATGGACACGTTTTCCGGCGCTGACAAACCGAGCTCCCTCAGGGCCATAAGGGCACCGAAGGCTGTTTCGTCGCACCCGGCGAAGATCGCGGACGGCATTCCACGGTTTTCCACGAGCTCCACCATGGCCAGCCGGCCGCCTTCGATGCTGGAGCCGGCGTCGAGCACGAGGTCCGGATCAACCGCGAGGCCGCGGCCGGCCAGGGCCAGCTCGAAGCCGCGCCGCCGCTCGCCGGCGGTCACCAGGGAGGGCGCCCCGGTCTCGCTGCCGGCGAGGATGGCAAGGTCTCTGTGGCCCAAATCCAACAGGTGGTTGGTGGCGGTGCGGGCGGCTTCGGCGTTGTCGATGCCCACGTTGTCCCACGGCACGCCGTGCATCCCGACGCTGGCCACGGCGAGCCCCGACGCGGCGAGCGCGGACATGTCGGCCTCACCGAGGGCGATGTTGAGCAGCAGTACGCCGTCCACGCGCTGCGCCAGGGCCGCGAGGTCGCCGAAAAGCTTCTGCTGCACGCTGGGCCGGTTCCGGAGGCTGATCAGGACGGTGTCATAGCCGCTGTCTGCGAAGACTTCCTCGGCAGCTTCCACAGCCCGGGCGAAGAACCATGCCGTGGCGGACGGCGCGATGATGGCCACGGAGCCGGTGTTGCCGCCGGCCAACCGGGAGGCTGCCGACGAGGCTTTGTAGCCCAGCTGGGCCGCCGCGTCGCCGACCCGCGCCTTGGCCTGCGCGGAGACGTTGGGAAGCTGGCGGAGCGCCCGGGATACGGTGCAAATGGAGAGCCCGGAGAGTGCGGCGACGTCCTGGATGGTGACGCGCGGGGTCTTGGCCTGCGGCACGGGCTCAGCCCTTTCTCCCCCCGAAGTAGTGGGCCCGGTGTTCATGGCCGAGGTCGATTGTAAACGCTTACAAATTAGGCATGCAAGTGGATGATCCGGCGCCTGAGCAGCGCGGGAGCCGGCGCGGGGACGCAGGTCCTTGCAGGTCAGTGCAGGATGTAGTGCCGCAGGAAGGCGCTGACGTCGATAAGTTCGGCCTTCGAAATCGAATGCCCCATGCCGGGGTAGGTCCGGGCCGTCAGCTGGGTGTTCCGCTCCAGCCACTCCTCGGTGTGTTCGGTGGCGGCGTCGTTGATAACGACGTCCCCCTTGTCCCTGCCCCAGAAGAACGGTGGCCGGGAGGTGAAGGATTCGCTCATGGCCAGCAGTTCGTTGTCCAGGACAAAGCCCGAGAGCCCGACCACCGCGCGGAACTGTTCCGGCCGGAGCCGCAGAAGCGTGCTGGCCATGGCCATCCCCTGCGAAAATCCGAACAGGCTGACGCTGCTGTGCCGGGCCTTGACCGACTCGATCCACGCGAAAACCGCGTTCGTGGAGGCGATGACATCGGCGAAGTCGTGGGTAAGGAAGTAGTCCAGCAGGAACCAGCCGTGGTGGTCCCCAATGTCCTTGGGCCCGCGCAGGGCGGCGCAGCTGAACTCCGGCGGCAGGGCGCTGAACAGCTTGGACATCCGGGACTCGTCAGTGCCGTATCCGTGCAGCATCACCAGCAGCGGCGTGCCGGCGCGTTCGTGTTCGGGTTTTGACCAGACGACCGTCTCCATGGGCACAGCCTATCCAGCGCGGCCGCGCCCTCCGCGCAGCAGGTCCGGCGCGGGATCCCTGGCCCCCGGGTTCCGCGGCGGAAACGGACTTCCGCCCCCGGATCCGCGGCGCGGCCGTCCGAAACCGGGGCGGATGTCTGGAATCGGTGCGGAAATCCCGGCCAGCCGGAGGCCGTTTCATTGAATCGGCGGGGGCGGGGTTGTAGCGTGACGCTGGACAGCATGCTTATCATCACCAAATCGGCCCCCGGGGGCACCAAGGAGCACGTTATGAGAATCGGTTCCGCAATCTTCCTCATTGCCATCGGCGCGATCCTCGCCTGGGCCGTCGCTCCCGGGCTGATTCCCAACGTTAACCAGGCCATGATCGGCTACATCCTCATGGCGGTCGGCGTGATTGGACTGATCGCGTCCCTTGTCCTCGCCTCCCCCGGACGCGGCCGCACGCGCCGGGTCAGCGAAAGCCGGACGGTTGTGGACCCCAACACCGGCGAGACCATCACTCGCAATGAGAGCCGCGACGCGGGCATCTGAGCCCCACCCGCGCTCCCGTCGCAGCGTGGAATTCGACGACCCGGAAGCCGGGCCGGGCCTCCTGCCCGGTCCCGGCTTCCGCCATTTAAGCCACGCCCTGGGCACGGCACATGCCCAGCCCCCGCGGCCAGCAATGGACATAACCCCAACCTGCCCATTCCCCGGCCCCACCACTGGACATGTCACCCAGCACCCAGCCCGCCACTCCCCGCCCCGCCACTGGACATGCCCCCCGGCCCCGGGAAACAGATTTCTGCGTTCGTGTGGTTTTTCATTGACAAACCAACACGAACGAAGATAAAGTCAAACAATTCCACTTCATGTGACGGGAGTCACCGAAGCGGCAGGGGCGAATCCCGCGGCAGCACGTTCCGCAGAACCAACGCTCCGGCACTACGGCAATAACCGGGACAGACGCAGTACGCAATGGAGGGTAAGTGTTCGCCGAAGAACGCCAGCAGCTGATCGTGGGGCTCATCTCCGCCAGCGGCCGCGCCAGCGTCACCGACCTGGCCGAGCGCTTCAGCATCACCACCGAAACTGTCCGCCGGGACCTCGCCGCACTGGAAGCCGCGGGCAGCGTGCGCCGGGTTCACGGCGGCGCCGTCTCGGCAGACCGCTTCAGCACCACCGAAGAAAGCATCCTCGAGCGGACCGTGCAGCGGCAGCCCGAGAAGATCCGCATTGCCGAGGCCGCCCTGGCCCTCATGCCCCCGGGCCTCACCGGCAGCATCCTGATCGACGCCGGTTCCACCACGGAGGCCCTCGCCGAACTCCTGTCCGCCCGGGCCGCCGGAGCCGCCGCGTCGGGCAGCCTGCCGGCGTCCGGGGCCGACGCCGAACTCGTCGTCATCACCCACTCCCTGCCCATCGCGTCCCGCCTGTCCGGCGAGCCCGGCATCGCACTGCACCTGCTCGGCGGCAAGGTCCGCGGCCTGACCCAGGCCGCCGTCGGCCAGTCCACCGTGGAGGCCGCCCGCCGGATCCGCCCGGACATCGCCTTTATCGGCACCAACGGCATTCATGCAGCCTTCGGGCTGAGCACACCCGATCCTGAAGAAGCCGCGGTCAAGGCTGCCTTCGTCCAATCAGCCCGCCGCATTGTGGTGCTGGTTGATTCCTCCAAGCTGGACGCGGAGACGCTTGTCCAGTTCGCCTCGTTGAAAGATCTGGACACCGTGATCACAGACACGCAACCCAGCCGGGAACTCGCCGACGCCCTTGCGGAAGCCGGAGTGGAGGTGGTGGTCGCGTGATTGTCACCCTCACCGCCAACCCCAGCCTGGACCGCACCGTAGCGCTGCCCGGCCCCCTCCTCCGCGGCGAAGTCCAGCGGGCCATCTCCGTCCGCCAGGAATCCGGAGGCAAGGGAGTCAACGTCTCCCGCGCCCTGGTCGCCTCGGGGCTGAAGACAATCGCCGTCCTCCCCGGCGCCGAGGCCGACCCGGTCCTGAACGGCCTTCGGGAGACCGAGGTGCCGTTCGCGGCCCTCCCGATCGGCGAGCCGCTGCGCAGCAACGTGGCCCTCACCGAGCCCGGCGGCGTCACCACCAAGATCAACGAACCCGGACCGGTCCTCAGCGGGGACCAGCAGGAAGCCCTGATCAGCCTCCTGCTGGACCACGCCCGCGGCGCCGCCTGGGTGGTCCTTGCCGGCTCGCTCCCACCCGGGGTTCCCGCCGACTTCTACGCGACCGTCACCCGGCGGCTGCGCTCCATGTTCGACGGCGAGGCCGCACCACGGGTCGCCGTCGACTCATCCGGCGAACCCCTCGCCGCAGCGGTCTCCGGCGATACCTCGGGCAAGCCGGACCTCTTGAAGCCCAACGCCGAGGAACTGGTGGAACTGGCTGCAGCAGCCGGGTTCGCCACGAACAAATCCGCCGAGGAGCTAGAAGCGGACCCGGAGGCTGCAGCAGCGGCCGCCTCCGCCGTCGTGCGCTCCGGAGTGGGTGCTGTACTGGCCACCCTCGGCTCAAAGGGTGCCGTTCTTGTGACGGCCGACGGCGCGTGGCTGGCCACGCATCCGCCGGTCACCGCGGTCAGCACTGTCGGCGCCGGCGATTCGTCGCTGGCCGGATACCTGCTCGCATCCAGCCAGGGCGCCGCCCCGGTCGATTGTCTCCGACAGGCGGTGGCCCATGGTGCCGCCGCCGCTTCCCTGCCTGGCTCCACTGTCCCGGCAGTCAACCAAACCACCCCTGATGCCGTAACCATCACGGCCCTCCGGAAGGATTGACAGTGACACAGCTCATTACTACCGAACTGGTCGAGCTCGACCAGAATCTGGGCAGCTCGCCCGAGGACGTGATCCGGCATCTGGCAGGCAGAGTTGCCGGCACCGGACGCGCCACGGAGGCCCAGGGCCTCTTCGCCGACGCCTTTGCCCGGGAATCGAAGACCGCCACGGGTGTGCCGGGCGGCATCGCTATCCCGCACTGCCGTTCGACGGCGGTCACCGAACCCACGCTAGCGATGGCGCGGCTGTCCCAGCCGGTGGACTTCGGCGCCAAGGACGGCCCCGCGGACATCATCTTCTTTATCGCCGCCCCTGAAGGTGCGGACCAGGAGCACCTGAAGCTGCTCTCGAAGCTGGCGCGGTCGCTGATCAAGAAGGACTTCACAGCCAGCTTGCGCGCCGCGACCTCCCCGGCGGAGATCGTCGAGCTCGTCGAAGCCGCCCTGGCGGACAAGCCGGCCGCCCACGCCCCTGCCGAAGCCGCTGCGGCCGCTTCCGCGGGTGCTGCGGGTGCCGCAGCAGGAGCCGCCGCGGGCGCAGGTGCGGAAGGTGCAGGGAAGGCCAAGGGCCCCAAGCGTCTCGTCGCGGTGACGGCCTGCCCCACCGGCATCGCCCACACCTACATGGCCGCCGACTCGCTCGTCGCCGCGGCCAAAGAAGTCGGCGTGGACCTGCAGGTGGAAACCCAGGGATCCTCAGGCGCCAAGGCCCTTGACCCCGCCGTGATCGCCGCCGCCGACGCCGTAATCTTCGCCGTGGACGTGGATGTGCGCGGCAAGGAGCGCTTCGCGGGCATGCCGGTGATCAACGCGCCGGTCAAGCGCGGCATTGACGAACCGGACAAGATGGTTGCGGAAGCACTGGCGGCCGCGGACAACCCGCACGCCCGCCGCGTCCCGCACTTCGCGGAGGACCAGGCCGAACACAACGCCGAGGAAAAGGGCGAACATATCGGCACGAAACTGAAGAAGGCGCTGCTCACCGGTGTCAGCTACATGATCCCGTTCGTGGCGGGCGGCGGTCTGCTGATCGCCCTCGGCTTCCTGCTGGGCGGCTACGACATCACGGCCTTCGCGGACAAGATCCTGGCGGAAAACAGCCTCTTCAACCTGCCCACCGTTTACCCGGCGCTGGCGTGGGGCCCGCTGGGCGCCTTCCTGGGTGCCGTGTTCTTCAAGATCGGCGCTCTGTCCCTCGGCTTCCTCGTTCCCGCACTGGCCGGCTACATCGCCTACGCCATCGCTGACCGGCCGGGCATCGCCCCGGGCTTCGTGTCCGGCGCCGTAGCCGTCTTCATGGGCGCAGGGTTCCTTGGCGGCATCGTGGGCGGCCTGATCGCCGGCTACGTGGCACATGAGATCGGCAAGCTCACCGTGGCCCGCTGGCTGCGCGGCCTCATGCCGGTGGTTATCATCCCGCTCGTGGCGTCCATCGCGGCGTCCGGCCTGCTCTTCATTTTCCTGGGCAGGTACGTCGCCGCGGTCACCGTCGGGCTCAACAACTGGCTGTCCAGCCTGACCGGTGCCAGCGCCATCGCCCTGGGCATTGTCCTCGGCCTGATGATGTGCTTCGACCTCGGCGGTCCGGTCAACAAGGTTGCCTACTCCTTCGCCGTGGCCGGCCTGGGTGCCGCCTCGATCACCAACCAGGCACCGTGGCAGATCATGGCAGCCGTCATGGCCTCCGGCATGGTCCCGCCGCTGG
The DNA here is from genome assembly GCF_056395825.1 of Arthrobacter sp. 05T47. NCBI lineage: Bacteria > Bacillati > Actinomycetota > Actinomycetes > Micrococcales > Micrococcaceae > Arthrobacter > Arthrobacter sp. 05T47. The sequence goes on along the minus strand of NZ_JBFTKG010000003.1, from coordinate 165,302 downwards.
CCATGGCACTGGCTGCGACCGTGCTGAACAAGAAGCTCTTCAGCCTCGCGGAACAGGAAAACGGCAAGGCCGCCTGGCTGCTGGGAGCCTCGTTCATCTCCGAAGGCGCGATTCCGTTCGCCGCCGCCGACCCGCTGCGCGTCATCCCCGCCAGCATGCTCGGCGGAGCCGTGACCGGCGCCATCTCGATGGCGGCGGGCGTGGGGTCCAAGGCCCCGCACGGTGGAATCTTCGTCTTCTTCGCGATCGATCCCTTCCTGATGTTCGTCGTCGCCATTGCGGCCGGTACCGTCGTGAGTGCCTTCGCAGTGATCGCGCTCAAGCGCTGGGCAGTCAAGAAGCCGGTTGATACGGTGGAAACGGTTCCCGTAGCCGTCTGAACCGGTGCACGATTTTTCAAGCAGATACCCACAGCTGATATACACCCAAGCTGACTTCAAGGAGCAGAAATGACCGAACGTAACGCCACCATTGCCAGCCGCGTTGGGCTGCATGCCCGTCCGGCAGCCATCTTCGCCGAGGCTGCAGGCGAGTTCGACAACCTCGAGATCACGATCGCCCGCCTGGGCGAACCGGAGGACGAGGCCATGGACGCCGCCAGCATCCTGTCGCTGATGAGCCTGGGCGCCTCCCACGGCGAGGTTGTGGTGTTGCGTGCCGAGGGCGAAGGCGCCGACGCGGCACTGGACCGCCTCGTGCAGATCCTTGAGACGGATCACGACGCCGAATAGCCTCACCTTCCGGCGCCCGCCGGAAAACCGGCAGCAGTAGAAGGCCCGGCCGCCCCCGATGAGGGGCCGGCCGGGCCTTCGCGTTGCCTGCCGGCGGAGCGTCAGGGCAACTTTTGTAAGGGGCCTTAGTAAGTGCTTGTCACCGGCCGGCGGCGCCGCTAGTTTGGAATCCGCGGCCGCACTGTCCGCGGGCCGCCTCGGAGGTGTTCGTGCCGAAGGAGATGAACGCGTAGCCATGCCAGCGAAGAAGGGTGAACCGAGTGGTTCCGAGAGCCCCAGCATCAAGGATCCCGAGCTCTACGAGAAGCTGCTCGAGGACGGCGCCTCCAAGCAAAAGGCGGCAAGGGTCTCCAACGCCGCGGCCAAGCGCGGGCGTTCCGAGGTAGGCCGCAAGGGCGGCAAGGCCGGCGACTATCAGGACTGGACCGTGCCGCAACTGAAGGCACGAGCCAAGGAGATCGGCCTGACCGGCTACTCGGCCAAGAAGAAGAGCGAGCTTATCTCCGCCCTGCGGAACTCCTGACCGCGATGGCCGCGGCCTCGCCGATTCCGGCCTCAGGCACCCTTTCGGGCTGTCTTCGCGGCTGGCGCCTTGGAATCCGCTGCGGTCTTGGTGGACGCCGTCCTGGTGGTAGCGGTCTTGGCAGTCGCCCGTTTGGTGGCGGCCGAATCGGCGACGGCGGACTTAGCCGCCGCCGTCTTGGGGGCGGCCTTCGGGGCGGCCTTGGCCGCAGGACCGGAGGCTTTGGCCGGGGCCTCGGCGGTCCCTCCGCGCTTTTTCTCGATGCTGCGCTTGAGGGCTTCCATCAGGTCGATCACTTCGCCCTCGCCAGTCTCGACCGGAGCGCCGAAGGTCTCCTCCGTATCCAGCGACTCCCCCTTGTCCAGCTTCGCCTCGATCAGCTGGCGCAACTGTTCCTGATATTCGTCCGTGAACTGGTCCGGCTCAAAGTCGGAGGCCATCGAGTCAACAAGGGCGGCGGACATCTCCCGTTCCTGCGCCGAAATCCGGATGGAGGTCTCGAGGGCGGGGAAGCTGGCCTCGCGGACCTCGTCGGACCACAACAGCGACTGCAGCACCAGGACGTCGTCGCGAATCCTCAGCGCGCCGAGCCGGGTCTTGTCCCGGAGCGCGAACTGCACAATCGCCACCCGGTCCGTGTCCTCCAGGGCGCGACGCAGCAGCACATAGGCCTTGGGCGACTTGGAGTCCGGTTCAAGGTAGTAGCTTTTCTCAAACATCATGGGATCGAGCTGGTCGGCGGGAACGAACTGGACCACTTCGATTTCGTGGCTGTTTTCCGCCGGGATGGACTTGAGCTCCTCGCGGGTCAGGACCACCGTGCGGCCATCGTCCTCATACGCCCTGTCGATGTCCTCGTACTCGATTACCTTGCTGCAGACCTCGCACCGGCGCTGGTAGCGGATCCGGCCGCCGTCGGCGTTGTGGACCTGGTGGAGGCTGATGTCGTGGTCCTCGGTGGCGCTGTAGACCTTCACCGGCACGTTGACCAGCCCGAACGCTATTGCGCCTTTCCAGATGGCTCTCATGGATCAAGTGAACATCACGGCGGCGCGGAGGTGAAGGGTTTTGGCCAACGGTAAAGAGCGCGTCCGCGTGGCCGGACGCGAACTGGCGCTCACCAACCTGGAAAAAATCATGTATCCGGAGACGGGCACCACCAAGGCCGACGTCATTGCCTACTACGCCGCCGTCGCGCCGGTGCTGATCCCGGCATCCCTCAACCGGCCAGCTACCCGGAAGCGCTGGGTCCACGGCGTCGGGACAGCCGACGCTCCCGGCGAGATGTTCTTCCAGAAGAACCTGGACCATTCCCCCGGCTGGGTGCCCCGGGCCGCCATCACGCACAAAGACCGGACCATCCAATATCCCCTGGTCAATGATCCGGCCACGCTCATCTGGCTGGCCCAGAGCGCGGCCCTGGAGATCCACGTGCCCCAGTGGCGGGTGGACTCCCACGGCAATGCGCTCCCGCCCGACCGGCTGGTGCTGGACCTGGACCCGGGCGAAGGTGCGGGCCTGGCGGAGTGTGTCGAGGTGGCCAAATTGGCACGCAGCATCCTGCAGGATGTGGGCCTCGACCCCGTGCCCGTGACGAGCGGCAGCAAGGGCATCCACCTCTACGCGGCACTGGACGGCTCCCAGAGTTCGGATCAGATTTCCGAATTCGCCCACGAACTGGCCCGCTCACTCGAAGCAGACCACCCTGGCCTGGCCGTCAGCGACATGAAAAAGGCGCTCCGTACAGGCAAGGTGCTGGTCGACTGGAGCCAGAACAACGCCGCCAAGACCACGATTGTGCCGTACTCGCTGCGCGGCCGGCTCCGGCCCACTGTGGCCGCGCCGCGCACGTGGCGCGAACTCAGCTCCCCGTCCCTGCACCAGTTGGACTTCCACGAGGTGATGAAGCGCGTGGCGGCGGGCAAGGATCCGTTTGCTCCGGTTTCCGGCGGGCGGCACGACGCCGGCGCCGCGGCGGGCCACGCGGCCGGGCACCGGGCGGACCGCCTCGCCGGAGGGGCTGAAACGCCTCCCGAGCAGGCTGGCGACGGCGGCGACACCGACCCCCGGCTGGAGGAATACCGCACCAAGCGGGACAAGGCAGGCACGCCCGAACCCTTCACTGCAGAACGTCACCTCGCCGAAAACGGCGGCGGGACGCGGCGGGAGAAGTTCGTCATCCAGGAGCACCACGCCAGGCGGATGCATTACGACTTCCGGCTGGAACGCGACGGCGTGCTGGTGTCCTGGGCGCTGCCCAGGGGCGTTCCGACCAGCAAGGCCACCAACCACCTCGCGGTCCAGACCGAAGACCACCCGATGGACTATGCCGACTTCGAGGGCGACATTCCCAAGGGCCAGTACGGTGCCGGGACAGTCAGCATCTGGGACCACGGAACCTATGACTGCGAAAAGTGGGTCGCCGGCAAGGAGGTCATCGCGACCCTGACCGGTGCGGAGGGCGGGGGCCTGGGCGGGGCCCAACGATTCGCCCTGATCCACACGGGCCAGGCCAACGACCAATGGCTCATCCACCTGATGGACCCGCCGGGTTCGACGAAAGACCATCCGGGAGCCCGGCGCCCAGCCGGCGCACCGGACGACGACGAGGAGGACGACGACGACGAGGAGGACGACGACGACGAGGCAGGCGCAGCCGAGGCGGGCGCAGCCGAGGCGGGCGCAGCCGACGTAGACCACGACCGCGGCGAGGGCGGCCCGGGAACCGGCAGGGCCGCCGGCGGCAGCACAACCGGCGGCACAAGTTCGTCCGCGACTGTATCGTCGACCGCGTTCAGTCCGATGCTTGCCAGCGCCGGGACCCTGGCGGATCTGCCGGACCTGGACTGGCAGTTCGAGCTCAAATGGGACGGCGTGCGGGCCCTGGTCATCGGCGACGCCACGGGCATCCGGCTCATCAGCCGCAACGGCATCGACATGTCCGTGAGCTACCCCGAACTGACGGACCGGTCCCGCTGGCCGGAACAGGACTTCGTCGCCGATGGCGAGATCATCGCCGTCGGACGCTCCGGCCGGCCCGACTTCGGCCTTCTTCAAGGACGGATGAAACTCAGCAAAGCCGCCGACGTCCGCAAGGCGCAGGCCTCGACGCCGGTGCGGCTGATGCTGTTCGATCTGCTCTCCGAGGCCGGCGAGGACCTGCGGCGCCTGCCGCTCGGCGAGCGCCGGCGCCGGCTCGAGCTGTTCTTCCACCCCTCCGCCGGCCCGGTGGAGCTCTCAGGCGTGATCGAGGGCGACGCCTCGCACATCCTGGAAAGCGTCGCTGAGCTGGGGCTGGAGGGTGTCATGGCCAAGCGCCGGGACGGGCGCTATGTCGGCCAGCGCAGCCGGTCCTGGCTCAAGCTCAAGATTGAGCGGACCCAGGAGGTGGTGGTGGGCGGCTGGCGGCCCGGAAGGGGCGAACGCGGGGATTCCGTGGGCTCGCTGCTGCTGGGGATTCCGGACGGTTCGAAACTCCGTTATGTGGGGCGGGTGGGCAGCGGTTTCAGCGACCGTGAGCTCAAGGAACTCAGGCAGCAACTGGATGCCCTGCCACGGAAGACCTCCCCGTTCCGGGACGTGCCCCGCGCGGACGCCGCTGACGCCCACTGGGTGAGCGCAAAACTGGTCGGCGAGGTCACCTTCGGGGAATGGACCGGTACCGGGAAGCTCAGGCACCCGGTGTGGCGCGGCTGGCGCCTGGATAAGGCGCCAGCCGACGTCGTGGTCGACCCGGCCCCCGGCCCCTAGCTGCGTAACCTAGCCACGGGACCGGTTGTGATGGGGCTAGTCGTGGTGGGGCAACTGCGGACGGCTCTGCCGGTGCATGGCCCCGGCGGCCACCTGCTGGCTCTGCCGCCCGCGGGCGGTATCGCGGTCCTTGGGGTGACGCTGCTTGCCGCTGCCGTCCGGCCACTGCTGTCCCTGGCCCGGCCCGGGGGGAGCATGGTGCAGGGTCTCCGGTCCGGGGGCTTCAGCCATGGATTGCGCGAGATGGCTCGCGACCTCGGGCTCGATATCTTCTCCGAATTGATGGTCCGCCATTGATCTTCCTTTCCGCTGTAAATTACCGCTTTGAAATGAAGTGTCCATCAATCGTAGGACGGCCGGGATGAGTTGTCTGTAGTGGCTGTGGCGGGCTCTCCTGCGGCGCGAATCCGGCCCGAAAGCCCGCGCCTGCGGGGGCCGGTGCGGAAATTTTTAGCCGCGGCGCCGCGAACCTCGCCGTTTCCCAGTAACCACGCGGCGAAATCGGGCAAAAGAATTCTGCGGATTGCCCCTATATGCCACCCGAAATGAGGGATCATACGGCACCGAACTCGGAAACTCCAGAGAAATCCCGTAAAATTGAAAGCCTGCCCAGAGCGGGGCAGCTACAAGTCGCAAGCAAATGATCTCCCTAGGAGCTTCCCAAATGCCCACAGACCGAAGCATGACCGACTCTTCAGCAGGCGCTATAAACGCCAGCGGAACCAACCAAGCTGCACCAAAGGGTGCGAAGAAACCGAAGCTGCGTCGCCGTCGACTCCGTGAGTCCGACGTGAACGTTGTCGACCAGCCGATGCTTAAGAAGGCGCTCGGCGGCACCATCGTGGGTAACACCATGGAGTGGTACGACGTCGGCGTGTTCGGCTACCTGATCACCACCATGGGACCGGTATTCCTGCCGGAGGCGGACAAGTCCGTCCAGACCTTGTTCCTGCTGGGAACTTTCGCCGCCACCTTCATCGCCCGCCCCCTCGGCGGAGTCATCTTCGGCTGGCTTGGCGACAAGGTCGGCCGCCAGAAGGTCCTCGCCGCGACCCTGATGATCATGGCCGCCAGCACCTTCGCCGTCGGGCTCCTGCCCGGCTATGCACAGATCGGCATCTGGGCCGCAATCCTGCTCGTCCTGTTCAAGGTCATCCAGGGCTTCTCCACCGGCGGCGAGTACGCCGGCGCCACGACGTTCGTGAGCGAGTACGCCCCAGACAAACGCCGCGGCTTCTTCGCCAGCTTCCTGGACATGGGCAGCTACCTCGGCTTCGCAGCCGGTGCCGCGCTTGTTTCCGTGCTGCAGCTGACTCTCGGCCAGGACACCATGGAGCAGTGGGGCTGGAGGATTCCGTTCCTCCTGGCCGGTCCGCTTGGCCTGATCGCCGTGTACTTCCGGAGCAAGATCGAGGAATCCCCTCAGTTCCAGGCCACCCTGGATGCCCAGGAGAGCCTCACCAAGGATGCATCCGCCTCGGACGCCGCAGCTTCCAAGGGCCCGGTTGGCATCGTGAAGGCCTACTGGCGCTCCATTATCGTCGCGATGATCCTGGTGGCGGCCGCAAATACCGCCGGCTACGCCCTGACCTCCTACATGCCGACGTACCTCACGGAGTCCAAGGGCTACGACGAGCTGCACGGCACCCTGCTGACCATCCCCGTGCTGGTCATCATGAGCCTTTGCATCCCGCTGACCGGCAAGCTCTCTGACCGGATCGGCCGCCGCCCCGTGCTGTGGATCGGCGCCATCAGCACCGTCGTCCTGGCCACCCCCGCGTTCCTGTTGATCGGCATCGGCGAAATCTGGTCCACGTTGGCCGGCCTGTCCCTGATTGCCTTCCCGGTGACCTTCTACGTGGCCAACCTGGCCTCGGCCCTGCCGGCCCAGTTCCCGACGGCCAGCCGCTACGGCGCCATGGGCATCGCGTACAACTTCTCGGTGGCCATCTTCGGCGGAACCACGCCGTTCATCGTTGCCGCCCTGATCAACGCAACCGGCAACGACATGATGCCGGCCTACTACCTGATGGCCACCTCGGCGATCGGCGCTGTGGCGATCTACTTCCTCAAGGAATCCGCCCAGATGCCGCTGCCTGGCTCCATGCCGAGCGTGGACACCCAGGCCGAGGCCCGCGAACTGGTCGCGACCCAGGATGAGAACCCGCTGATCGATCTCGATCACATGGACATGCCCATGGTCGCAGCGGCCGCAACTTCCACCGCAGGGCGCGGGGAAGCCGAAAAGGTTCCGACCCCAGCCTGAGCCGCCCGGTCCCAATCCAGGCTCAGTAGCCCATAGCCCCGCCCTTTGAGGCCTGTTCCGTATGCTTACCCGTTGGGGGAAGCGTACGGGGCAGGCCTTAGGCGTGTCCGCACACTTATCAGTCCCAGGAAGACGGAGGCAGTTGTGACGTCCCTGCTGCACCACCTCCGTTCGCTGCACAGCCTGGCCCCGGCCAACAAGGACCACGTGTCGGCTTGGCGGGTGGCGATCAGCGTAGCCGTGCCGACCCTGGCGCTCCTGGCCGCCGGCCGTCCGGAGCTGATCGGCTACGCCGTTTTCGGCGCGCTGACGGGCATGTATGGCCGCACCGAGCCCCACCAGCTCCGGCTCATCCATCAAGGCCAGGCGGCCGTCCTCTTGCTCGCCGGCGTGGGAGTCGGCGTCTTCCTCTCCGTCCAGCACATCCATTCGTGGGCCCTGGTGATCACGGAGGCCGCGTTTGCCGGCGTGGGGTCGCTTTTCACGGACAGGACAGCCCTGAAACCCGCCGGCCCCTTCTTCGGGATCCTGGCCCTGGGCGCGTGCGCGTCCGTTCCGGCCGCAGTGCCGTGGCATGGTGCCGTCCTGATCGCCGCCGCATCTGCCACATTCGCGATTTTGGTGGGCTTCGGCGGATGGTTCCTGAGCCGCACGTGGCGGAGCCGGCTGAAGAGCGGGTGGCGTCGGGACGTCACCTTGCTTCACGGCGCAAGCCGCCGGGCAGCGCGGCTGCACGCCGCCCGCTATGTTGCCGCCGTCGGCGCCGCCGGGACCGTCGGGGTCCTCAGCGGCAGCGGCCACCCGCACTGGGCCATGGCCGCGGCCGCCGTGCCGCTTGCAGGGGCGGACCTGCCCAGCAGCGTGTACCGCGGCGTCCACCGGATCGTCGGCACCCTCCTGGGGCTCGTGGTGGTCGCCACCGTCCTGTTCCCGTGGCCCGGGTCGCCCCTGTTGGCCTTCCCCGGACAGGAGGCCGCCGTGCTGGCCTTCCTGGTGATTGGCCTGCAGTTCAGCACCGAGTTGTTCATGACCCGGCATTACGGCCTCGCCATGGTCTCCTTCACCCCGGTGATCCTGCTGATCGGACAGCTGGCCGCGCCAGCCGATCCCCATGTCCTCATCGCCGAACGGGCCATCGAGACGGCGGTGGGCGCCGCCGTCGGGATCCTCGTGGTAGTCCTGGTCCGCCGACGGCGGTAACGGTCCAGTCGCCGGAGAGGACATGCGGCCGCTCGCGTCATCTTCCGCGGAGGATGACGCGAGCGGCCGCACGGACAGTCCGGCTACTGCGGCTCCGCTGCGAGGAGCTCGGCGTGCTCCTGAGCCGTGAGGTCCTTATGCCCGTCCATGACAGGGGGCGGGGACAGTTTGTACGCGGCGTAGTACAAGCCGGAGGCCAGTGCCATGGTGATCAACGGCGTCAGTTGCGAGACCACGGGCACCACCGTCTGCTCGGTCAGCAGGATGCCGGTGGCGGAGGCGATCAGCCACGCGATAGCTCCGGCAGTGACCGGCTTCAGCCGGCCCGGCCGGACTTCCGGGAAATACCGTTCCTCGTTCCAGTTGATGGCAATATACGTCAGCGCGATCGCCACCCAGGCGGTGACAAAGACTCCCTGCCAGGCCAGCGCCTTGAGCAGGTAGCTCAGCACGTCCGTGAGCATCAGCAGGTATGCGAGCACGCCAGCGGTGATCACCCAGACATACCGTGGCAAATTGAGGCCGAACACGCGGTGGGCGAAGGCTGAGAGATTTGTCGACGCGAGGAAGTAGTTGGCCGTGTTGATGCGGGTCTGCGAGATGAAGATGACCAGCAGGCCCCAGATTCCCAGCGAGGAGATGAACGCCGTGACCACGCCCGTCTCCGAGGCCTCCAGGCCCCAGGCGCTCATGATGTAGATGCCGACCAGGCCGTTCAGCCCGAACGTGAAGGCGTAGAACACCCAACCGAAGGTGACATTGCCGAGGAATTTCCGGTCCTGGCGTTTGCCCATCCGGGCGTAGTCGAAGGTGTACATCATCATGATGTACACGCCCATGTAGATCAGGTAGGACGTCAGCCAGCCGGGCAGCGCCGAACTGGCCGCAGCCTCACCGATCCAGTTGGTGGGCACGCCGCGGATGACGGTCGCCGCGACGACGACGGCAATGAGCCCCGCGAAATAGAACGGCAGCAGGAACCCATTGAGCCGGTCCAGCCAGTGCTGGACGCCGCCGACAGCCAGGGGAACGGCATAGATCACCACTGCGGCGTACCAGATCAGGATGTCGCCGCCAAAATACTCGTGGAACGCGACGGCGATGATGGAGCCTTCAAAGACGGCGTAGTAAATCGCCGTGGCGGCGAAGATCAGTGACGCGAGCGCCGAGCCCAGGAGCCCGAACAGGGTCCGGGAGAAAACACTCACGGTCAGTCCGGTCCGGGCAGCGTAGCGCGATAGCACCAGGTTGATGATCCCGTAGGTGGCGATGGTGAGGACCATGCCGATGATGGTGTTAGGTACCCCCACGGCGCCAGCCGAGGCGACGGCCACGTAGATCCAGAACATGGCCGAGAAAAGGGCCCACCAAGCCATGGTCAGCGACCATTTGCCGACCCGCTGATCCGCGGGCATGACTAAATTTGAGTACGACAAAGCGACACCTCTGGTGTTGTAGTGATGCGTTTATGGAGCCGTGGCGGGAGCCACGGGGCTTTGGGTTGGTTATCCCCAGATGGAGCGGCGGAGGGCTTTGCCTTCCGCCCGGGCCGCAACGGCCTCCTCCATGGTCACCGCGACGAACCGCGTCTTGGTGCCGGGGGCGCTGCGGGCGAGCTGGTCCATGTCCGCGCTGATGACGGTTGCGACCATTGCGTAGCCTCCCCCGGACACGGCGTCCCGGTGCAGGACGATCGGTTCTTTGCCGCCGGGGATCTGGATGGAACCCACCGCGTATCCGGCGTCAACGATGTTGGAGGGATCAGAGCCGGCGCCGAAGGGCTGCTCCCGCGCCTCCCATTCGATCTCCGGCCCGCTGTAACGCAGGCCGGTCCTGTCGGCCACCGGCGTGAGGGCCCAGGTCGAGTCCAGCAGGGTCGCGAGCCCTGACCCGGTCAGCCGGTGGTCGTAGAGGCCCAGCAGGACCCTGATGTCCGTTTCGGCCGGAAACGCCGGCCGCAGTTCCGGTGCGATTCCAGCGAGGACATCCCCGGACGCCGTGTCGCCGACCGGGACCTCGTCCCCGGCGGCGAGTTTGCGCCCCTTATAGCCGCCCAAGGCACCAAGCGCGTACGTGGAACGGCTGCCGAGCACCACAGGCACGTCGATGCCGCCGCGGATTGCGACGTAGTACCGGGTGCCGCCCTGGAGGAAGCCGAAGGAGACTTCGTCCCCGGCGGCCAGTTCAATGGCTTCCCACTGAGGGGCGGTTGCCCAGTTCACTTTCACTTCCACCGGGGCGCCGCCCACGGCGATCACCGCTGGGGCGGAAGTCCGGAATTTCGGGCCCAGGTAGGTGCATTCCAGCACTGCTTCCTCGGCGCTGTTGCCCACCAGGGCATTCACGATCTCCGCGGAGAGCTGGTCCATGGAGCCGCCTTGCGGGATTCCCACGTTGTAGTGGCCGAATCTGCCCCGGTCCTGGACCGTCGTCGACAGGCCGGGTTCCAAGATCTCAAGAGTCATTGAGGTTCTCCAATAGCTTGGTGTTGTAGCTCTCGGGGTCGCCGAGGGCCTCGGCCAGATCAAAGGTGACCGGCACCTGCTTGTAGACGTAAGTGCCCGCTTCCACCTGGTCCTTGATGCCCTTGTATTCGTCCTCAGTGACGGGGCGGAACTTGACGATGTCGCCGGGTTTGAAGAAGACCATGAAGTCCTTGAAGTCAGCCAGGGACTGCGCGGGGTCGAAAATCGGAGCCGCCGCGATGCCGAACATCTGGTAGCCGCCGGCGCCGCGGACGGAATAAATGCAGGCGAAGCACCCGCCGTGACCGACCGTCAGGGGAGGCGTGTCCGTGCGCGGGCTGAGATACTTCGGCACCTCCAGCTGCTGCTCGCGGGGCACCATCTGGAACATGAAGGGCAGGCCGGCGACAAACCCGACCATGGAAACCAGCCAGGGACTGCTGTGGTGGCGCCGGATGAATTCCGCGGCATCGGAGAGGTTGTTGACCTCGGCCGCAAAGTCCAAATCGGTCCCCTCGGGCCGCTGGTGGCCGGCGCGGAAGCGGGCACCGGTCTCCCGCGTGTACGGGTCGTCGTACCAGACCGGCACTTCGATCAGCCGGGTGTTCAGCACCGGGTGGGTGGCGTTGTCCACCTCGACTTCGATCTCCCGCATGGTGGCTTCCAGCTCCGCGGCGTCCAGTACATCGGGGTCAAAGCGGACCAGCAGCGACGCGTTGGCCGGGCAGATTTCGGTCACGCCGGCCAGCTCCCGGCCGCCGAGCCTGGTGGCCATCGAGTTGGATTTGAAGTTCGCGGCCAGGCTCATCGCCTCGGAGATCTCCACGAAGAGAAACTCGTCGCCACCCCACGTGTAGCGCGCCGCGCCTTTGAGTGAGCCGGTACTCAGGGTATCGCTCATGACAGGTCCCCCAGGATCTCCGGGCAGGTTTCGATGAACTTGGTGTGGTGCTCCACGGATTTCAGTTCCGGCCGGTGCAGCACGGCGCTGAGCAGCGGAATCGTTGTGGAGACGCCTTCGATCGTGATCTCGTCGAGGGCGCGGATGGACCGGCCGATTGCCTCGTCCCGGGTTTCGTCCCAGACGATGATCTTCGCCAGGAGCGAGTCGTAGAACGGCATCACCGTGGAACCGGCGACGAATCCGGAGTCGATGCGGACACCGGGGCCGCCCGGCCAGTCGAGGCGCTCCAGCTTTCCGGGGCTGGGCATGAAGCCCTTGGACGGATCCTCGGCGTTGAGCCGGAACTCGAAGGCGTGGCCGCGGAAAACAACGTCTTCCTGGCGCATCCGGAGCGGCTCCCCGGCAGCAATCAGCAGCTGTTCCCGGACCAGGTCAAGGCCCGTGACCATTTCAGTGACGGGGTGCTCCACCTGGAGACGGGTGTTCATCTCGATGAAGGAAACTTCATGGTTGAGAGCGTCGTAGAGGAATTCGACTGTGCCCAGGCCCTTGTAGTGGCACTGCCGGGCGAGCTCCACCGAAGACTCCAGCATGTGCCGGCGGACGTCATCCGGCAGGTCCGGGGCGGGCGCTTCCTCCAGGATTTTCTGCTGCCTGCGCTGCATGGAGCAGTCCCTGTCCCCGAGATGGACAACGTTGGTGCCGTCGCCGAGGACCTGAACCTCGACGTGCCTGGCGCGCTCCACAAATTTCTCCAGGTAGACGGCGGCGCTGCCAAACGCGGCGGCCGCTTCGGCCTGCGCCACTTCGACGGTGGAGGCCAGGTCTTCCGCACGTGTCACGAGCCGGATTCCGCGCCCGCCGCCACCGGCGGCTGCTTTGACCACCAAGGGGTAGCCGATCTCCGCTGCGATCGCCAGCAAGGAGTCACCGGTAGGGGCTTCTCCGTGCGTTCCGCGCAGGGTGGGTACCCCCGCCGCCTCGGCCGCTTTCCGGGCCTGCGCCTTGTCCCCCATCAGCTCGATGGCTTCCGGGGACGGACCCACCCAGATGAGCCCGGCATCCAAGACCGCCCGGGCAAACGCGGCGTTCTCGGACAGGAACCCGTAACCGGGGTGCACCGCGTCGCAGCCGAAGTCCGCCGCAGCTTTCAGGACCGCGCCGTGGTCCAGATAGCTCTGGCTGGCCGGGGCTGGGCCGATGACCGCGTATTCATCCGCAAGGCGGGCCGCCAGCCCGTCGACGTCGGGTTCGCTGGCCACCACCACTGTGTGGATCCCCAATTCCCGGGCTGTGCGGATAATCCGAACTGCGATCTCCCCCCTGTTGGCTATGAGCAGTTTCTTCATGGTTTTTCCTCAATCACTGCAATAACGTCACCCGGGTTGACCGTGCCTGAATCCGACACCTCGAACTTGACCAGGTTCCCGGACACTTCGGTCTTGACTTCGCTGAATTGCTTCATGATTTCGACGACGCCGATTGTCTGGCCCGCCTCGACGTGGTCGCCTTCCTGCACGTAGGGATCCTTGTCGGGGCCGGGCTTGCGGTAGAACACTCCGGGAAGGGGCGAGGTCACTTGGTGAGACATGGTGTGCCTTTCGGTTGCGGTGGGATGGGCAGTGCATGACAGGTCATTGGCGGACGGCGTCCAGGGCTCCGCGCACGGCTTGCGCCACCGACGGCGAGTTGGCGGCATCGGAGTGGACGCAGATGCTGGTGAACTCGATGCTCACGGTTGAGCCGTCGGAGGTTTCCACCAGGCCGTCGTCGAGGACCCGGCGCACCCGTTCGGCGGCCTTTGCGGGGTCCGTGGCCTCGGGCCGGCGCTGGATAATGAGCTGGCCGGCGGGGTTGTAGTTCAGGTCCACATAGAGTTCAGCGACGAACGGAACCCCCATTTCGGCGCAGACGCTTTCGTGCGCTGTTCCGGCAAGCCCAAACATCGGAACCCCGTAGAGTGCGGCGACTTTCGCGGCGGACCGCATGAGCTCGGGGTCCCGCGAGAGCATCCCGTACAGGGAACCGTGGGGCTTGATGTGGTTGAGTTCCAGCCCGGCCTTCTTCAGGAAGCCCACCAGGGCACCTGTCTGATACAGAATGAGGGACTCGACCTCTGACGGAGTCAGCTTCATTTCCCGGCGCCCGAAGCCGGTCAGATCCGGAAGGCCTGGGTGCGCGCCGATCCGCACGCCGTGGGCCTTGGCAGCCGCGACGGTTTCTTCCATGGTGTCCGGGTCTCCGGCGTGGAAACCGCAGGCCACATTGGCCACATCGATGATCTCCATCAGCGCCAGGTCGTTACCGAAGCTGTGCAGCCCGAACGCTTCGCCCAGGTCCGAATTTATCTCAATTCCGGCTGTGACATTCGCCACATTAACATTCTTCATGCCTTCAACATTAGGGACTGCACCACGCCTTACATAGTGGGCAAATGTCCACTAACTTTGTTAGCAAGTGTGCAGCCTGCACACCGGTTTCACAGGGTGACAGCGCACCGGGAGTGCATGATGAGAGTCAAGGATCTGTTGGCGGAGGACTCGCTCCAGCTCAGGCTGCACACACCGTCCACGACAAGGAGCCTGGCCACGTCCATCAGTTACGCCGCCCCGGCCGAGTTCCTGGACCCCACGCCGTTCCTGGGCGCCAACTGCCTGCTCATCACCCACGGTATTGGTTTCAACTTCTTCGACCAACGGACGTGGGACGCCTATGTCGAACGGCTGGCGGGCGTCCCCGTCTGCGCCATCGCATTCGTCACGGGAGTGGCACACCGGCTGATCCCCACACCACTGCTGGAGGCGGCGAAGGCCCACGGGATTCCCCTGCTGGAGGTTCCCAGCGTTGTTCCGGCCCTGCAGCTGCAGCGCTTCGTCACGAGCGTCCTCGAAGCCGAGCGGTTTGCCTTGACCCGGCAATCGTGGGAGCTGGCCGACTTGTGCGCAAAGGCGGCCCGCTCCGGCGGGTCCCTCACTGCCGTGCTGGCGGAGGTGGCCTCCGCCGCGGGAGGCCAATGTGCGATCTTCGACACCACCGGAGCCTTGATCAGCTGCTGGCCGGCCGGTTCACGCTGGACAGCCGAGGATCTCCCCCGCAATGAGCGGAGTACGTCCGGGTCCAGCTTCGCGCTCCCCACCGGCGGAACAGACCATTTTCAGCTGGTGGTCCGGGGCGGGACAAGCGGGGAGCCGCTCGCCACACTGATCGGGCCGGCGTCGTCCATTCTTGCCATGCAGCTCAACAGCGCATTCAAAGCCAGCGTCCCGCACCAGGCCAAGCTCGAGCGGCTGATGAATCAACTGGAGGACTGGCAGGGAGTGGCCCTCAAGGAGCTGACCAGGACCTTCCGTGCGACGGGCCTGGACCCGCACGCGCCCACCTTCCTGGTTGTCGCCGCACCGGACAGGACCCAACTGCCGCACGCCTGGCGGATTCGGCTGGCGGTCCAGGAGCACCTGAACAACGCCCACGTCTTCACGTACCGCGGCTCGTTCTACGCAATCGCGCAGGCCCGGACAGACACCGCCGCGGACTGGGAAGTGATCCCGGACAGGCTGCTGGACTCGCTCCGGCGGATAGTTCCCGGCCTTCCCCTGGTTATCAAAGGGCCGCTTCGCAGCGTGGATGAGCTGAGGCTTGGCCTGGCCCATGCCCAACGGCTGGTGCGGGAAGTCACGGGCCCCACTATCGCAGCCGCGATGAGCATCGAGTCACTCGTAGTCGCAACCGCCGGCAGTGGCGCCCACGCCGCTGCCGAAAATCTGCTGGCGCCACTGCTCAACTACGACCGTGCCAACAATGGCCGGCTGTTGCCCACTCTTAGGGCCTACCTCGACCACGACGCCCAGCCATCCAAGGCCTGCCAGGCTCTGTATATCCACCGGAACACCTTAAGCAAGCGGCTGGCCCTGATGTCAGGGCTCCTGAATGTCCGCCTCGATACCCTGGAGGGCCTCACGACCTGCATGCTGGCCGTCCGCATCACCGACGCTGCGCCCTGATCACCGCCGGCCCGCGGTCCGCCGCGCTTTCCGCGTCGACAGCGGTCCGGCGCTGCTTGGCGCGCCTACTTGGCCCGCCGCGGCGGCCCGGCGACCAGCCGGGACGGCAACACCCGCGAAACCGTGGTCAGGACCTTGTAGCGCTTGCTGGGGATCGAGACGGCCTTGCCCTTGGCGTTGTCTGCCAGGCCCTCGCTGACCACCAGCCGGGCGTCCAGCCACAGCCAGCGCGGCGTCGCCGTCTTGTCCATCCCCATCCTGTCGTGGAACTCGGTGTGGGTGAAGCCCGGGCACACGGCGGTGACCTTCACCCCGCGCGGTGCGTAGGCCATGTTGGCCGACCGCGAGAAACTCAGCAGCCACGCCTTCGCTGCGGAGTACGTCCCGCGGGGCAGGAAGGCCGCCACGCTGGCGACGTTGATGATCCTGCCGGAATGGCGCGCGAGCATGCCTTGCAGGGCGGCATGGGTGAGCTCCATGGCCGCTTCGACATGAAGTTTCAGGTGCTTCTTCTCTTCGGCAATCCCGTTGTCCTCGAAAGAGCGCAACAAGCCGATTCCCGCATTGTTGACCAGGATTTCCACCGGGCGTTCGGGATCGCTGAGGCGCGCGACGACGGCGGCGATCCCGGCGTCGTCGGTCAGGTCCGCGGAGATCGTCTCCGCCGTGGCCCCGTAGCTGTTCTCCAGCTCCGCCGCGGTGGCCGCGAGGCGGCCGGCGTCGCGGGCCACGAGGATCACGCGGTGGCCCTGTTCGGCCAGCTGGCGGGCGAACTCGGCCCCGAGGCCTGCCGTCGCGCCAGTGATGAGGGCGGTGGTGCCCGGCGTGGACGCTGTTTGTGGGTTCATAGCGACAGCCTAACGGTGCACCGGCTCAGGCCAAGGCACTGTCCGGGGCCAATTCGTCCCCGGCCGGGCCGTCGCCGTCCGCCAAGTGGCGGTTCTGGATCTCTTCGGCCGCGAGCTCGTACCAGGTGTGTGCCCCGTACAAAGGGCTGCTGGTGTCGAGGTGGCGGTACAGGGCGTCGGCGAGCCGGCACAAGGCGGTGTCGGACAGGGCGCGGACGGTCGCCGCCGGATCCAGGGTGTCCTCGAAGTATTCCGAGAGCGCCAGGCCATCGATGGTGCCAACGCCGCTGGCGCCGCCGGCTTCGGCGGCCAGCGGGCTGTTGGCCGCGCCCGGCCCGGAACCGGAAGCCAGTCCGGTGTCCAGCCCGGCGAGGACACCGGCCTCGGCGCCGACGTGCAGGAGGCAGATGGGCAACTCGGCCGGCTCGTCGAGGGTGAGGTGGAACGGCACGGCCGCTTCGGCGTCCGGCGATGGAGACGCGGACGGCAAGGGTCCGGCATCGGCGAGCCTGCGGAGGTCCAGCAGCACTTCCGGGTCCAGGTGGGACGTGCCGTGGAGGTCGATGACCACCTCGGCACCTGCACCGAGGCGGCAGGCGCGACGCACGATGTGCATGAGGGCAGCCGAATCCGACGGGGTAACGCAACCGGTGATTTCGAGGGTGACGTGCACGGGATCGACATCCACGCGGACAAACACACGCAGTTTATGGTTCATGGGGTTCTCCAAAAAAGGACCTGTCCAAGAGCCAACTGCATAACTCTGCTCAAACCTTACGAGGTTGTTGTCCTGCCCACAAGACAGGCCTCGCCGGTCGGCCCCTCAGGGACGCCGGGCAGGGCGGTCAGGCTCCCTCGGGCACCCGCTCCGGCCAGTCCACGTACTGGTGGTAGGACTCGTGCTTGCGCAGGTAGCGGTACATGAACGGGCAGTTCGGGATGATCCGTTTGCCGGATGCAACCACGTCGTCGAGGGCGAAGTGCGCCAGCACCTTGGCCAGCCCCTGGCCCTGGAACTGCTCTGCGGTGTCCGTGTGGATGAAGTCGATATGGCCGGGCCTGTCGATGAAGCGCACCTGGACGGCGAGCTTGCCGCCGACGCGGAGTTCGTAGCGGTGAAGTTCGTCGTTCCGGATGGTGGAGACGTCCGGAGCGAAGGTGTCTTCCGTGGTTGCAGAGTTCTCCGTCATGGTTCGACATTGGCACTTAATGGCGGGCGTGGCAATGGCGGTTCTGATCCCCCGGACGGCTCAGCTGGCGTTGTCAGCCGGGCCGGAATCCGGCCCAGGAGCACGACGGCGAGCGCGAAGCATGCGGCGCCCCCGCCGAGCAGCCCGAGCGTGAGCCCGTTGAGGGCAGCGTCGACTGCCGGGACAAAAACGGCGACGGCGGCCAGCAGCACGGCGGCGGCCGGACGGCTCCGCGACTGGCCGGACGCCGTCGGCCGCTCCTCCAGCCTGCCAAACAGCGCAAGTACCGGCAGCAGCAGCGCGACGACGCCCAGCAGCACCAGGGGCCGCCCCCACCACCAGGCCGCGCTGCCGCCGGCCGGCTGGGGAAAAGCCGTCAGCAGCAGGAGCCCGGACATCGCCGCCAGCAGCGGCAGGTGCCACAAATAGATCGTCATGGACCGCCGGCCGGCCACGCCCATCATCCGTTGCACCCAGGCCAGGGACGCGATCCGGGACAGCCCCGGACGGAAGAGCTGCAGGGCGGCGGCCTGTGAAATGCCCAGGAGCAGCAGCGTCACGTTGGGCGGGTTGAGGTTCACCAGCATGTTCCCGGAGTACAGCCCCAGCAGGACCAGCAGCCCCAGCAGCATGTTGCTGGCAACGATGATGCCGAAGCGTGCCGGCCGGCCGCTCTGCAGGCGCCGGCCGTCCGCGATGATGAATCCGAGCTGCTGCACGGCGCACCACAGGAACACCATGTTCAGGTAGGCCAGCGGCGGCAGCACCCCCCGCAGGCAATCGACCGTCACCACCAGGGCGGCGAGTCCGGCGAAGCTCAGCCATGGCGCGCGGTCGTGGAGGGCGGCCAGCCAGGGCAGGTTCAGTTGCGCGGCGAGGTACGCGGCGAGGAACCACAGAGGCATTCCCGCCCCGCTGGCGACCAGCTCGATGACCTGCGGGGCAACCCCTGTGAGGCGTGCCGCCGAGAGCCCGAGGAACATGGCGGCCAGCAGGACGGCAGCTGGACGGATCAGGCGCAGGAGCCGGCCCTGCATGAAATCGACGCCCGTGCCGCCCCGGGCCCGGAGCCGCCGCCAGGACTGCAGGCCCGTGATCCCGCCAGCCACGAAGAACAGCGGCATGATCTGCAGGACCCACACCACAGGCTCAAACCAGCGCTGATTGCCCAGGATGTTTTCCGTGGTCACGGTGCCGTCAGGGTGCAGGACGGGGCTCACCATCATGGTGTGTGCCACCACCACCAGCACCAGGCAGAAGAACCGGGCGAGGTCGATCACCGGGTCGCGGTCGCGGTCGCGGTCGCGGTCGCGGTCCGGCGCCGGGGCCGGACCGCCGGCTGACCGCTGCTGTGGAACCATGACGCCCCCTGGGAAGGCCTGCTGTGTAAGCGTCCATTGTGGCCTTGGGGCGGCCGGACGGCCAGAGCAGTTGGGCCCGGGTCCGCGCCGGAGTTCCGCCGGTTCCGGCGGTTCCGTCAGCGGGAGAGCGTGCCCAGTGCGGTCGCGGCGAACGCCCGGGCCGAGGCATCCCAGTGGCCCAGCAGCGCCTGGAGGTTCTCGCCGTCGGCCCGGTGGGCGGTGGTCTGATCCTCAAGGACCGCCAGGACGCCGGTGCGCAGCTCGGTGTTGAAGTTGACCTTGCCCACGTTCATGGCCGCGGCCTTGACCAGTTCCTCGGCCGGGATGCCCGAGGCACCGTGGAGGACCAGCGGGATCCGGGTCCGCACGGCGATGTCCTGCAGCACGTCCCAGCGCAGCCGGGGCTCCCCCTTGTACTTTCCGTGGACGTTGCCCACGGCCACGGCGAGCAGCTGCGCCCCGGTGCGGGCCACAAAGTCCTCCACCTGGGCGGAGTCGGTGAGGCCGGCGGGTTCGTCCGCCACGCCGGTCCCGAAGGCCCGGTCCTCGTCGCCGGCGAGTCCGCCGAGTTCGGCTTCAATTACGACGTCGGCCCTCCCCTGCGCTGCCAGGGCTGCCCGGACGCCCTGGACCAGGGCGATGTTGTCCTCGTACGGCAGCGAGGACCCGTCCACCAGCACGGAGTCGGCTCCGGCGCTGACGGCGTCGGCGATCACCTGCGGGTCGGCGGCATGGTCCAGCTGCACGGCAATCGGAACGCCGGCGGCGTCGGCGAGTCCGCGGAGGGCCGCGATCAGCCGCAGCCCGTTGGGCGTGGCCGCGGTCTTCGGCGCAACGAGCAGGATGGCGCCCCGGCCGGATTCCTCGGCCGCGCCCGCAACGGCGAGCGCGGTGGTGAAGTCGTAGCAGGTGAACGCAGGGACCGCGGAGCCTTGCTGCAGGGCCCCGGCGACCAGGGTGTCGAGTTGGGTACGCATCAGGCGCTCAGGCCTCCCACCAGGATCCAGGCGACGAACGTCAGCGCGAAACCGGCCAGTCCCAGCACGGTGGTGAGCACGGTCCAGGTCCTGAGGCCGTCGGCGACGGTCAGGCCGTAGTAGCGCACAACCACCCAGAACCCGGCGTCGGTGACGTGTGAAAGGCCCAGGGCACCGAAGCCGATGGCGATCACGATCACGGCAATCTGCGCCGGGGTGTAGCCGCCGCCGGCCACGGCGGAGGAGAGCAGGCCGGCCGTGGTGACGATCGCGACGGTGGCCGAGCCCTGGGCGGCGCGGAGGGCGAGGGAGATGATGAAGCCAAGCAGCAGCAACGGAACGCCCAGGGTGTCCAGGGATTCGGAGAGCGCCTTGCCGATTCCGCTGACCTGCAGGACGCCGCCGAAGACGCCGCCGGCCGCAACGACCATGAGGATGGAGGCGATCGGGGGCAGGGCTCCTTCGAAGATTTCGCCGGTTTCCACGAGCGACCACTGGCGTCGGACGGCGAGGAGGAAGAAGGAGAGGGCAACGGCCACGAGGAGGGCGAAGACGGGGTTGCCGACGAACGCGGCGACGCCGTACCAGAAGTCGTTCTTGTCGATCACGAGGGTGCCGACGGTGCCCAGGAGGATCAGCGCGATCGGGGTGGCGATGAGGAAGATGATCAGGCCGGGACGCGGCGGGGCAATGGCTTTGCTGCCCGGGCCCTCGTGGCCAACACGGACCATGGTGGCGGAGCCGAACTCGTCCACCTGGGCCTTGACGGAGGGCAGCAGCTCGTAGTTCCTGCGGTTCATGATGGCTGCGACCCAGTAGGACAGGAAGCCCAAGGGCACGCAGATCGTCAGCGAGATCAGGGCGATCAGCCCGATGTCGGCGCCGAGCACGCCGGCACCGGCCACAATCCCGGGGTGCGGCGGCACGGCCACGTGGATGGCCAGCATGATGCCGGCCATGGGCAGGCCGAACTTCACCGGGTGGACGTTGGCGATCTTGGAGAAGGCGTAGACGATCGGCACCAGGACGATGATGCCCACTTCGAAGAACACCGGAATCGCGACCAGGAAGCCGACTGCGGTGAGGGCCACGGCCACGCGCCGGGCGCCGAGCTTGGCGGTGAAGTGGTCGGCGAGGGACTGCACGCCGCCGGAGACCTCGATCATCCGGCCCAGGATGGCGCCGAGCGCGATCAGGAGCGCGACCTTGCCCATGGTGCCTCCCACCCCGGTGGCCACCACGGTGAAGATGTCCTTGAGCGGGATCTGCGCGGCCACAGCCACCAGGATGCTCACGGTCAGCAGGGAAACGAAGGCCTGGATCTTGAAGCGGATGATCATCACCAGCAGCAGGGCAACGCCGGCAGCAGCGATTGTCAGCAGCAGCGGAGTTCCCAGCTCCACGGCAGGCTTGATGACGGGCGCGTCGGCCGCGCGCACCATCAGGGAATTAAGCAGGGGGGTCATGAGGGGATGTCTCCTTTGACAGGGGAATATTCTCCGACGATTCAATCGCGAGGTAAAAGTGGAGTGGCGGGGTGGTGCCCGGCGACGGCGGAGGGGGGACCGCCGTCGCCGGAGGTGGGGTGGCGGGTTAGGCGGTGCGCTTGGTGGGCGCGAGGACCTTGATGACGGCGGAGTCATCGGCGGCGGCGAGGCCCTGGGCCTGGCCCAGGAGGTAGAGCTGCTCCGCGGCGGCGGCTACGGGGGCGGCGAGGCCGGCGGCGCGGGTGGCCTTGCCGACGATGCCCATGTCCTTGACGAAGATGTCCAGGCGGCTGAGGACCTCCGCGCCGTTTTCCGTGTAGGCCTCCAGGATGCGCGGTCCGCGGTTGGAGAGCATGAAGGAGCCCGCGGCGCCGGCCTCGAGGGCGGCGAGGGTCTTGGCCTGGTCCAGGCCGAGGGCGTCGGCCAGGGCCATGGCCTCCGCGGCGGCGGCGATGTGGATGCCGCAAAGCAGCTGGTTGACGGTCTTCAGGGCCTGTCCGTCGCCGGGCTTGTCGCCGACCACGGTCAGGGTGGAGGCCAGCAGCTCCAGGGCCGGGCGGGCCTTTTCCTGGGCCTCGGGCGATGCGCCCACCACGATCAGCAGGTCGCCTTCGCCGGCACGCTTGGGTCCGCCGGAGAGCGGGGCATCAACGAGTTCGACGCCGTATTCGGCCAGGCGGTCCACCGTGGCCGGGATGGCGTCGGTGCCCACGGTGCTGCCCAGGATCACGACGGAGCCCGGCTTGAGCACGGAGGCCACGCCGTTCTCGCCGAAGAGGACATCGTTGAGCTGCTCGCCGTTGCGCACTGCCAGCAGCAGGGCGTCGGCGCCTTTGGAGGCTTCCTGGGCGGAGTCGAACGTGCGGATGCCGGCGTCTTGAGCCAGCTTCAGGCGCGGCTCGGCGATGTCGAAGCCGTGGACGTTGAGCTGGCTGGCCAGGCGCGTGGCCATGGGCAGGCCCATGGCGCCAAGGCCCAGGACGGTGATGGTGTAAGTGCTGGTCATGGTGTTCTCCATCGAATGATGTGGTGTGGAATCAGAAAGTGTTGCTGAGCTTGCGCGTGACATCGGCGAGGGACTGGTCATCGCCCACGTTGCCGGCGAAGACGATGTACGGAATGCCCTTGGCCGGGCCGTCCACCGGCTCCCAGAGGCTGACGATGCCCGGCAGCATGGGCCCGCGGACGATCGCGTGCCGGATTTCCAGGCCGTGTGCGGCCACGTCCGAGGACGTGATGCCGCCCTTGGCGATCACGAAGCGGGGCGGGAAGGTCTTCAGCGTGCGGTTCACGACGGCGACGACGGCGGCCGAGACGGTCCGGGCGATCCGCAGGCTTTCGGCGGCGTCGGAGGTCTTGATCAGGAGCCGGCTCGTGTGGACAATGACGTCGCCGCCGCGGAGCGCGGCAACCACCGTGTCAACGGTTTCGTCGAGGTACTCCCCCGCGTTCTCGCCGAGCAGTCTTTCGACGTCGATCTCCACGGTCCGGGCCGCGCTGTGCTGCGCGGTGAGGGCGTTGAGCTGGCGGGTGGTGACGCCGACGTGCGAGCCGACGACGATCAGGCCGCCGGCTTCCGAGGGGGTGTTGCCCGCAAACGCTTCTTCGCCGCTGAGTTCGGTGCGGATTTCCTGGCCGATCCGTGCCCGGACGAACGGCGGGCCCACACGGTAAAGGAGCTTCTTGCCGCGGCGTTCTGCTTCCTCCAGGCCCAGGGACAGGGCGCGCAGATCGTTTTCGGTGACGATGTCCGCCACGATCGGGGTGGAGTTCGTGGCGGCGTCGATGGCGTCGGCGATCGCCTTGGCGGAGATGCTCGGATCCGTGGAGGCCCGGATGATGTCCAGGTCCAGCACGATCACCGAGTCCGCGGGGAACCGGCCGTTCGACTTCTCTTCCACGTACTTGGCCATCTCCGAGTTGGCGAAGCCGAAGCTCGCGTCCCGGGCGAATTCGGTCTCTGCCACGGGGGTGAGCCGTCCGGCGTCCTCGCCTGTGCCGCGGGTGAAGTGCACGCCGCCGATCGTCACGCGGCCGGCGTCGGGGAACGCGGGAACGATCACGACGCCGTCGGTCGTCTCGCCGTTGACGGCGGTGACGGTGGCGGCGATGACGTCCGGTTCGAGCGGGTAGTGGCCGCGAAGGGTGGAGTCGCTCCGGCTGACAAAGCTGAGCCGCAGTGCTCCCTCAGCCGTTCCTGCCGTTGATGCGGCGGCAGCGAGGGCGTTCCGGACGATCTCCTCGTTGCGGGCTGCGGCCTCGGCGGGGTCAAGGCTGCGGGTGTTGGTCAGCACGTAGACCGCGCGCTGGCGCTGGCCGTTGACTTCGTAGCCGAACGCCCAGGCGAAGTCCCCCACTTCCCAGCGGGTGAGGACGGGCAGGTTCGACACGGACTGGGTGCCGGTGGGGTCGTCGTCGAGGACTACCAGGACGCGGGGGGATGTCTCGGACGAGGCCGCCACGCTGTCTGCCACGAGCCGGGCGGGGATCTGTACTTCCGCGGGGAAAGCGGCCAGCACGTCTGCTTCGAGGGGCACTATGCACTCCATTGTGTGGGATCGATCGGTGGAAACCTGCGGTACTCCGGGAGCCGCAGAAGGGGCTAAATGTAAGATGTCAGACATCTTATATCTGAGTGCTAGTGTGGCATATGGCACAAGGACACGCAAGTAGACTTGGCCATCAGGAGCACGCCATCAGGCAAGTCATCAGGCTGAGTGCAGTCGCTGGACGGGGAGAATTGGCTAGGAAATCGCTGGTCGGCGTAGTGGCCGACGAACTGCTGGACCGGATCATTGCCGGCGAGTTCCCGCCCGGCGCGAGCGTCCCCGGCGAACTTGAGCTCAGCTCCCGGCATGAAGTCAGCCGGATGACCGTCCGCGAGGCCATGAAGACCCTCGAAGCCCAGCGGATCCTCAGTGTGGAACGGGGCCGCGGCACGTTCGTGAACCCGATCAACCGCTGGGGCTCCCTGGATGCCGTATTGCGGGCAGCCTCAGAGGGCACCAATGACGCCTCGGCCGCCATCCAGCTCATTGAGCTGCGGCGGATGCTGGAGACGGGGGCATGCGAACTTGCGGCCGGTCGGATGGCGGATTCTGACATCCAGGCCCTCCGCGCGCAGGTCGAGAGGATGCGGCAGGCCCATGAGACCAACGATCTCGCCGCGTTCGTCGAGGCTGACCTCGCCTTTCACGACCTCATACTGCAGGCATCCGAAAACGTCTTCGTCGCCGTTTTGTTCGAACCGCTGCACCGGGTGCTGGAAAAGCGCCGGACCGAGACGTCCAAGGTGCCGGACATCCAGAAGCACGCGATCGGGCACCACCAGAACATCGCGGACGCGCTGGCATCCCGCGACCCGCACCGGGCCCGGGACGCCATGGACGCGCACATGCAGCAGACCCTCGATGACCTGAAGACCTTCGTCCTGGCCGAAGGCAGCGCCTGACGCCCAAACGACCGGCGGGCGCTTAGGCGCGCTGCTCAGGCGCGCTGCTTTGGCGTGCTGCTTAGGCGTGCTGCTTTGGCACACGCTTGGCGGAGCCGTTCAGGCCAGCGAGAGGAAGAGCTTCTCCAGTTCTGCCCGGTCCAGGCTGGGGTCTTCCTGCTGCATGCACTGCTGCAGGCCGGTGGCGATAATGGCGAATCCCGCCTTGTCCAGGGCGCTGGAGACGGCCGCCAACTGGGTCACGACACTCTTGCAGTCGCGGCCTTCCTCGATCATCCTCGTGACTGCCGCGAGCTGCCCCTGCGCGCGGCGAAGCCGGTTGATGACAGGCTTCATGTCGGTGGGATCGAGTTCCATTGGTACCTCCGGGATCGGCGCGTCAGGTTCCACATCATACCCCCCTGAGTATTTTCGGCCCCGAAGGGAAGGGGGTCTCCGCTCCCGCGGCAACGCCGCCTCGGCGCCTCGCTAGGGGCATAAGTACCTAGCGCGGCATGGATTATCGGCGTATTGGTGGTGATGTGAACGCCGCCAGGTTCCTCGAGCCGGACGCCGGCCATACCGGCAACAATATTCCCGCGGCGGGGCGGCGGCAGCCGGGGTTTCAGGGCTCCGCACGAGGTCAGTCAGGTGCATGGCGTTCACCGCCCTGGAGCCGGTACGTCGCCCTCGGAGATTCGTTCACGGCAGGTGTCGGCGACCCGGAACCGTTGAGCCCCGGCGGCATGCGGGGGTGGGCGGACCGGATAGCCGAGGAACTCGGCGAGGGCCGCGGAGAGTTCGGGTACGCCAACCTCGCCATCAGCGGCCTGGTCCTGCGCGAAATCCTCGACCAGCAGCTTGAGCCGGCCCTGAACCTGAAACCGGACCTCGTCACCCTCTCGGCCGGCGGGAACGATCTCGTGTTCCATCGCGGCGATCCGGACCGGATGGCCGCCTCCCTCGACGCGGCCGTGGCAGTGCTCTCAGCCACCGGGGCCACGGTGGTCCTGTTCACCGGGCCGGACTGGGGCGAGACCGCCGTGTTCGGGCACATCAGGGGCAAGGTTGCGGTCTTCAACGAGAACATCCGCGTCATCGCCGCCCGGCACGATGTCCTCATTGCTGATTTGTGGGCACTGCGGCAATTGGGCGATGCCCGAATGTGGGATCCGGACCGCCTGCACTTCTCGCCGCTGGGTCACCACACCATTGCGGCCATGGTCCTGGACACGCTCAACGTGCCACACCGGCTGCGCCCCCTTGAGCCCAAGCCCATGCCGCCGGGGAGTTGGCGGGAAACCCGGGCCAGCGATCTGGCCTGGGTGGCGCACTACATGCTGCCATGGATGGTGAGCAAGATCAGGCCGCGGGCCGACGCCTTTCCCCGGCAGGCAAAGCGGCCGCTGCCGGGACCACCGCCCCCCGGGGTCCCGGATTCCGGTCCCATCCCCCTAGTCCGGCCCGGTTCCGTGGGCTAGTCTGCAGGAACGGCCCACAGCCGGTCATCGATGACGATCACGAGGAGCGAAGTTGTCTAATCACACCTACAGCATTTCTGAAATTGTCGGAACCTCGAACGAAGGCGTCGATGCGGCGGTCCGGAACGGCATCACGGAGGCCGCCAAGACCCTCCGGAACCTTGACTGGTTCGAAGTCAAGGAGATCCGGGGGCACCTTGAAAACGGCCAGGTCGCGGACTGGCAGGTCACCATCAAGCTCGGGTTCCGCCTGGAGCGCTGACGCCCGCTCCGGAGCGCGGACGGCACAGACCGGCCCACCTTCGGAGAAAACCCGCAACGCGTCAGGGCGGAGGAGGTCAGGACGGAGAGGAGCGCTTCATGCGCTACACGCATCTGGGCCGCTCCGGCCTGACCGTCTCGCGCCTGTGCCTGGGGACCATGAACTTTGGCCCGCAGACCGAGGAGACGCAGGCCTTCACCATCCTGGACACCGCTCAGGCCGCCGGCATCAATTTCGTCGATACCGCCAACGTGTACGGCGGTTCGAGCCACCGCGGCTGGACCGAGGAAATACTTGGCCGCTGGTTCACCCAGGGCGGGGAGCGCCGGGAGCGCACGGTACTGGCCACCAAGCTGTTCGGCACCATGACGGACCGGCCCAATGAGTCCAAGCTCTCGGCACTGCATATCCGCCGGGCCCTGGATGCAAGCCTGAAACGGCTGCAGACGGACTACATCGATTTGTACCAGTTCCATCACGTGGACCGAAACACGCCCTGGGAAGAGATCTGGCAGGCTGTCGAGGTCGCCGTACAGCAGGGCAAAATCCTGTACACCGGCAGCAGCAACTTCGCCGGTTGGCACATCGCCCGCGCCCAGGAAACCGCAGCCCGCCGCAACTACTACGGGCTGGTCAGCGAACAGTCGATCTACAACCTGCTGACCCGGGACGCGGAACTGGAAGTCATCCCGGCCGCCCAGCAGTACGGCCTGGGAATCCTGCCGTGGTCGCCGCTGCACGGTGGCCTGCTGGGCGGAGTGCTGCAGAAGGAGGGCGACGGCGTCCGCCGCATCGCGGGCCGCGCCCTCGAGGCGCTCAAAGCGCACCAGAAACAGATCCGGCGCTATGAGGACTTTGCCGCAGAGTTGGGCCAGGACCCGGCAGACGTTGCACTCGCGTGGCTGCTCCACCAGCCGGCAGTCACCGCTCCGATCATCGGCCCGCGCACCCTCGAGCAGCTCGAATCCTCCGTCAGGGCGCACAAATTGAAGCTCGACGCCGACGCGCTGAAGCGCCTTGACGAGATTTTCCCGGGCCACCGCACTGCACCGGAAGACTACGCCTGGTAGGCCGGATGTGGCTGAAATTTGGCATCCCGCCCGCCCCACCCACGGGGCGCCGGGTGGCCTTTGATACTAAGCATGATTACTATTGAGGCAGAAGGATGAAGCGCACCTGACGATCCAGGTGCCTCCTCTATGAAAGAAGAAGGAACGATAAAAATGGGTTTTTTCGCATTTCTGATTCTGGGCCTCATCGCCGGAGCAATCGCTAAGGCTATCCTTCCGGGACGTCAGGGTGGCGGCATCATCATCACCCTGATCCTCGGCGTCGTTGGCGCCCTCCTGGGCGGATTCATCGGCAGCGCACTGTTCGGCGTGGGCCTCAACGAGTTCTTCTCGCTGTCGACCTGGCTGCTGGCCATCGGCGGTTCGATCGTCGTGCTGCTGGTTTACGGCATGATCAGCAAGCGCTCAGTCCGCTAATACGGAGACTGGCCGGAAACCGGTCCTGGGGTATACCCAGGGCCGGTTTTTTGCATTATCTTCAAGTACCGCATGGAGAAGGAGCACAAAATGAAGGGCAAACTTCTTTTCGCCACCGGACTGGCCGCAGGGTATGTCCTCGGCTCACGGTCGGGCCGCGCCGCCTATGAGAAGCTCAAGGCCCGGGGCACCGAACTGTGGCACAGCAAGCCGGTCCAGGACAAGGTGGCCGCCGCGGCCGAAACGGTCAAGGACAAGGCCCCAGAGGTCACCGACCACCTGGGCGAGGCCGCCCGCCGCGCGGGTACCGTCATCAGCTCCGCCGTCCACCGCGAGGCCGGACACGGGAGCACCACCGCGGCGGACAAGCTGCCCTAGGCGCCCCGCGCAGGACGCCTAACCGGGCCCGCCGCCCTCAGCCGGCCGGCCGGCTGGCCCGGCTCAGCCGGAAAACGGCAACGCGCCAGCCACCACCGTGGCCCCCAGCTTCTCCGAGCGCAGCACCCGTGGTCTCAGTCCGTGCCTGCGAAGGATCTCGGACGTCTGTGCGGCCTGCCGGCGGCTGGTCTCGATCAGCACGTGGCCGCCTGGCGCCAGCCATTGACGTGCGCCGGCGGCGACCCGCCGCTGCACCTCCAGCCCATCGGCGCCGCCGTCGAGGCAGGCCCGCGGCTCATGCACGCGCGCCTCCTGCGGCATGGTTTCGATGTCGGCCGAGGGAACGTAGGGGGCATTGACGGCCAGCAACCGGACGCGGCCCCGGAGTCCCGCCGGGAGCGGATCGTAGAGGTCGCCCTCATGGACCTCCCCGCCCAAGGGCAGCACGTTGGTGCGCGCACACGCCACGGCGGCAGGGTCGATATCGGCGCAATGAAGTTCGATGGCGGAGGGCAGGTCGATGGCGCTGTGCTGTTCGATGGGGCCGGGCTGTTCGATAGTGCTGCGCCGTCCCTTGGGGCCGGCGAGCGCGGCCAGCGCCGCCCCGACCGCGCCGGAGCCGCAACAGAGATCAACAACGACCGGCGCGGGCCGGCCTGCCCCGGCCGGCTCCTGCCGCCAGGTGTCCAGGAGCGCGGCGGCCTGCCGGGCGAGGAATTCCGTGCGTCGCCGCGGCACGAAGACTCCGGTGTCCACGGCGATGCGGAGTCCGCAAAATTCCGCCCAGCCGAGGATGTGTTCAAGCGGGAGGCCGGCAACCCTCCGGCGGGCCATCTCATCAAGTTCGGCCGGCGTCGGGGCGGCGGCGATCAGCAGGCTGGCCTCGTCTTCGGCGAACACGCAGCCGGCCGCACGGAGCCTGGCCGTGAGTCTCTGGTGCGGGGAATCTTGGCCAACTAGTGGCATGGGAGCGCCTTTCGGTCTGGTGTCAGACGCCCTCACCGTGAGCTGGCCGCAGCCGGCACCGCTGGGAGGGCGCCCTTTCTGGACTTGCGTGAACGGGACCCACCTCCTTCTGCTGCAGTTGCCCGGAATCCTATGCTACCCAAGGCTCCCAGCCGCCGCGATGGGGCCAGCCGGGTTTGCGCGCCCTCTTGCCACGGCGGTTTGCCGCCACGTGGAAGGCCCGGCTGGCAGGATGTCAGCATGGAATCCATCCCTGCACACCACCTCATCTGGACCGGCTCCTACACTGCAGACTCCGGCGGCAGCGGTTCGGGGATCGGCGCCGTCGCCGCGGCGGCCGACGGCACCCTGCGATGGCTCGGTCTTGCGGCGGAGGCCGACTCGCCGTCCTTCCTGGCGGTCCACCCCTCGCTTCCTGTGGTTTACGCCGTTGCCGAGCATGCGCGGACCGTGCGGGCCTACCGCCGGGATGGCGCGTTTGGCCTGGAGCCTGCGGGACCCGCGTGGCCGGCCGGTGACGCGGCCTGCCATGTCGCCGTCGAGCCTTCCGGGCGCTTCCTGGTGGTGTGCTGCTGGGGCGACGGCCAGGTGCTGTTCTACGAACTCGGTGCCGACGGCGGAATCCTGGACCGGGCCGCCGCCGCCGAGTCCCGCGACCCCTACGGCTCCGCTCCCGACGCGGAAGCCCCCGAAAAACCAGGGCGGCCCAGCCGCGCCCATGCCGCGCTCATGCTGGCCGACGGCCGGGTGATGACCACGGACCTGGGCCACGACCTCCTGCGGATCTGGACCGTCCGCTCCGAGCCGGGGCCGGCTCTGCGGCCGGTCCTGGACCATGAGGTGGTCCTGCCGCAGGGCAGCGGCCCCCGGCACCTGGTCCAGCACCCGGGCGGAGACGTCTTTGTGGTGACCGAGTATTCAATTGAGGTGGCCGCGGCCTCGCTGTCGCCGGACTCCGGTGCCTTCCGGCTCGGATTCGTCGGGCCGGCCACCGCCGGCGGTGCCGTGCCGGGAGATTCTGCGGCAGAAATCGCGCTGGCAGCCGACGGCAGGCACGCCTATGTGGGCGTGCGCGGCTCGAACCGGATCAGCGTGCTGGAGGTGGCGGCCGGAGGCGCGGCGCTGCGGCCGGTGGCCGATGTTCCCAGCGGCGGCGACTGGCCCCGGCACCATGTGGTCCGCGAGGGATGGCTCCACGTCGCCCACGAACGCTCGGGCGACGTCGTGACCTTTCCCCTGGACCCCGAAACAGGGGTGCCGGGCACCCCCTTGGACCGGCTGGACGTGGCCTCCCCCACCGCGCTGGTGCCGGCCGGGCTCACGCCACGGGGTTGAGGGGCTGACGCCCCGGCGCGGGAGGTGCCGTCCTCGGGGCGCCGAAAAAGAACCCGGCCGCCCGATCGCGCAGCGGCGGTACGGGGCGGTGGATGATAGCCGCGGCCTCGGCGGCGGCCACATCGGCCGGGGGCCGGTCCGCGGCGTCCATAGCCGTCATGGCACCCAGCAGCGACACCCAGCGGGGCCCGAGACCGGGCGGGATCACCGGGCTCCGCAGAGTCCGTGCCACCAACGACTCCACCGGCGTCCCCGGGAACGCCTTGGCCGCGGTCAGGCATTCCAGGAGGACCAGACCCAGGGCGTAGACATCCGCCGCCGGATCCGCCGGTCCCCCGTTGGACTGCTGCGGACTCATGTAATGCACGGTGCCCGACGACGATCCCGGCACGAGGACAGTTCCCGCGGGTACGGCAATCCCGAAATCCGCAATCCTCACCGGGGACCTGCGCAGTGAGCTAAGAAGGATGTTGGCGGGCTTGATGTCCTGATGCACGAAGCCGCCGGCGTGCACGTGGCCGAGCCCGGACAGGGCAGCCGCGGCCCAGCCGGCCACATCCTGCGGCTCGCTCGGACCCGCATGGATCCGTTCCGCCAGGCTCCCGCCGTAGGCAAATTCCTCCACAAGGAAGGGACGGCCCGCCCACGGGTGTCCGTCCGGCACGCGCCCCCCGCCCACAAAGGCCACTACCGCCGGGTGGTCCAGCCCGGACAGAATACGGGCTTCGTCATGGATCCAGGGCCGCCGGCGGAGTCGTCAATGGCTGTGCGAGTAGGCTGCCACCGGCTCCGCGGCGCCCTGCCCGACGTCGTCCAGCTGAAAACCGCAGCGGCAGCGCCACAACGCGGGGAGGGCCAAGGAACGCTCGGCGGGCCCGAACGAGTAGGAGGACATCGCAGCCGGCTCCGGGGTGTGCCACTCCATGGGGGCGCCGCAGTGCCGCGGGAGAAGGGGACTGCCGCCTGTGCCCCCGGTAAAGGTTGCGGATTCAGGCATGACGCCTACTCTCGTTGATGGCCGGAAAACAAGTAGTAAGCATACATATAAATAGAATAACTAACTAGTTAAACGAGCTAGTTTCCCGGTTGTGCGGGGCAAAACTAGTGCCGCCCTTCGCCAATCGCCTCGCCCATCCGGCGCAGGAAGGTGATGACCACCCGGGCGTCCTCGGCGCTCATGGACTCGGCCACCTCCATCATTCGCCGGTGCATGTGGCCCAGCGTGGCGCGGACTTCGGAGTCCGTCGAGACCGTCGGCACGATCACGAGCGAGCGCCGGTCGGTCGGGTGCGGCTCGCGCCGGACGTGTCCGCTGGCCACCAGCCGGTCGATCAGCGAGGTCGTGGAGGCGGTGGTGATGCCCAGGACACGGCTGATGTCCTTGGGGCCGACCCGCTCGCCGGTGGCCTTGGCCCGCAGCAGGTAGCGCAGGGCCAGGAGGTCCGTCTCGCCCATCCCCATCGAATCGCGCGTGGACCGCCGGGTCGCCACCTCCGAGATCCTGTAGTCGCGAAGGGCCTGCAGGATGGCAGCAGGCGGGTCAAGGCTGTCATCGGGGCCGTACCAGTATCCGGAGGCGCCGTGGGAGTCCATCCGGCAAGCCTAGCCGAACTGATAACTAGCCTTCCGTGCAATCGCAGCGGCTAGGGCCCGTCAGCACCAAAAGGCCCGGGGGCACAAAAAATCCCCGGCCTCCTGTTGCCAGGAAGCCGGGGAATTTCCACTCTTCGCTAAAAGAGTGGGCCCTGTGGGGATCGAACCCACGACCCACGGATTAAAAGTCCGATGCTCTACCAACTGAGCTAAAGGCCCCAACTGATAGCTCCGAAACAGCGGATAAATCCGTCGCTGCGGCGCGTTTCAGCCCAGTCCATTTCTGGACGTTAATACTGTACCCCAGACCTGGGCCGACTTTATTCACACTGCCGGGACCGGCGTCGCACGTCAGCGGCAGCGCCGCCGGCCCGATCCTCGATTCCCCGGCGGCACTGGAGTAGCGTGGGGGCATGAGCGAGCAAGCAGGATCAAGCGCCCCCGGCCCGCGGCACCACAAGCCGAAACCCTTCGCGCCGATCGACTTTGAGCCGTTCGCCGGCGGGGCCGATCCCGCCCGCGTCTCGGAGGCGGCCCATCTGGCCGCGCAGGCGCTGGTGCGCCGCGGCCGCGACAGCGACGACCCCAAAGTCACCAAGCGGCTGGTCAAGCTCGCCGATGAGCAGGGACTGGAGGCGATCGCCGAAATGTGGGCCGAAAGCCCCGCACGGTCCCTCCCCGGCGCCCTGTGGCGCCTCTACGCCCTGCGGGCCGCCACCATCCAGGACCCCGAACGGATCTCCGTCTACTTCAAGGCAGGCAAGGACACGGCCCAGGTTTCGCATGTGGTGGCCGGCGCGGCCGAACCGCCGGGCGCGGATGAGATGAAATCCATGGCGGACGCCATCCTCTCCGGGGCGTTCGACGGCGACTTCGACGTCGCGCTGGAACGTTCTGCCGCGTTCTGCCGCGTGGTTGCCCTGGGCCAGGCAACGATTGCGGACAACGCCGAGCACAGCAACGAGAACCACGCCAGCAAGCTCACCCGCAACTCCCACCTGCTGGTCAAGACGGCGGAAGACCTCGAACACGCAGCCAACGCGTGGCGGCTGGGCGAGCTGGACTAAGGGCCACCACGCACGGCCCGGGCAGGCTGTCAATGTTGACTTGAAAGAACCTACGTAGAAAACTGAAAGCGGTGCCGAACCGCGAAACCCCCGGGCTTCAACATTTAGCCGCCTAGAGCGGCCTACCGCCGAGAGGCGTATCCGGTTCGGCACCATTTTTATGCCCTCTTTTGATTGAGGGCGTGCCGGCACCGTCATATGCCGCGTCCGGCCGGTCCGGGCCCGGCGCGGACGGTAAAGTAAGGCGCATGCGCTGGTCTCCGTCAAGTCACACAGGCGGCCGAGCCTACCCGCGACCCACTCCTCGGAAGACCGGTGACACAACGTGAAGCTGCGCTTGTTCCCGCAGGAGTCCGCCGGACTGAACCTGCTCTCACAAATGGCGCGCCAGATCGTGCTGGCCACTGGAACACTCTCGGAGATCCTCGGCGCCCCGGCCAGTGAGCATGCCCGGCTGGTGGAGGACATGCACAACCACGAGGCAAAATCGGCGGAGCTGCACTTTGCCCTCCTGACCCATATGCGCACCAGCTTCGTGAATCCCCTGCCGCGCGAGGACATGTACACGCTGTCCCGCTTCCTCAACGAGGCCATAGAGAAGCTCGACGCCGCCGCCGAGCTCGTGTCCCTGTACAAGCTCGAACGGCTGCCCAAGCGCGCAGCGGACCAGCTGGAAATCATCAGCCGGCAGGCCGAGCTCACGGTCGATGCCATGCGGAAGCTGAACAACCTGGACGAACTCGAGGACTACTGGATCGAGATCCTCCGGCTGGCCAAACGCGCCGAACGCACTCACCGGGTCTGGGTCGCGGACATGCTCCACGAGATGAAGGCGATGCAGTACGCGCGCAACCGCGACATCGCGAACCAGCTTGTCGAAGTCACGAAGGACATGCGCCGGATCGCCACCCAGGTGGGCAGCATCATCGTCAAGGAATCCTGACGTGGTGTTCTTCTTCCTTGCCCTGGTGCTACTCTGCGCCGGGGCCTTCGCATTCCTCAACGGTTTCAGGGATGCGTCCTCCTCGGTTGCCCTGGCCGTGCGGACGCGAGCGCTGACCCCAACCGTGGCGGTATTGTTGGCCAGCCTGTTCAACTTCATCGGCGCCGGACTGAGCGCCGCGCTTGCTCTGGCCGTCAGCCAGACGTGGCTGACATTGCCGACGGGCACGAACGGCCTGACGATTCTCCTCGCCGCGCTGGTGAGCGCCATCCTCTGGGGTATCTATATGTGGTGGCGTGGCATCCCGGCCTCCTCCACGCACGCCCTGGTCGGCGGCCTCGCCGGGGCAGGCGTGGCGAGCGTCGCCGTCGGCGGCAACCCCGTCACCGGCGTGGACAACTCGCTCCTGTACCAGGTGGCTCTGCCGCTGCTGGTCTCCCCGGTGATCGCCTATGTCGGGTCGTTCCTGCTGGTCTGGCCTGCCAGCTGGGCCGCCCGCTACACGCCGCCCAACGTCGTCAACACCCGGTCCCGGCGGGCCCAGGCCATTGCAGCCGGCGCCGTCGCCTTCGGCCACGGGTTACAGGACGGCCAGCGCACCAGTGCAGTGGTGATCCTGGCGCTGCTGGCGGCCGGGCTCTCCGACGGCGGGTCCGTGCCGGTGTGGGTGGCGGTGATGACGGCCGTCCTGCTGTCGGCGGGGACCCTGGCGGGCGGCTGGCGGATTTCCTACACCATCGGCTACCGGCTGACCCGGATCGACCCTCTGCGTGGATTCGTCGCCCAGATGTACAGCTCGGTGATGCTGCTGGTGGGCGCGATCGGGCTGCATTGGCCCGTCTCCACCACCCACACGGTGACGGCGGCAACGCTGGGCGCCGGCGCCAACCAGTCCTTCCCGGGCACGGACCGGCGGCTGGTGATCCGCATCCTGGCGTTCTGGGTCCTGACCCCGGTTGTCACCGCCGCCGCCGCGTTCGTCCTGCAGCTGGCGCTCACGCCGGTGGCCGGCCTGTAAGGGACTTGCCGGTTACCCGAAGCGGCCGGAGACGTAGTCCTCGGTAGCCTTCTCGGTCGGGTTGCTGAAGATGGTCGGGGTGTCACCGAACTCGATCAGCTTGCCCGGCTTGCCGGTGCCGGCGATGTTGAAGAAGGCCGTCTTGTCCGACACGCGGGCCGCCTGCTGCATGTTGTGCGTCACGATCACCACCGTGTACTGGTCCTTGAGCTCGTTGATGAGGTCCTCAATGGCCAGGGTCGAGATCGGGTCCAGGGCGGAGCAGGGCTCGTCCATGAGGATCACCTGGGGCTCTACGGCTATGGCCCGGGCGATGCACAGGCGCTGCTGCTGGCCGCCGGAGAGGCCGGAGCCGGGCTTGAACAGGCGGTCCTTGACCTCGTTCCACAGGTTCGCCCCTTGCAGGGAGCGCTCCACCAGGACGTCGGCCTCTCCCTTGGAGATCTTCTTGTTGTTCAGCTTCACGCCGGCCAGCACGTTGTCCCGGATGGACATGGTGGGGAACGGGTTGGGCCGCTGGAACACCATGCCGATCTGGGAACGCACGGTGACCGGGTCGACGCCGGGACCGTACAGGTTGTCCCCGTCCAGCAGTACCTCGCCCTCAACCCTCGCCCCGGGGATGACCTCGTGCATGCGGTTCAGCGTGCGCAGGAAGGTGGATTTGCCGCAGCCCGACGGGCCGATGAAGGCCGTGACGGACTTGGCCTCGATGTTGATGTTGACGCCTTCGACGGCCAGGAATTTGCTGTAGTAGACGTTCAGGTCTTTGACGTCGATGCGCTTAGACATGGTGTTCCTTCACTTGCTGGAGGTTTATTCGGCGGGCGCGGCGGTGGCCTAGCGGCCGGCCTTGGGGGCGAAGACGCGGGCGATCAGGCGGGCGCCGAGGTTGAGCAGCATCACCAGGATGATGAGCACCAGGGCCGCACCCCAGGCCCGCTCGGAGGACGGATCCGGGTTGGACGGCGAGGTGGGGTTCAGGATCTGCGTGTAGATGAACGTTGGCAGCGAGGCCATCCAGCCGCTGAACACGTTGGTGTTGATTGTGGTCGCGAATCCGGCGGTGACCAGGATCGGCGCGGTTTCGCCGATCACGCGGGCGATCGCCAGGGTGATGCCGGACGCGATGCCGGAGATCGCCGTCGGAAGGACCACTTTGAGGATGGTCCGCCATTTGCGGACGCCGAGGGCGTAGGCGGCCTCGCGGAGTTCGTTGGGAACGATCTTGAGCATTTCCTCGCTGGAGCGGACCACCACCGGGATCATCAGCACAGAGAGTGCGACGGCCGCGACGGCGCCTGTCTTGGTGCCCGGGCCGACCAGCGCGAAGAAGGCAGCAGCGGCGAACAGGCCCGCGACAATCGAGGGGATGCCGGTCATGACGTCCACGAAGAAGGTGATGGCCCGGGCCAGCGCCCGGTCCTCGCCGTATTCAACGAGATAGATCGCGGTCAGCAGGCCCACCGGGACCGAGATGAGGGTGGCGAGCACGGTGATCAGCAGGGTGCCCATGAGCGCGTGGTAGATGCCGCCGAGCAGGGGCGCACCTTCCTCGACGGTCTTGTTATCGAAGGCGCCGGTGACGCCGTTCATGGAGGTGGTGAGGAATCCGGGATCCAGGAGGCCGGGGAGGCCGTTGACCAGCACGGTCCAGATCACCGAGAACAAGGGCAGCAGGGCGACCAGGAAGGCGCCCACCACCAGGCAGGTGGCCAACTTGTCCTTGGCCTTGCGGGCGCCTTCCACAACCAGGCTCCAGCCGACCAGTCCGGCGGCAAAGAGGATGCCGGAGACCAGCCCCCAGCCGAAGGCGTTGAAGCCGATCAGGGCCAGGATGGCGGCACCGAGGACCAGTGCTACGGCCAGGACAATGTACGGCGCGGCCTTGGGCAGCTGGCCCTTGGTCAGTGCCGAGCGCTTGCGCACGGGGGTCAGGGTGGAGGTCATTTAGTTGGCTCCCGAAAATTCTTTGTGCCGGGTGATGATCCCGCGGGCGATCATATTCACGCCGAGGGTGATGACGAACAGCACCAGGCCGGCGGCGATCAGCGTGCTGACCTTCAGTCCGCTGGCCTCGGGGAAGTTCAGGGCGATTTCGGCGGCGATGGTCTGGTTTCCGCTCTGGATCAGGCTGGCGGTCAGGGCTCCGGAGGACAGCACCAGCGCCACGGCCATGGTCTCGCCGAGGGCCCGGCCGAGTCCGAGCATCACGGCGCTGATGATGCCGGGCCGGCCGAACGGCAGGACGGTCATCCGGATCATCTCCCAGCGGGTGGCGCCGAGGGCCAGCGCGGCCTCTTCGTGCAGCTTGGGGGTCTGCAGGAAGATCTCGCGGGTCAGGGACGTGATGATCGGCAGGACCATGACGGCGAGGACGATCCCGGCCGTGAGGATGGTCTTTCCAGTGGCCGAGGCGGGACCTTGGAAGATCGGCAGCCAGCCCATGTTGTTGGCCAGCCAGTTATAGGACGGGGAGATTTCCTTGGCGAGGAACGCAACGCCCCAGGCGCCGTAGACCACGGACGGGATCGCGGCGAGCAGGTCAATGACGTAGCCCAGGCCGGAGGCGAGCTTGCGCGGTGCGTAGTGCGAGATGAACAGCGCGACGCCGATCGCGATCGGCGTCGCGATTACCAGGGCGATCACGGAGGCGATGAGGGTGCCGATGACGAGCGGCCAGATGTAGGTGAAGAACCCTTCGCCGCCCTGGATCTTGTCCGGCGATGCCACGAGGGCCGGGAACGCCTGGATGACCAGGAACAGTG
Source organism: Arthrobacter sp. 05T47 (assembly GCF_056395825.1). Taxonomy (NCBI): domain Bacteria; kingdom Bacillati; phylum Actinomycetota; class Actinomycetes; order Micrococcales; family Micrococcaceae; genus Arthrobacter; species Arthrobacter sp. 05T47. The sequence continues at coordinate 126,871 of NZ_JBFTKG010000003.1, read as the reverse complement.
CCACGCCGAAGAGCACGACGAGGATCAGACACCCTGCCGCCAAGGCGGCTGCGGAAAAGACTTTGTCGCCGGTGTGGCCTGCGCCCCGGGACTTGGTCAGGGAGGTGGTGGTCACTTCACGGTCCTTCGGTTTGGGTGGAGGTCCGGGCGCCGGCTGCGGAGGCCTCCGCCGCCGGCGTCCGGCAAATCTTGATGTTTGGAACAAACGCGTCGGTTCCCTGCTCCATGGCGGCCGCCGGTGACGGCCGCCATGATGCAGGGAACCTTGATCAGGCTCGTGTTTCCACTATGCCTCGCGGTGCGGCGTTATCCCTAGGCCTTGGCCTTGATGGCGTCGACGGCAGCGATTGCCTTGTCCTGGAGGGCCTTGGACAGCGGCGCCGACTTGGCGGCGTCTGCGGCGGCCTGCTGGCCGGCGTCGGAAGCTGCGTACTTGACGAAGGCCTTGACCAGGTCAGCGGTGGCCTGCGTGTCGTAGGTGCTGCAGACGATGTGGTAGGACACCAGGACGATCGGGTAGGCGCCGGCGGCGGTGGTGGTGCGGTCCAGCTTGATGGCGAGGTCGTTGGCGTTGCGGCCTTCAACCGGCTTGCCCTGGTCCACTGCCTTGGCAGCAGCGTCGGCGGAGATCTTCGTGAAGGAGTCTCCGACCTTGATCTGCGCCGTGCCGAGCTTGCCGCTGACAGCGGAGTCGTCGGCGTAGGTGACCGCACCGGGGGTGTCGGTGACGGTCTTGACGACGCCGGAGGTGCCCTTGGCGTTCTCGCCCTTCAGGCTCGCGGGCCAGACACCGGCGGCCTTGTCGGTCCACACCGAGGGGGCGACGGCGGACAGGTAGTCCGTGAAGTTCGAGGTGGTGCCGGAGTCATCCGAACGGTTCACCGGGGTGACCTTGAGGTCCGGAAGCTTGGCGTCCGGGTTCAGGGCCGCGATGGCGGGGTCGTTCCAGTTGGCGATCTCGCCGCGGAAGATCTTGGCAACAGTGGCAGCGTCGAGCTTCAGGTCCGTGATGCCCGGCAGGTTGAAGGCCACGGCGATCGGGGAAATGTAGACCGGGATGTCGAGGGCGCCGTCGGGGCCGCACTTGTCCTTGGAGCTGGCGAGCTCGTCATCCTTGAGGTAGGCATCGGAGCCGGCGAACTGTGCCGAGCCGTCGAGGATTGCCTTGCGCCCGGCGCCGGAGCCGTCCGGGGAGTACTGCACAGTGGCGCCCTGGTTCGCGGTAGCGAAGTTGGTCTTCCAGACGTCCATGGCTGCGCCCTGGGCGGAAGAGCCGATGCCGGTCAGGGTGCCGGTGACCTTGGGGCCGGACGCGGACGGAGCCGCGGTCTGGGCCGTGTTGGTTGCATTGTCCGAACCGCAAGCGGTCAGCGCGAGTGCGCTGGCGGCGATAACAGCGATAGCCGCGTTGCGGCCGAAGCGGAGAGCCTTCACTTAGATGTACCCCTTTCAGGGCTTTGCGTGCTGGGCCGGAGAAGGCCAGCAGGGATGCGTACGGATTTGTACCTTTACCGACGGTAAGTGGCCCAGATGAAGAGAATTGCGGACCAAGGTGAACGGCCGGTTAACGACGCTGGGCCATTGGCTTACATCTGCCGGGGAGCCATTGTGTTCTGTGGGTCACAGTCGTATCGGTCATGCCCCTCCACGTTGCGCTATCACTTCCGCACGCCAAGACCCGCCAAAACCCGAAAATGGGGACCACAACTGATAGAGCAACGGGCGGGAGGGGCAGACCGGCCGTGCCGGCCGCCCCGGGGCAGCAAATAGACTGGAGGGCATGGCCTCCGCGACTGGACTCTCCGCAAGCGCACGATTCCTGCGCGGCCGGGTCCGGACCGGCTTTGTCCGGAGCCGGAACTCCCTGGGGCCGGCCATCCAGATGACCACTTGCGCCGTGGGCGCCTACGCGTTCGCCGAATACGTCCTGGGCCACAACGGGCCGTTGTTTGCTGCCACATCGTCCCTGATTGCCCTCGGTTTTTCCCGGGACCCGAGGCTGCGCCGCGTCATCGAGGTGGGCCTGGGCTGCACGCTCGGCATCGTCGTCGGGGACCTGCTGCTGCACTGGCTGGGTTCCGGGATCTGGCAGGCCGCCGTCGTTCTCCTGTTCTCCATCCTGCTGGCGAGGTTCCTGGACAGCGGGACCATCTTCACCACCCAGCTGGGCCTGCAGTCAGTGCTCGTGGTGCTCCTGCCGGCGCCGATCGGGGGGCCGTTCACGCGCAGCATCGACGCCGTGGTGGGCGGGGTGTTTGCGCTGCTGATGACCGTCCTGGTTCCCAAGGATCCCCGGCGTGAACCCCGCAATGACGTCAAGAAGCTGCTCCACGAGCTCGCCGAGGTCCTGCGGGAATGCGCCTCGGCGCTGAGCTACAGCGATTCCACCCAGGCCTGGCATGCCCTCATCCGGGGGCGGAACTGCCAGCCCCTCGTCGATGCCATGCGCCAGACGCTGCGCGCCTCCGGCGAGGTGGCCACCCTGGCCCCCGCATACCGAAGGCACCGGGAAGAGCTGGACCAGATGGAGCAGTCACTGGACTACATCGATCTCGCGCTGCGCAACAGCCGGGTTTTTGCGCGCCGCCTGACCAGCGCCATCAACCATGCGGCCCTCTCGGACGAGGCCACCCAGAACATCGCCGACGTCCTGCAGGAGACGGCCGCCGCCGTCGATGAGCTGTCGCTGGGCCTGGCGGAAGTGCACGACGGCGCCCGCCGCGCGCATCTGCGCACTGCCCGGTCCGAGCTGCGGGAGATTGCCGTCCGGCTGCATCCGCGGATGCTGGATGTCCAGCTACTTGAGGGCGAAACGGTGGTCATGCTGTTCCGCCCGCTCATGGTGGACCTCCTGGAGGCCGCCGGCGTGGACTCCAAGGAAGCCCGGGACATCCTTCCCCCGCTGTAGCCGCCGCCGATGCCGCGCAGGCCCACATGGCCCGGCCGGCGCGCTTCGTTGTCGCCGGCCCCCGATAGTGTGGACCAATGGCTACGAAGACTTCCCGGGGGCCCAAGGCGCCCGGCTACAAATGCGCCGAATGCGGCTGGACCACGGTCAAGTGGGTGGGCCGCTGCGGCGAATGCCAGGCATGGGGCAGTGTGGAGGAGACCGGCGCCGCCGTCGCCCGCACCACGGCGGCCACAACGGTCCTTGAACCGGCCCGCCGGATCGCCGACATCGACGCCACCACCGCGGCTTTCCTGCCCACCGGCGTGGACGAACTGGACCGCGTCCTGGGCGGCGGGCTGGTGCCCGGCGCCGTCATCCTCCTCGCGGGCGAACCCGGGGTGGGCAAGTCCACGCTGCTGCTGGACGTGGCGGCCAAGTTCGCCCGCACCGCGCAGGACGTCCTCTATATCACCGGCGAGGAATCCGCCGCCCAGGTCAAGCTCCGTGCGGACCGGATCGACGCCGTGGCCGAGTCCCTGTACCTGTCCGCCGAAACGGACCTCGGGCAAGCCCTGGGGCAGGTGGAGAAGCTGGAGCCGCGGCTGCTGGTGGTGGACTCCGTGCAGACCCTCAGCAGCGCCGACGTCGAGGGCAGCGCCGGTGGGGTGTCCCAGGTGCGCGAGGTTGCGGCCTCCCTGATTGCCGCGGCCAAGCGCCGCAACATGACCACGCTGCTGGTCGGGCACGTGACCAAGGACGGTTCCATCGCCGGGCCCCGGCTCCTGGAGCACCTCGTGGACGTCGTCTGCCAGTTCGAGGGCGAGCGGCATTCGCGGCTGCGGCTGCTGCGCGCCGTCAAGAACCGCTACGGACCTACCGACGACGTCGGCTGCTTCGATTTGAACGAGGACGGCATCGAGGGCCTCGCCGATCCCAGCGGGCTGTTCGTCTCGCGGACCAAGGAGCCCGTCTCGGGAACCTGCATCACGGTCACGCTGGAGGGCCGCCGGCCGCTGCTGGCCGAGGTCCAGGCGCTGCTCGCCGAGAGCGCCAGCTCCCAGCCCCGCCGCGCCACCAGCGGACTGGACAGCTCGCGCGTGGCGATGCTGCTCGCCGTCCTGCAGCAGCGCGCCGGCTGCCTGCTGCATAAGGACGACTCCTATGTGGCCACAGTTGGCGGGGTCAAGCTCAGCGAACCCGCCACCGACCTCGCCGTGGCCCTGGCGGTGGCCTCCGCCAAAGCCAAGAAGCCGCTCCCCCAGCGGCTGATTGCCTTCGGCGAGGTAGGCCTGGCCGGCGAAGTCCGCCCGGTCCCCGGCATCAACCAGCGCATCCAGGAGGCGCATCGGCTCGGCTTCACCCATGCAGTGGTGCCGGCCAGCCCCAACGGGCACGGGCCAGTTCCCGCGGGGTTCTCGGTCCGCGAGGTGGGCCACCTTGCCGAGGCCCTGGGACTGCTGATCAGCTGACGCCGCGGAGGACGGGCCCGGGGCCTGGGACGTGCCGGCGGCGTACACAGAAGCGACTTAGGACCCTAACGCCGCCGCCCCGGCGGCCGCACGATGGGATAGTGGCTGGCGGATGCGGCCGGCCGATCCAACCGTCCCAGCCGCGCCGGCCGCACCAGAGGGGTGCGACATGATGTGGGGTTACGGGTACGAACTCGGCTGGATGTGGCTGTGGGGCGTGTTCCTGCTGGCCGGAATTACTGTGCTGGTCATCCTGGCCGTCCGGCTCCTCACCGGAGGCCTTCGTCATGACGGCCCTGGTCTGCTGCCGGGCCAGGGGCAGATTCCTCCGCAGGGGCAGGGCGGGCCTCCCGGTCCAACCCCCGTTTCTCCACAGCCGTCAGTGCCGAGCGGACGATCCCAGGCCCGCCTGATCCTTGACGAACGCTTTGCGCGGGGCGAGCTCACGGCCGAGCAGTACCGCGAGAATCTGAAGGTGCTGGGCGAGGAGTCCTAGTGCAGCCCCTCAGCCGCCGCCATGCCCTGCTCCTGGCCTACCTCGGTGTGGCCACAACCGCGAGGTCGGCTGAGCCGCCAGGCTCTTGTCAGAAATACCCCCTGGGGGTATCTTTGCCGTAGCTGCACACGACTGAACACCTTCCAGGAGCGCACACCATGGACCATCGGCACAGCAGTCGGGACCTCGATCCGGGCATAGATCCCGGCATCGGCGTTCACAGCACCCACCATCACGGCATCCACGGGACGCCGCAGGGCGGCCGGGCAGACCATCCTGCAGGCCCCGGAGCCGCTGCCGGCTCCGCCGCGGATGACCACCTTGTCCACAGCCACGGCCAGCATGCCGGGCACAGCGTCGCGATGTTCAGGGACAGGTTCTGGGTGTCACTGGCCCTGGCCGTTCCCGTGGTCTTCTTCAGCCCCATGTTCGCGGACCTCCTGGGCTACCAGCCGCCGGCGTTTCCGGGCTCCGCCTGGATTCCGCCGGTATTCGGCACGGCGATCTTCATCTACGGCGGCCAACCGTTCATCCGGGGCGGCCTCAACGAAGTGAGGACACGCAAGCCCGGGATGATGCTGCTGATCGCCATGGCCATCAGCGTGGCGTTCATTGCCTCATGGGTGACCAGCCTGGGCCTGGGCGGCTTCGACCTCGACTTCTGGTGGGAGCTGGCATTGCTGGTTCCGATCATGCTGCTGGGCCACTGGATCGAGATGCGCGCCCTCGGCTCGGCCCAGGGCGCGCTGGACGCCCTGGCTGCGCTGCTGCCCGACGAGGCGGAACGCGTCACCGGCGCCGGCACGGAGACCGTCAGCGTCTCGATGCTCCGCGCCGGAGACACCATCCTGGTCCGCCCCGGCGGACGGATGCCGGCCGACGGCACGGTCAGCGACGGCCGGGCCGAATTCGACGAATCGATGATCACCGGCGAGTCACGGACGGTCCTGCGGGCACCTGGCGATCCCGTGGTGGCCGGGACCATCGCCACGGACAACTCCGTGCGGGTCAGAGTCTCCGCCATCGGCGAGGACACCGCCCTGGCCGGGATCCAGCGACTCGTGGCTGAGGCGCAGGCATCCTCCTCCCGGGCCCAGGCCCTGGCCGACAGGGCAGCGGCGTTCCTCTTCTACTTCGCCGCCGGCACCGGCGCCCTGACCTTCGTCGTCTGGACCCTGATGGGCAGCGTCACCGAGGCCGTCACCCGCACCGTGACGGTCCTGGTGATCGCCTGCCCGCACGCCCTGGGCCTTGCCATCCCGCTCGTTATCGCCATCTCCACGGAGCGGGCCGCCCGGGCCGGTGTCCTGATCAAGAACCGGATGGCGCTGGAGCGCATGCGCACGGTCGACGTCGTGCTGTTCGACAAGACCGGAACCCTGACCAGGGGCAAACCCGAGCTCAAGGAAGTTGCCGCGACCGCGGGCATGGGGCCGGCCTCAGCCGCAGGCCGGGACGCGGTGCTGGCTCTCGCCGCCGCTGTGGAGGCGGACAGCGAACACCCGGTGGCCCGCTCGATCGTGGCCGCCGCCCGGGAACGGGAACTGAAGATTCCGACGGCGGAGGGGTTCACCGCGCTGACGGGCCGCGGGGCCCGGGCCACGGTCGATGGCCGCGTAGTCCAGGTGGGCGGCCCGGCCCTGCTCCGCGAACTCGGCCTGCAGGAACCGGAGGATTTGGCCGCCACGACCGGCGCCTGGCTGGCTCGCGGCGCGGCAGTGCTCCACGTCGTGGACGGCGGCGCCGTGGTGGGAGCGGTCAGCCTGGAGGATGCAGTTCGGCCCGAGTCGCGCCAGGCCGTCCGGGCCCTCCAGGCGCGCGGCATCACGGTGGCCATGGTCACCGGCGACGCCCGGCAGGTGGCGGACGCCGTCGCCGCCGAGCTCAACATCGACGAAGTGTTCGCCGAGGTCCTCCCGGCCGACAAGGACAAGAAGGTCGCGGAGCTGCAGGGCCGCGGACTGAAGGTGGCCATGGTGGGCGACGGCGTCAACGACTCTCCGGCGCTGGCCCGGGCGGAGGTGGGGATCGCGATTGGCGGGGGGACGGATGTGGCGGTGGAATCGGCCGGCGTGGTCCTGGCCGGCGACGATCCCCGGGCCGTGCTGTCGCTGCTCGACCTGTCCAAGGCGAGCTACCGGAAGATGTGGCAAAACCTCGTCTGGGCCACCGGGTACAACATCATTTCTGTTCCCCTGGCAGCCGGCGTCCTCGCCTTCGCAGGGGTGGTGCTCTCCCCCGCCGCGGGCGCCGTGATGATGTCGGCGTCGACCATTGTGGTTGCCCTCAACGCGCAGCTGCTGCGCAGGCTCACCCTCGATCCTGCCGCGGCCCGCTGACCGGAAGGAGCCTCATGCCGGAGACCAGCCGCCGCGATTCATCATTCGGGCGATCCTATGCCCGGGTGGGCCCGCGGATGGACGCCCGCGGGGCAACGGAGCACCGCCGGCGCCTTGTGGAACCTGCGCACGGAGTCGTCGTCGAAATCGGCGCGGGATACGGGGCCACCTTCGCGTTCTACCCTGCCGCGGTAACTTCCGTGCTGGCCCTCGAACCGGACCCCACGCTCCGGGGGCTGGCCGGCGCGGCCGCCGCGAAGGCACCCGTGCCTGTCACAGTGAAGGACGGCGTGGCCGAAGCGCTGCCGGCCGCAGACGCCTCGGTGGACGTCGTCGTCTCGAGTTTGGTGCTGTGCACCGTGGCTGACCAGTCCGCCGCCCTCGCGGAGATAGTCCGGGTCCTGCGCCCCGGCGGCTCGCTGCTGTTCTATGAACACGTCCGCTCCGCGCACCGCGTGCTGGCGGCCGCCGAAGACCTCCTCACACCGCTGTGGACCCGGGTGGCAGGCGGATGCCACCCGAACCGCGACACCGCCGCCATGATCGCCGGGGCCGGCCTCACCGTGCAGCGCATCGACCGCTTCGGCTTCTCGGTCCTCCCCGGCAACCCGCGGCTGGCCCACATCCTTGGTGTGGCGAGCAAGTCCTGAGCCGGCCGCCGGTCAGCAAAGCCCCATACGAGACGCGAGGGGCGCCTGCCGCGATGGCAGACGCCCCTCTGGTTAATCCTTCAAACCCATTCAAGCCCATTCAAACCGGTTCAAACCGGGTGGTTTGACCCTGAAGTCGGGCCTGCCTGGCTAGGCCTTCTTCGGCGGCAGGGCCAGCTTGAAGATCTTCGCCCACGTGGAGCCGACCTGCTTCAGCAGCGGGCCCGTGGTGTACGGCAGCCCGTAGCGCTTGCAGATTTCCTGCACCTTCGGCGCCACCTCCGCGTAACGGTTAGAGGGCAGGTCCGGGAACAGGTGGTGCTCAATCTGGTGCGAGAGGTTGCCGGTCATGAGGTGCATGAACTTGGAGCCGGAGATGTTGGCCGAGCCAATCATCTGCCGCACATACCAGTCGCCGCGGGTCTCGCCTTCGACCATTTCCTCGGTGAAAGTGTCGGTGCCTTCGGGGAAGTGGCCGCAGAAGATCACCGCGTGCGCCCACACGTTGCGGACGGCGTTGGCGGTCAGGGTGCCGTACAGGGCCTGCTTGCCGGAACCGGTCAGCATCGCGACGGCGGGCGTGGCGGCATAGTCCTTGGTGAACTGCTTCAGCGCCTTGCGGCCGAGGGCCTTCAAGTCCCTGGTCAAGGCTTCCTTCGACTTCCGGCCCTCTTTGTAGTCCACGAGTTCGAGGTCGTAGATCGCGATGCCCCACTCGAACACCGGTGCCAGCAGCGCGTTGTAGACCGGGTTGCCGATGTTGAACGGCACCCATTTCTGCTCCGGATCCATCCGCAACAGGTTGTATCCGATGTCGTTGTCCTTGCCGACCACGTTTGTCCAGCGGTGGTGGAGGTCATTGTGGGTGTGCTGCCAGGACCGCGCGGGGGTGACGAAGTCCCATTCCCACGTGGTGGAGTGGATGTCCGGGTCCCGCATCCAGTCCCACTGGCCGTGCAGGATGTTGTGCCCGAGCTCCATGTTTTCCAGGATCTTGGCGAAGCTCAGCAGTGTGGTGCCGGCGATCCAGGCGGGCTTGTTCTTGCTGACCAGGAGCGCGGCACGGCCGGAAAGTTCCAGGCCGCGCTGGATCTTGATCATCCGGCGGATGTAGGCGGCGTCCGACGCGCCGCGCTTGGCGAGGATGTCGTCCTTGATGGCGTCGAGTTCGCGACCCAGCTCCGCCACCTGCTCGTCGGAAAGGTGGGCAGCAGCGGGCGGACGCAGCAGCGGGCTGCCGGTCTCGGCGAGGGCGCCGGGCCGCGTCTTCGCGGCGGTCACCACCTTTGCTGCCGGGGCGCCGTCTGCGGAGGCGCCGCCAGTGGTGTCGACGTCGGATAGATCCGGTTTGCTGGAAACAATCGTCATGCGGTGATACTCCTCAGAGGTCGAGGTTAACGGGGCCGGCGGCTGCCGACACGCACGTCTGGATTAGTTGGCCGGGCTCGCCGTGCACTTCGCCCGTGCGGAGGTCCCGGACATGGCCGGCACGCAGTGGAATGAGGCAGCTGTGGCAGATGCCCATCCGGCAGCCGCTGGGCATCAGGACACCGGCGTCCTCGCCGACGTCGAGCAGCGGGGTGTCGCCGTCGGCCTCGACTTCGCGGTCGGAGGCCTCGAAGGTGACCAGTCCGCCGTCGTGCCCGGCGCCGCCGGCGAGGCTGGTGCTGAAGCGCTCGATGGTCAGGGAGCCTGCGGGGGCGTCAGCCTCCGGCAGGTCCACCTCGCCTACGGCCTCCCAGAGCGCCTCGGTGTCATTGAGGAAGTCTTCAGGGCCGCACGCATAGGCTGCGCGCTGGCGCCAGTCCGGGCACAGCCGGTCCAGGTCAGCGGCTGAGCTGAAGTCCAGCCGTCCCTGGTCACCGGTGAACCAGTGCGTTACCCGGAAGTTGGGGAACTGGTCGGCGAGCTCGGCGAGTTCCTCACGGAAAATTGCGTCCGCGGCGGAGCGGGCGGTGTGGATGAGCACGACGTCGGCGTCGGGACGGTGCGGTACGAGGGTGCGGATCATCGACATCACCGGGGTGATCCCGCTGCCGGCGGTGAGCATGAGCAGTGGGCGCGGGTGTTCGGGCAGGACGAAGTCGCCCTGCGGAGGAGCCAGGAACAGCACGTCACCGGGCTTGGTCCCGCGCACGAGGGCCGCGGAGACGGCGCCCATGTCGGTAACCGTGATGGCCGGGTCCTGCCCCGCGGGGGCGCTGAGCGAATACGACCGCCAGTGGCGGACGCCGTCGAGCTCGACGCCGATACGGGCCCACTGGCCGGCAAGATGTGCTTGCCAGCCGCGGCCGGGACGGAAGAAAATGGTGGCGGAATCGGCCGTTTCTGGAACCACCCTGGTGACCACGCCGCGCAACTGGCGGGCGGAAAACACAGGATTGAACAGCGACAGAATGTCTTCTGGAGCTAGTGGGGTGGTCAGTAGAGATGCGGCGCGCGCCAGCTTACGGAGCCGGATCATCTAACAACCTTATGTCAGTTTGCGCCATACTTCTTCACCCAAGGCATACGATCGACTTGATAAAACTATCCCGCCGCAACAACTCAACGGACTGTCCATGAATGTATCCCCCGCCCGGGAGGCCGCCGGCCCCGCCCCCGCCTACGATCCTCCGTGGCTGGCCCTGCCGCGGGAGGTCAGCGATATGCTCCGTCCCCGGATGCCCGGCATCGTCGAGGCCATCATCGAGGCCGTCCCGCAGCTCGTTCCGGCGTACGCCAGGCCGATTGAGGGCCGATTCGGCCGTGGCCTGAGAAGGGGCGTGGCAGCGGCGCTGGACCGGTTCCTGCAACTGCCAGGGACCCGGCTGCCGGCGTTGTCCGAAGAGAGCCGGGAGCTGGTGGCCGGGCTGGGCAGCGGCGAGTTCCGGCAGGGGCGGAGCATGGACGCACTCCTGAGCGCGTACCGGATGGGTGCCCGTGTGACCTTCCGGGAAATGTCCAAGGTCTCCGTGGAACACCATCTGGGCCAGGGGGTCGTGGTGGATCTGGGCGAATCGATCCTCGCGTACATCGATGAGCTGTCGGCGGTCAGCGCCGAGGCTTATGCCTTTGAACAGTCCGAGCGCGCCGGAGCGGTGGACCGGCGGCGGACCGAGCTGCTGGACCTGCTCCTGCTCGGCCAGGCCGACGAGGCGGCGCTGCGCCAGACGGCGGCGATGGCGGACTGGTCCCTGCCTGCGCGCATGGCGGTGGTGACGCTGCCGCTGGACCGGGCCGCCGGCCTGCGGCTGCGCCTTGGTCCCGGAACCCTGGTGATTGAGCGTGAGACCGACGTCGTGGCGCTGGTGCCGGCGCGGAAGTCTCGGTCCGCCCGCGAGGACCTGGACCGCGTCCTGAAGGGGCGCGGCGCATCCGTGGGGCCCTCCGGCAGCTGGGAAAGGGTTCCGGATTCACTGCGGCTGGCCGTGCTGGCCGCCGCGGCCCTGCCGCCGCGCGAGGGTCCCGAGGATCCCCCGATCTGGGCCGACGAGCACCTGGCCCAGGTGATTCTCGCGGCGGAGCCCTCGGCGATCACCGAGCTGGCGAACCGGCGGCTGGCGCCCCTGGAAGGACTCCGGCCCGCGCAACGCGAGCGGCTCGCCGAAACCCTGCTCTCCTGGCTGCGCCACTGGGGCCAGCGGGCGCCGGTTGCCGCCGAACTGGGGATCCATCCGCAGACAGTGGGCTACCGGGCGGCGCAGCTGCGCGAGCTCTTCGGCGACGCCCTTGAGGATCCCACCGCGCGCTTCGAGCTCGAACTGGCCCTGCACGCCGGCCGGCGGTAGGCGGCCCGGCGGGAGGAGGGTCCGACGCCGGCACCTGACTTCGGGGGCGGCGGTAGGCGTGTCTCTTACAACCCGGCGAGCGCCCGCCGGCTGTGAAGCCTCAGCTCCAAGTCGTGCATCACGAGCGCCGCCAGGTCCTCCAGCGCAGCAGTGTCCTCATAGCTGAACTCGCGCGGCTCACGGTCCAGGATGCACAAGGTGCCCAGGTTGTAGCCGTCAGGAGTGCGCAGCGGCACCCCGGCATAGAACTGCAGGCCGAACTCGCCCGCTACTAGGGGGTTGGTCAGCGTCCGGGGATCGTTGATGGCGTCCCGGACAATCCAGGCATCGCCCTGCAGGACGGCGGAGGCGCACAACCCGGGATCCCGGCCGATCTCCGTGACGTCCGTGCCGTGGTGGGCCTTGAACCAGATGCGGTCATGGTCCACAACGCTGACAATCGCCACGGGCACCGAGAACATGCGTGCGGCCAGCGCCGCGATCCGGTCGAAGGCGCCATCCGCGGGGGTGTCGAGGATCCGGTACCGCTCGACCGCTTGCATGCGCCCTTCTTCGTCGGTCAGCAGCGCGGCCTGGTCACGGCGGTGGCGGCCCGCGCCATTGATGACTTCCTGGCGCAGAGCCAGGGAGACTTCGCGGGCCGGCGGGCGGGCCGCCGGATCCCTGTCCAGCATGGAGGTCAGCAGTGTCGCCCACAGAGGCGCAAGCTCTTCGGGGATGTGCGGGTCCTGGAGCAGCCGGGCCAGGGCGGACTGGACAGGCGCGCCCGGGTACGCCATTTTCCCGGTCAGACCTTCCAGCAGGACCAGCCCGAGTGAATAGACGTCGCTGGCAGGGCCGGCCGGTTCGCCGGCGGCCTGTTCGGGGCTGAGGTAGGCCGGGGTGCCGGAACTGTCGTCGGGGTCGCCGCGGTGGCCTTCCCGGATGGTGATGGCCACGCCGAAGTCGCTGAGTTTGGCGCGCGGGCGCCGGTCCTCGGCGCTGTAGTCAACGAGCAGGATGTTGGCCGGCTTGACGTCCCGGTGGATGATGCCGTGGTGGTGGATGTGGGCCAGTCCGTCGGCGAGATCGTGCCCGATCAGCGCCATGTGGGCCGCCGAAAGCGGGCCCTCGGCCGAGCGGCGACGCAGGTCGGGGCCGCGGACCAGTTCCATCACCAGGAAGCTGAGCCGGCGGTCCGGGTCCCTGAGCTCTGTCCCGGCGTCGAACAGTGTTACGAGGGCGTGGTGGGCCATCCCCGCCAGGATCCGCACTTCCTCGCTTTGCCTGCGGGTCCGTTCTTCGTCCACAGTGCCGTCGCGGAAAAGTTTGACTGCCACCTCGCGTCTCAGGACCTCGTCCGTGGCACGGTACACACTTGATTGGCTGCCCCGGCCGATGAGTTCTTCGATCCGGTAGCGCCCGCTGAGCAGGAAACCGGGGTCCATGGTTGTCAAAGTTCTACGTGGTCCCTCTAATGGGGCCGCCGCTGGAATCAGGCGGATCAGTCCGAAGCCGGAAATCTCGTCCCGGCACCCGCATAATAAGCAAGCTTACTTATGATAACGCGGAAACCGGATTCCGGAAGACGTCCCGACGGTCTTTCTGTCCGGCGCCTTGCGCTATTTTGCGGGGTTGTGGGTCCCAATCGGCACCAGGGTGAGGTCGGGGTGGTTCTTTTCGATCCGGCGCAGGGCCCAGACGTCGTTGAACAGGGCCAGGTATTCGCCGTCGGAGCGCAGGAGGACCTCGGCGCCGGGGACGTTGGCCAGCGCCGGCATGGCCTCGACGGTGGAGATCCGGGCCATGGAATACGGGAGCCGTTCCAGCCGCATTGGGGCGCTGAAGTCGTGCGCCATCCGGTCTTCGACCACCTCGAACTGCATGGGGCCGACGGCGGCCAGCACGGGCGCCTGGTCGCCGCGGATGTCGGAGCGGAGCACCTGGATGACGCCCTCGTGCTCGAGCTGTTCGATGCCGCGGCGGAACTGCTTGAACCGGCTGGGGTCCTTGGAGCGGGCCACCTGGAAGTGTTCCGGGGCGAACAGCGGGATCGCGGGGAACTCCACGGGCTGGTCCAGGAACAGGCTGTCCCCCACGCGGAGCGAGGAGGCATTGACCAGGCCCACGACGTCGCCGGGGAAGGCCTCGTCGATCACTTCGCGTTCGCGGCCGAAGACCTGCTGGGCGTACTTGGTAGCGAAGGATTTCCCGGTCCGCCCCTGGGTGACCACCATGCCGCGTTCGAACATGCCGGAGCAGACCCGGATGAAGGCAACGTGGTCCCGGTGGGCCTTGTTCATGCCGGCCTGGACCTTGAAGACGAATCCGGCGAACGGGGCATCAACCGGGCGCGGATCGCCGTCGACGTCGGGCCGCGGGGCAGCGGGCGGGGCGAAGTCGACGAGGGCGTCCAGGATTTCCTTCACGCCGAAGTTCAGCGCTGCCGAGCTGAAAAGGATCGGTGTCGCTTGGCCGGCGTGGAAGGCTTCGACGTCGAACGCCAGGTTCGATTCGATGACCAGCCCGGCCTCGTCCACGGCGTTGGTCCAGTCCTCGCCCTGGCTGGCGGCGGCCTGGTCGGGGGTGAAGTACTCGGTGAGGGCGATGTTGGCGCCGGCGTTGTTGCGTTTGAACTGCGCGAACCGGTCATTGCGCAGGTCCCAGACGCCGCGGAAGTCGCCGGAGATCCCCACGGCCCAGGTCAGGGGCATCGGCTGCAGGCCGGTTCGCTCGGTGATCTCGTCCATGAGGGCCAGGGCGTCCAGCCCGGGCCGGTCCCACTTGTTGATGACCGTGATGATGGGCAGGTTGCGTTGCTTGCAGACCTCGAAGAGCTTCATGGTCTGGGTTTCCAGGCCCTTTGCGGCGTCGACCAGCATCACGGCGCAGTCCACGGCGGCGAGGACGCGGTAGGTGTCCTCGGAGAAATCAGCGTGGCCCGGGGTGTCCAGGAGGTTGATGACGGTGTCCCGGTAGGCGAACTGCAGCGCGGCGGAGCTGATGGAGATGCCGCGGTCCTTTTCCATCTGCATCCAGTCCGAGACCGTCTCCTTGCGGTTGGCCTTGCCGCTGGAGGCGCCGGCAGTGCCGATCACCTTTGCGTGCAGCGCGAGGGCCTCCGTCAGGGTGGACTTGCCGGCGTCGGGGTGCGAGATGACCGCGAAAGTCCGACGCCGGGCCGCCTGCTTGTGAATCTCCTGGACTCGGGCGGGGCTGAGGACTTCTTGAGACACGATGCTACTTTCGCTGCGGCTGTGGACGGGTCACGGCGCGGAGAACCCGCGGTACACCCAAGGGTTCAAGTTTATCGCAGGCCGCGGACAGCGCACGAAGCGGGCATGACTTGGGTTCGCAGGGGACATGACAGGGGAATAAAGGGAGCCCGAAGCGGCGGTCCGGCACCGGCAAAATGCCCCCGCGAACGGTCCCCGCGGCGGCACTTCCGGGAGCTCCGGCGGAACGTCGCAATGGACCACTTTAAGGCTTGCTTGTGCGGAAGAGGCCCTGCTTTACCCCTATCATGGGGAGAGCGGGGAACTGAGTACTTTTGATCCTGCCGGGAGACCCTGGAAACCGGCGCACTTGCGGGCATGCGCCTGCACCTTTGAAGGGAAATCTATGGCTCGGAGCCCTGAAGATGCGCTCAAGGCGACCCTGGCCAGAGTGGCACCGGGCACGGCCCTTCGCGACGGCCTGGAACGCATCCTGCGCGGACGGACCGGCGCCCTGATCGTGCTGGGCATCGACAGGACCATTGAGTCCATCTGTTCCGGCGGCTTCGAGATCGGCATCGACTTCTCCCCCACCAGGCTGCGGGAACTGGCGAAGATGGACGGTGCCATTGTCTGCGACAAGGACGCCAGCAACATCCTGCGCGCGGCCGTCCAGCTCGTCCCGGACTCGAGCATCGAAACGCAGGAATCGGGCACCCGGCACCGGACGGCGGAACGCGTGGCCATCCAGACGGGCGTCCCGGTCATCTCGGTCAGCCAGTCCATGCAGATCATCGCGCTGTACGTGAACGGTCTGCGCCACGTCCTGGAGGGCTCAGAGAAGGTCCTGGCCCGCGCCAACCAGGCACTGGCAACCCTGGAACGCTACCGCTCGCGGCTGGACCAGGTGACCAGCTCGCTCTCCGCCCTGGAAATCGAGGCCATGGTGACGGTCCGCGACGTCGCGGTCACCCTCCAGCGCCAGGAAATGGTGCGCAGGATCTCCGAGGAAATCTCCCAGTATGTCCTGGAACTCGGCGAGGACGGCCGCCTGCTCTCGCTGCAGCTGGACGAGCTCACCGTGGGCCGCGGCCCGGGCAGCGACGTCATCATCCGCGACTACTCCGGCCCCGCCGCCTCCGCGGAGGACATCGACAACGCGGTCAAGGCCCTCGTCAGCCTGGGCCCCACCGAACTGATCGACCTGGGCAAGATCGCCGGGATCGTTGGCTTTGCCGGCGGCGAAGCCAACCTCGACGCCGTCGTGCAGCCGCGCGGCTACCGTCTGCTCTCCGGCCTCAAAGCCGTGCCGAAGGCAGTCGCCGACCGGCTCGTGGACCACTTTGGCGGCCTGCAGTTCCTGATGGCGGCAACAATTGATGACCTCATGACCGTGGACGGGATCGGTGACCAGCGCGCCAGGACCGTCAGGGAGGGTCTGAGCCGGATGGCCGAGGCAAGCCTGCTGGACCGGTTCCTCTAAACCCTCACCCCCGCACACGCCTGGCGCCCCGGTTAGTTGAGCTGGAACACGGCACCCTTGGCGCTTGTCTTATTCGCCAGCCGTGCGGTGAAGACATAGTAGGCGCCCCCGGCGCCGGGTTTGGCGTCGATGGATTCGCAGCCCTGCACCGTGCGGTTGCGCTGCCAGGGGAAGTTCGCCGTTTCACTCTTGCCCGGAGCAATGGTCTTCATCAGGTCCGTACTCTCGGCCTGGCAATCCTTGGACGAGAAGATCCGGTCCGAGCCGCTGGTGATCATGTATTCCATCTGCGAGGTCCCAATGTTGATCTCGCAGGGGACCTTGTTGTTGTTGGTCACCTTCAGGCTCAGCATCGGCTTCTCGCCGGCGGCATAGGCCTGCTTGTCGGTGGCGGCCGTGACGGTCACCAGATTCTGCTCGCAGCCGTCTCCCGAGGACGGCGTGGGCGAAGCCGAAGGGTCCTCGGACGCCGCGGAACTTTCCGATGCGGAGGCGGTCGGCTGGCCCGCGGGAGCCGATCCTGCCCCGGTCGGCTGGCCGGACGGCTGGCCGCCGCCGATGGCGTTGGAGATGGCCACGAAGCCGCCGAAGCCCACGGCGATGATGAGCAGCAGGACCACGCCGGCAACCAGTCGGCGACGGCGGTAGACCCGGGTAAGCGGGGGCCGTCCGGGCTTTCGCCCGGGCAGTCCTCCGCCGGAACCTTTCGGCCGCGATCCGCCTGTTCCTGAACTGCCTTGCCTGACCATTCTTCTAGCCTAGAGAACCGCGTGGGCTATGGCGTCCGACCACGCCGCTGGACCCGCCGCCGTCCCGATCCGTTACCCCGATCTACTACGCTGGATGGATCGAAACTCTAACCCCCACGCCCCCAGTATCCGCCGCGGCACAGCGGGAGTCCCTGCCCGCCGGGCCGTGCGATGGCGCCGCGGATCTCCCCGCCCTCCATGCCGCCCTGGATGGCTGGTTCGCGTCGAACGCCAGGGAACTGCCGTGGCGGGCCGCGGAGTGCACGCCCTGGGGCGTGCTGGTCAGCGAGGTCATGCTGCAGCAGACGCCGGTGGTACGGGTCCTTCCGGTCTGGCAGGAATGGCTGCGCCGCTGGCCGGAGCCGTCCGATCTGGCCGGGGAACCGGCCGGGGAAGCCGTCAGGTCCTGGGGCCGGCTGGGCTATCCGCGGCGCGCCCTGCGCCTGCATGCCGCCGCCGCAGCAATCAGGGACAGCCACGGCGGCGCCGTCCCCGGCTCCTACGCCGAGCTCCTGGAGCTCCCCGGCGTGGGCAGCTACACCGCCGCTGCCGTTGCGGCATTCGCGTATGGACGCCGTGAAACGGTGGTGGACACCAACATCCGCCGGGTCCATGCGCGGCTGGTCTCCGGCTCGGCGCTGCCGTCGCAGGCCCTCACCGCTGCCGAAATGAGGCTGGCGGCATCGCTGCTCCCCGCCGACCCCGGCGCCTCGGTGCGCTGGAACGCCTCCGTCATGGAACTCGGCGCGCTGGTCTGCACGGCGCGGGCCCCCAAGTGCGGCCAATGCCCGGTCCGCGAGTCCTGCGCCTGGCTTGCGGCCGGCGAGCCGCCGCCAACGTACACCCCCAAGGGGCAGTCCTGGCACGGCACCGACCGGCAGGTGCGCGGCGCCGTCATGGCCGTGCTGCGGGTGGCCGAGGACCCCGTGGCTCCGGTCCTGTTCCACGAGGCCCCGGCGGACCTGGGCTTTGAACCGCATGGGATCGGGATCCCGCTCGCGGCCCTGCACCGGCTCAATGCCGCTCCCGAACAGCTCGAACGCGCGCTGGACGGCCTGCTGGGCGACGGCCTCGCGGAACTGCACCTGGGCGGCTTCCGGCTCCCTGCCTGAGGATCTACGCTGGAGCATGCGAATGCTGGCGGCCGCGGCCGCACTGGCCCTCACCGCCGTCGTGGCCACCTCGTGCCGGGCGGAGGTCGCTTGCCCGGCGATCGCCCAGGCAACGGTTGTTTCCCTTACCGTGGCCCGGGAGTACGCCCCGTCGGTGCGGACCATCCACCTCTCGGCCTGCCAGGACGGCCGCTGCAAGGAAGCTAACCTGGAACTCGTTCCAGGGAGCACCACCGTGGACCAGGGCTGCGAGCCGGGCCACTCCGGCGGCGACGGCGTCTGCTCGGCCACTTCTTCCCCCAACGGCACCCTCACCGGCATGCTGATGATGGACACGCTGACGGCCAGCCGCATCGAAGTTACGGCTACGGGCACAGATACCGCCGGAAATCCGTTGCCGGCACGCACAGCCGCCTTCACGCCCCGTACGGCGCATCCGTTTGGGGAGCAGTGCGGAACTTTCATCACAGCCAGCGTGGTGCTCGACTCGGACGGACTCCGGCGGGCCCCATAGCCCGGATCCGATGGCCCGGGCCCGCTTACGGTTCCCCGAACCCCGAGCTGACCAGGCGCTCGAGGTAGCCGACCGCCTTGGCGGCGTCGGGGCCGCTGGCTTCCACGTGCAGGACGGTTCCCTTGCCGGCGGCAAGCATCATGAGCTCTGTCATCGAGGCGCCATCGGCGCCGTTGACGGTCACGTCGGCGTCCATGGCGGACAGGCCTCCGGCGATCTTCGCCGCCGGCCGGGCGTGCATTCCCGCCTGGTTGACGAGTTCGAAGTCCCCCGTGGCATCCGGGGGCTGCTGGTGTCCGTGCTCGGCCGCCGCAGGATGGGCCGGGGGCCGGTAGACGGCCTCCGCCGCGTCCTTGACCGCCGCCGCTTCGGCCCCCGCCTGGGCAGCCACGGCGGCCGCAACGAGTCCTTCGACCAGTGGCGCGTCCGCGAGCAGCACAGATCCCGGATCCGCCGCGAACTCTACTGCGGACTCGGCCGTCATCACGGCGGATCCGAGGTCAGTGAGCACCACGACGCCTTCACCGGCCCCGTCACCGGCGGCCTCCTCCAGGGCAGCCATGACCTTTTCCAGACTCGTGCCGATCCGGCCGTCGTCGGTGCCGCCGGCGGGGAGGATGAGGACGTCCGGCGCCATCTGGGCGGCGAGCTCGGCGGCGCCGTCGGCGATCTTGGCGCTGTGCGAGACGACCACCAGCCGGACTGTCATTCAGTGGCTCCGGCCGCGGCGCGCAGGATCAGCGCGCTGGAGACCGCTCCCGGGTCGCGGTGGCCGATGCTGCGCTCTCCCAGATAACTGGCGCGGCCCTTGCGGGCGAGCATCGGATCCGTGGACACGGCACCGGCCTCGGCGGCCTCTGCCGCGGCGAGCAGCACCTTCCGGACATCGCCGTCGCCGGCCTCGGCGGCGGCTGCCTCGATCGCAGGAGTCCAGGCGTCCACCATGGTCTTGTCCCCCGGCTCGGCCTTTCCGCGGGCCACAATCCCGTCGCGGGCAGCCTGCAGCGCGGCTGCCAAGGTGGCGGCGTCGACGTCGGACGTGTCACCCAGCGCCGTGGCGGCCCGCAGGAAAGCAGTGCCATAGAGCGGGCCGGCGGCCCCGCCAACCTTGGACATCAGCGTCATGGCCGTCAGCTTCAGGGCCGCTCCCGGAGTTTCCGGCGGCGCCTCGGACAGTTTGTCCATCACGGCCTTGAAGCCGCGGTCCATGTTCTCGCCGTGGTCCGAGTCCCCGATGGGCCGGTCCAGCTCGATCAGCTCCACCCGGTGATCGGCCATGGCCTGCGCCGAGAGCGTCAGCCAGCGCACGGCCCAGCCGACATCCAGCCCCACGGTCAGACGCCCCAGCGAAGGGCCGGAGTGTGCACGGGAGCGTCCCAGAGTGTCGTCATTTCGTCATCGAGGCGCAGGACGGTGATGGAGCAACCCTGCATTTCGAGGGAGGTGATGTAGTTGCCCACAAGGGAGCGCGCCACGGTAACGCCCTGCTCGGCGAGTTTCTGGGCCGCCCGGCGGTACACGATGTAGAGCTCGCTCGCCGGGGTGCCGCCCATGCCGTTGACGAACAGGAGCACCTTGTCCCCGGAATTCAGTCCGAGGTCGCTGACCACAGGATCCAAGAGGCGGTCGGTGATGCCGTCGGCGTTTTCCATGGGAATCCTGTGCCGTCCCGGCTCGCCGTGGATGCCGATCCCGATTTCGATCTCGTTTTCCTCGAGCTCGAAACTGGGCACCCCCGCGTGCGGAACGGTGCAGGCCGACAACGCCACGCCCATGCTGCGGACGTTCTGGTTGACCCGGTCCCCGATCGCGGCCACGGCGTCAAGGTTGTCGCCGCGCTCGGCTGCCGCCCCGGCGATCTTCTCGACCAGGACGGTGCCGCCGACGCCTCTGCGGCCGGCCGTGTACAGCGAATCTTCCACGGCGACGTCGTCGTTGACCAGGACTGTGCGAATCTCGACGCCTTCGGCCTGCGCGAGTTCGGCGGCGGTTTCGAAGTTGAGGACGTCCCCGGTGTAGTTCTTCACGATGTGCACGACGCCGGCGCCGGAGTTCACTGCCAGGGTGGCCGGCAGGATCTGGTCCGGTGTGGGCGAGGTGAAGACGGCGCCGGGAACGGCGGCGTCGAGCATGCCCACCCCGACGTACCCGCCGTGGAGCGGCTCATGTCCGCTGCCGCCGCCGGAAACGAGTCCGACTTTCCCCGCCACCGGCGCGTCCTTGCGCACGATGTATTTCGGGTCCGCGAAGACGGTCACGAGGTCGGCATGTGCAAGCCCGAACCCTTCCACTGACTCGTCGACCACGGCCTTGGGATCATTGATGAGTTTCTTCATGGCGGCGCTCCCTGGATGGTTGTCCTGGCTGTGCTTAGACCCTACTACCGGGGCACGGCCGGCGGTAGGCTCCCGTTTCCCCGGCCCGGGGCTCCACGGCGGAGCCGCAAGTGCACTGATGAGCCGCAAATGCGCGGCGGGCTGCGAATTCCGGTCGGCGGGGTTGATGCGGTTCGCTCTTCGTCCCGCGGAAGCGTCAGGCCTGCTTGTCGGCCCGCGCTGGGAAGTGCGGCCAGGCGTCCACGCCCAGCCAGGAGAACGGCGGCGCGGCGGGCGACGAGCGGTTGGCGGGTTCCGGCGCTGCGCCCTCGAGCAACCGGGCGGGCAACTGATTTGGCGTCTGGACTGGCGACCCCGGCGGCTCTGCCGGCATGTCAGCGGCCCTGGCGGCTGTTCTGTGGAAAGCGGAGAAATCGGGAAAAATCACGTCGTTAAGCAATTTTCTGCCTCCGAAAAGTATTGCGGCCCACCCCCTGGGCCGGGATCAGTTTATCCACCAAATTTATTGATGGGAAGTCCCGGTCCGACGGATGCTGCGGGCGCTACAATTCCTTGATCATCCGCGTGTTGCCCAGCGTGTTCGGTTTGACCCGCGCGAGGTCCAGGAATTCGGCCACACCTTCGTCATGGGAGCGGAGCAGCTCCGAATACACCACGGGGTCGACGGCGGTCTGGTCGGCCATGACTTCAAAGCCGTGCTTCTTGAAGAAATCCACTTCGAACGTCAGGCAGAAGACGCGCGAGACCCCCAGCGCGCGGGCATCTTCCAGCAGCCGCTCCACCAGCACGTGGCCAACTCCCTTGCCGCGCCATGCATCCGAGGCGGCCAGGGTGCGCACCTCGGCGAGGTCTTCCCACATGACGTGGAGCGCTCCGCAGCCGATCACTTCGCCGTTCGCGGATTCGGCGATCCGGAATTCCTGCAGGCTTTCGTAGTAGGCCACGGTTTCTTTGGCCATGAGGATCCGTTGGTCGGCCAGCGGCGCCACGAGCGTCTTGATGGCGCCAACGTCGCTGGTGCGGGCAGGGCGGATGCGGATCGTCGCAGTGGCGGTCTCGGTCACGGTCTCAGTCACAGCACAATCCTACGGGGGACCCTGGCCGCTCCCCCACCCAACTGACTCGCAGGTGGGGCCGTTTTCAACGCTCATAACGGCCCCTGCTGCGAGTCAGTTGGGCAGGAAGGTCAGGCTCAGAGGCCCAGCTCGTCGGGGACGGGAATGTCCTTGTCCAGCAGGTTCCTGGCCAGGAAGTGCTCCACGACGCCGTACCAGACCTTGGCGTGCTGCGGCTGCAGGATCCAATGGTTCTCGTCCGGGAAGTACAGGAACCGGTGATCCGTTTCGCCGTTCTCGTCGGCCGCCAGCTGCGATTTGGCGAGCAGTTCGTACCAGAGCCGCAGCCCTTCGCCGATCGGCACCCGGTAGTCCTTGTCGCCATGGATGACCAGCATGGGGGTCCGGATGTTCTCCACGTGCAGATGCGGGGAGTTCTCCAGGGCCATCTCGGCCGTCATTTCCTTGAGCCAGTACTGCGCGGCGTCCGTGGTGGGGCCAAACTGGTCCAGGGCCCACAGGCTGGCGTGCGTGACAATTGCCTTGAAGCGGTCTGTATGCCCGGCCACCCAGTTGGCCATGTACCCGCCGAAGGAACCGCCCATGGCGGCCGTGCGCGTCTCGTCGATGTCCGGGCGCAGCACCACGGCGTCGGTAATGGCCATCAGGTCCGTGAACGGAGCCTTGCCCCATTCCCCCCAGCCGCGCTGGATGTGGTCCTGGCCGTAGCCGGTGGAGAGGGCCGGGTCCGGGAGCAGCACGGCGTAGCCGCGGGCCACCAGCAGCCACGGATTCCAGCGCCAGGTCCAGGCGTTCCAGGATCCCAGCGGGCCGCCGTGGATCCAGAGCAGCAGCGGGGCCGGGCTCGCCGCGGACGCGCCCTCCGGCAGGGCCAGGTACGCGGGCACCCTGGCGCCGTCGGCAGCGGTCGTCTCCACACGCTCCAGCGTCCCCTTGTACTCGGGGCGCTCCGCCGGCGCGGGCAGGCGGACGACGCCGCCGCCGTCGAGGTCGATCCGCACCGGTTCGGCGGGGAATTCGTACGAGCTGCGCAGGGCGTACGCGCTGCGTCCGTCCGGTGCGGCGACGACGTCGGTGTACGCGGCGGCGTCGTCCGTCAGGCGCAGCACCTGGCCGGCCTCGCCCGGTTCCCCTGCCACAACGATCCGGAACACCGGCGACGCGCCGTCCTCGTCAGCGGTGACCAGCAGGGCCGATCCGTCCGGCAGCCAGGCGGCTGGGCGGGCCCACCGGTCCCAGTCATGGGCCAGCGGCGTGAGCGTGCCCTCGCCCGCTGCCGGACCGGCGACGTCGAGGAGGTGCAGCTTGACCTGCGGGGCCTCAAACGGCGTGGTGTCGCTTTCGCTGACCACCACCAGGCTCCGGTTGTCCGGGCTGACAGGTCCCGGGAAGTAGCTCATGCCTTCCGTGTCCAGCAGGACGGTCCGGGTGCCGGTGGCGACGTCGACGGCGACCAGCACGAAACGCGAATCGGCGTTCGCCAGGGGCTTCGCGAAGCTGCTGTAGATGGTCCGGCCGTCCGGGCTGACCACCGAGACGGCGTCCCGGAGTCCGGCCCCGGCGTCGGGCGTCAGGTTGCGGAGCTGCAGCGGCGGCGCAGCGTCGACCGTCGTCGGCTTTCCGGCCTCCAGCGGCCCTCCGGATTCGACGGCGAACAGCCGCGGCTGCGCCGGACCGAGGTCCGCGTCCCAGTAGCGGACGGGATAGCCGCTGTGCAGGATGGCCGCGACCTTGTTGTCCTTGCGCGTCTTGCGGCGTTCTTCGTCGTTGTCCTCGTCGGTGGAGCCGGCCAGGACCGAGGCCGTGACCACGACGGTGTCGGCATCCCTGGCGGCGTGGACCGCGCCGATTCCGCCGGCGCGGGACAGGGCCACCCGTGCTTCGCCGCCGTCGGACGGGAGTATCCAGAGGGCGCTGACGGGGTCGGCGTCGGGGCTCTCCGGGTCAGGACGCGCGGAGGTGAAGTAGAGGTCGCCGTTGGCGGCAAACACCGCGCCGGCCTCCCCTTTGGCGCTGCGGGTGATCCGGCGGGCCTGTTTGACTCCGGCCGGGTCCACTTCCCACAACGCGGTGCAGAAGTCTGTGCCCTTCGCGCCGAGCGTGGCCACGGTGGTGACCAGCCGGGAGCCGTCGGGGCTCAGCGCCAAACCGCTCACCTTGGGGATTGCGAGGTAATGGTCCAGATCATGGAAAGGGGTCTCGGGTTGTTCGCTCAGGGTCTCTGAGTCCTTGGCAGCCATGCACCGATTCAACACCCTCTGTGGCGTTGATCACAAAAAGTTCACTAAGAGTGAACCAATGCTTTCAGACCGGCGTCGGGCCGGGCCACATGGCGCTGACCTGCGACGTTGCGCCGCCGGCGCGATTTCCCACCTGACCGCTGGAGGTGAGCGCACAACGCAAAGGCCCCGTCCGTTCCTTTCGGAACGGACGGGGCCCTAGGAAATTACTGCCTAGACACTGGGAGCGATCTCCGGGATGCGCGGCTTGGCGTTGCCAGCGAAGGTGAACTTCGCGGTGTCGCCCTCGCCTTCCACATCCACCACCACGATGTCTCCGGCGTGCAGCTCGCCGAAGAGGATCTTCTCGGAGAGCTGGTCCTCGATCTCGCGCTGGATGGTGCGGCGCAGCGGCCGGGCACCCATGGCGGGGTCGTAGCCGCGGGTTGCCAGGAGCACCTTGGCCGCCGACGTGAGCTCGATGCCCATGTCCTTGTCCTTGAGGCGCTTCTCGAGCCGGCCAACGAACATGTCCACGATCTCGATGATCTCGTCCTGGGTCAGTTGCGGGAAGACCACAACATCGTCAACACGGTTCAGGAACTCGGGGCGGAAGTGCTGCTTGAGCTCCTCCGTGACCCGGGCGCGCATCCGGTTGTAGCCGGTCTGCGTGTCCGTGCCGGACTGGAAGCCGGTGGCCACACTCTTGGAGATGTCCCGGGTGCCGAGGTTCGTGGTCATGATGATCACGGTGTTCTTGAAGTCCACCACGCGGCCCTGGGAGTCGGTCAAGCGGCCGTCTTCCAGGATCTGCAGCAGCGAGTTGAAGAGATCGGCGTGCGCCTTCTCCACTTCATCGAACAGGACCACGGAGAACGGACGACGGCGGACCTTCTCGGTCAGCTGGCCGCCTTCCTCGTAGCCCACGTAGCCCGGAGGGGCACCGAAGAGCCGGGAGACGGTGTGCTTCTCCGAGTACTCGGACATGTCCAGGGTGATCAGCGCGTCTTCCTCGCCGAACAGGAATTCCGCGAGGGCCTTGGCCAGCTCGGTCTTGCCGACGCCGGTGGGGCCGGCGAAGATGAACGAGCCGCCCGGACGCTTGGGGTCCTTCAGGCCTGCACGGGTGCGCCGGATCGCCTGGGACAGGGCCTTAATGGCCTCGTCCTGGCCGACCACGCGCTTGTGGAGTTCGTCTTCCATCTTCAGCAGGCGCGAGGACTCTTCCTCGGTCAGCTTGAAGACCGGGATGCCGGTGGAGTTCGCCAGCACCTCGGCGATGAGGTCCTCATCGACTTCGGAGATGTCGTCCATGCCGCCGGTCTTCCACTGGCGTTCCTTCTCGGCGCGCTCGGCAATGAGCTTCTGCTCCTTGTCGCGCAGCGACGCGGCGCCTTCGAAGTCCTGCGCGTCGATCGCGGATTCCTTCTCCAGCTTCATGGCAGCGATCTTCTCGTCCATGATCTTGAGCTCTGGCGGAGCGGTCATGCGGCGGATGCGCAGCCGCGCACCGGCCTCATCGATCAGGTCGATCGCCTTGTCCGGCAGGAACCGGTCCGAGATGTAGCGTTCGGAGAGGGCCGCGGCCGAGGCGAGGGCGCCGTCGGTGATGGTGACGCGGTGGTGTGCCTCGTACCGGTCGCGGAGGCCTTTGAGGATCTCGATCGCGTGCGCAACAGAGGGTTCCTTGACCTGGATCGGCTGGAAGCGGCGCTCCAGCGCGGCATCCTTCTCGATGTGCTTGCGGTATTCGTCCAGCGTGGTGGCACCGATGGTCTGGAGCTCACCGCGAGCCAGCATGGGCTTCAGGATCGAGGCCGCATCGATGGCGCCTTCGGCGGCACCGGCACCCACAAGGGTGTGGATCTCATCGATGAACAGGATGATGTCGCCGCGGGTGCGGATTTCCTTGAGGACCTTCTTCAGGCGCTCTTCGAAGTCACCGCGGTACCGGGAGCCTGCCACGAGGGAGCCGAGGTCCAGCGTGTAGAGCTGCTTGTCCTTGATGGTCTCCGGGACATCCCCACGGACGATCGCCTGGGCCAGGCCTTCGACGACGGCGGTCTTGCCGACGCCGGGCTCGCCGATCAGTACCGGGTTGTTCTTGGTGCGGCGGGAAAGGACCTGCATGACGCGTTCCATTTCCTGCTCGCGGCCAATCACAGGGTCCAGTTTGTTCTCCCGCGCTGCCTGGGTCAGGTTGCGGCCGAACTGGTCCAGGACGACGGAACCGGCGGGGGTCCCTTCGGCCTGGCCGGGGCCGACGCCGGCGCCGGTGGTTTCCTTGCCCTGGTAGCCGGAGAGCAGCTGGATGACCTGCTGGCGGACCCGGTTCAGGTCGGCGCCGAGCTTGACGAGCACCTGGGCGGCCACGCCTTCGCCCTCCCGGATGAGGCCGAGGAGGATGTGCTCGGTACCGATGTAGTTGTGGCCCAGCTGCAGGGCCTCGCGCAGCGAGAGCTCCAGGACCTTCTTGGCACGGGGCGTGAAGGGGATGTGGCCGGACGGCGCCTGCTGGCCCTGGCCGATGATCTCCTGCACCTGCTCGCGGACACCGTCGAGCGAAATGCTCAAGGATTCAAGGGCTTTGGCGGCAACACCTTCACCCTCATGGATCAGACCCAAGAGGATGTGTTCGGTACCAATGTAATTGTGGTTCAGCATGCGTGCCTCTTCTTGGGCAAGCACAACTACGCGACGGGCACGGTCCGTAAATCGCTCAAACATTTCGCCACACTCCTAGCTACGACGTACTTTGATGCTACGTGGCCGGGTTCCAGATTTGGGGCTTGTTCGCCACAGGGGAAACCCGTGGGTTGCGCGCCCCCGCCCGGACCGTGTCCCCGACGGCGGCGTGAACCGCCCGGAAGCCTGCCGGCCGGCGCCGCAGTCCGGGCCAGGCGGGCCCTTGGCTGGGCCCTTCGCGGGGCCCTTCGCGCGTGGGCAGGCGGGCCTCCCGGGTTGCCGGCGGGCCTTCTTGGTTTGCCCGCAGGCCTCCTGGGTTGCCGGCGGGGAGGGCATGGCGCCGTCAAATGCCAATGCCCCCGTCAGATAACGGAGGCATTGGCATTTGACCGTTACGCTCGACTGAGAGACGTGATTCCGGCTCGATGCGGGGCTTTGATAGTGCGCCCCGAAGCGGGTTCCGGGCTAGGAATTGGCCTTTTGGTAGGCTTCCTGAATTTCGGCCTGGATACGTCCGCGGCTGTTTACTGCATAGCCGTTGTCCCGTGCCCACTGACGGATCTGGGCAGAGTCCTGATTCCGTCCGCTGGAAATTTTGGTGCGCGTGGCGCGTCCGCTTGACGTCTTGCGTGCATGCGCCACAAATCGTTCAACCGCAGAGCGCAGTTCTGAAGCATTGCCTGACGACAGATCTATTTCATAGCTCACGCCGTCAAGGCCAAACCGGACAGTTTCGTCCGCGGATCCCCCATCCAGATCATCAACGAGGATGATTTTTACTTTCTGTGCCATAAAGGACTCTCTTTCCAAAGATCGAGCGTTAAGAAAAGCAGGATGTATCTGGAATAAGTATCCTCCGCGTTACAGCAGGGAGTCAAAGCGTAAAACTCTGTTCAAAGGAAAACCACAGGCCGCAATAGGGAACTATTACTTCATTCCCGGCAATTAGCTCCCGACGGCCCCAGAATCCTGTTCCCCTGTTTGAGCTTCCGCCCGCGCTTCCGCTTCAGCATGCGCGCGTGCTTCTGCCTGCCGCTCTGATTTGTCCGCATTGAATATGGATTTCATGGCAAACCAGAAAAGCAGGCCCACCACGATGGGGGGCAGCAATACGGCGATATAGTCCATGCTCAGTGTCCTTCCGGCTTCAACAGGGGGAAGAGGATCGTTTCGCGGATGCCCGCGCCGGTGAAGAGCATGACGAGGCGGTCGATGCCCAGGCCGATCCCGCCCATGGGCGGCGCGCCGTACTCGAGCGCACGGAGGAAGTCTTCGTCCAGCTGCATCGCCTCCACGTCACCCGCGGCCGAGCGGCGGGACTGCTCGGTGAGGCGTTCGCGCTGGATCACCGGGTCGATCAGTTCGGAGAACGCGGTGCCGCGCTCCATGCCGCCGATGATGAGGTCCCAGGCCTCGATCAGGCGGCCGTCCTCGCGGTGCTGGCGGGCCAGCGGCTGGGCAGAGGGCGGGTAGTCGTAGACGAACGTGGGGTTGAGCAGCGTGGGCTCCACCAGTTCGCCGAAGAGTTCGACGACGAGCTTCTCGGCGTCCCAGCCGGCGTCGACCTTGACCTCGTGCTTGGCCGCCAGTTCCAGCAACTCGGCAACCGGGGTATCGGGAGTCACTTCCTGGCCCACGAAGTCGGACAGGCCCGGGTAGACCGCCAGCCAGGCCCAGTCGCCGTCGAGGTTGATCTCCCCGGCTTCGGTCTGCAGCACGCGGCCCACCCCGGCGGCGTCGGCGGCGTCGAGGATGATCTCCTTGATCCGGTCCGCCATGACGAATTGGTCCGCCCACGCCTCGTAGGACTCCAGGGTGGTGAATTCGGGGCTGTGCGTGGAGTCCACGCCTTCGTTGCGGAAGACCCGGCCCATGTCGTAGACCCGGTCGATCCCGCCGACCACCGTGCGCTTGAGGTACAGCTCGGTCGCGATCCGCAGCGTCATTTTCTGGTCGAAAGCATTCATGTGCGTCTCGAAGGGGCGGGCCGTGGCGCCGCCGTGAACCAGCTGCAGCATGGGCGTCTCGACCTCCACGTAGCCCTGGCGGTGCAGGGTTTCGCGGATGGACCGGGTGATCGCGGCGCGGGTGTAGACCATTTCGCGGGCTTCGTCGCGGACAATGAGGTCCACGTAGCGCTGGCGGACACGGGTTTCCTCGTTCAGCCCGGCGTGCAGCACGGGCAGCGGGCGCAGCGCCTTGGACGCCATGGTCCAGGAGTCCGCCATGACGGACAGCTCGCCGCGGCGTGAGGAGATGACCTCGCCCTTGATGAAGACGTGGTCGCCGAGGTCCACGAGGGACTTCCACTCCGCGAGCGCCTCTTCGCCGATATTCGCCAGGCTCAGCATGACCTGAAGCCGCACGGCCTTGCCGTCCACACCGCCCTCCTGGAGGGTGGCGAAGCAGAGCTTGCCGGTGTTTCGGATGAAGACGATGCGGCCGGTCACGCCGACGGTGTCGCCGGTGGTTTCGTCGGCCTGCAGGTGGGCGTATTTCTCACGGATTTCCGTGAGCGAGTGGGTCCGCTCGACACCCACCGGATATGCCTCGACGCCGCGTTCGATCAGCTTGGCGCGCTTCTCCATGCGGATGCGGGTCTGCTCGGGGGCATCGTGCGGCTCGGCGGCGTTGGTCGGGGCGGGGGTGTTTTGGGAAGTCACAATCCCCAAGTTTACCGTCGATTTGCGCTCGGTCAGGTCCCGTTCAGGTCGCGGCCCGGTTCTGCCCGGGCGGCAGCAGGGCGGACGGGCCGCGGGAATAGACTCGGGGCTGTGGAGACGTGGACTGTGCGGACCGACGACGGCGAGGGTCACCTCGAGTTGCACACCATCCGTCCGGCGGAGCAGGGCCCAAAACGGGTCCCAAAACCGCGCGGCGACGGATCCGGCGTCGTCGTCGTGCACGGAACCCTGGTGACCGATACGCTCTACCGGCCCTTTGCCGGCAAACTCGGCCGGCTGCTGGGCCAGCCGGTGCACTGCTACAACCGGCGTGGGCGCGCGGGTTCCTCGCCCCAGCCCGCCGGCTATTCTGCCGCCACCGAGGTGGCTGACCTGGCCACCGTGCTCCGTGAGACCGGTGCCAGCGACGTCGTGGCCCACAGCTACGGCGGGTTTGTGGCCCTGCAGGCGGCCCGGAGCGTGCCGATCCGGCGGATGGTGACCTACGACGCGGCCGTCAGCCTCTCCGGAAACCTCAACCGGCGCTGGCGGCCCGAGCTTGAGCGGTCCGTGGCCGCGGGCAAGCTCGACGACGCCTGGGCCCATTTGGTGCAGGGCCTGGGGACGGCGGGACCGGTGTCCCGGCTGCCCCTGGGCGCGCTGCGCATGCTGAGCATCCTCTCTGCCCGCACCAATCTGGGGGCGGAAATGCGCGAACTGCTGCCCACGGCTGTTGCCGAGATGCGCGCCGTGCTGGACGCCGACGCCGAAATCGCCGATTTTGCCGCCATCACCGCCCCGACGCTCATGCTCAGCGGCGGCTGGAGCCCTGCCTACTTCGCCGGGACGGGCCGCCAGCTTGCCGACGCCGTTCCGGCGCTCAGCTTCGCCGTGGTTCCGGGGCAGCTCCACGAAGGACCCATCCGGCCGGGCAACCGGCTGGCCCTCCGCGTGGCACGGTTCCTCCTCGGCGGGGCGGCCGCCGTGTCCCCGGAACCGGGCACGGCCGCTGACGGCGGCTAAGCGTCCGACCGCTAGAATCGGGGGCGACCCTTTCGAAAGGACCCCCTTGGCCAAGCTCTATTTCCGTTACGGCGCCATGAACTCCGGCAAATCTACGGGGCTGCTGCAGGCGGCGTTCAACTATGAGGAACGCGGACAGCGGGTTCTGCTGGCCAAGCCGGACGTCGACACCAAGGGCGACGCCGACGTCGTGTCCCGCCTGGGCATGACCCGTTCGGTGGACTTCCTGATCCCCGCCGGCGCGTCGGCCCGCGGGCTTTTCACCGCCCAGGCCCATGGGGATGATCCGGACGCCCTGCTCCAGCACGTGGACACCGCGCCGGTGGCCTGCCTGCTGGTCGACGAAGCCCAGTTCCTGGAACCGGAGCAGGTGGACGACCTCTTCCGTATAGCGGTCCTGGACAATGTCCCCGTCCTGGCTTACGGCATCCGCACCGACTTCCGGACCCGCGCCTTCCCCGGTTCCCTCCGGCTCCTGGAGATTGCGCACACCCTCGAAGAGCTCAAGACCATCTGCCGCTGCGGGCGGAAGGCCATCTTCAACACCCGCCGGATCGGGGACCAGGTGGTCTTCGACGGAAACCAGGTCGCGATCGATGGCCAGGATGTCTGGTACGAGTCGCTCTGCGGCGCCTGCTACCTCGAGGTCTCCGGCGGCCGGCTGGGCAGCTAGCGCCCGCTCCCCCGCGTTCCCGCGGGCTTTCGGCCTGCGGCGTATTGCGCCCTGCCGAACTGGTGTTTGAACTGCCGTGTGAACTGGCGCTTACTGCACCGCGGCGTGGGCTCGGCTAGGCTCGGAGCATGACCCGCGAGAACATCAATACCCCCGACGGCGGAACCATCGAGCTTTTCAGCACGGGCGCCGAGCTCGCCTCGGCGGGTTCGGGCATCGTCGTCGTGCCGGCCTCGATGGTGACAGCCGCCGATTACACGCGTTTCGCGCAGAAACTCAGTGCATCGCTGGGCCGGCCGGTGCACACCTTCAACCGGCGCGGCCGCGGCTCGTCCTCCCCGCAGCCGGAGGATTACACCCTGGACGTGGATATCCACGACCTCGACGCGGTCATGAAGAAAACGAACAGCACGGACGTCTTTGGCCACAGCTTCGGCGGGGCGGTGGCCCTGCACGCGGCCCGCACCCTGCCGGTGGAACGGCTCGCGGTGTACGACCCCGCAGTCTCCGTCAACCACAGCGTCACGGCGGACTGGACACCCGAATACGAGCGGGCCACTGCCGCCGGCGACGACGACCGCGCCCTCGCCGTGCTGCTCAGAGGCCTGGAGACCGGCAGCGCCCTGTCCCGGATGCCGCTGTCCATGCTGACGCTGGCGAACAAGCTTTCCGCGGCCACCCCGATGGGCAAGCAGCTGCGGGACCTCATGCAGACCGGTGTCCGGGAGATCAAGGCGATCATCGCCGCCGACATGCCGGCCGAGCCGTTCCTGGAACTGCCGCTGGAGACGCTGATCATCGTGGGCGAGAAGAGCCCGGCCTACTTCGGCGTGGCCTGCGCCCAGATTCACGACGTCCTCTCAGGCTCCAGCTACACCATCCTGCCGGGCATGGGCCACGACGGCGTCAACAAGGCGCCGGACAAGCTCATCTCCGAGCTCAGCGTGTTCTACGCGGGCTGACCCAAGCAACGCGGGTCACTAGCGCCCATTCCGGACGTCCGGAATGGGCGCTAAGGGACTCCGCGTTGGTCGTTGCCTGGGGTCTAGTGGGCGGGCTGGGCCACGCCTGCGGTCTTACGCATCATGGCGGACAGCGCGACGGCGGCGAGGGCTATGACGGCAGCCGTCAGGAAGGCGGCGTGCATGCCGGCAACCATTCCCGAGGACTCTGCCACGAAGGCGTAGATCGAGACCAGAAGCGCAGTCCCGGCCGCGCCGGCCACCTGCTGCAGGGTGCTCATGATGGCCGAGCCGTGTGAGTACAGGTGCGGCGGCAGCGGGTTCAGGCCGGCGGTGAAGGCCGGGGTGAACAGCAGTGCCAGGCCCAGGCTCAGTGTCACGTGCAAGGAAATGATCCAGCCCAACGGTGAGGCGGCGTCCAGCATGGAGAACTGCCAGAGGGACAGCACCATCATGACCGAGCCCGTCACCGTCAGCGGCAGCGGCCCCACCTTGTCGAAAACGCGGCCGATGAATGGCCCCAGCAGGCCCATGGCGAGGCCGCCCGGGAGCAGCACCAGGCCAGTCTCGAGTGATTTCAGGCCGCGGATCTCCTGCAGGTACAGCGGCAGCAGGATCACCGCGCCGAACAGGGCAATCATCGCCACGACAAGCAGCAGTACGGATACCGTGAACATCCGGAATTTGAAGGCGCGCAGGTCCAGCAGGGGGGCATCGACCTTCTGCAGTTTCAGTTGGCGCAGCACGAACGCCGCCAACGCTGCCACGCCGATGGCAAGTGCCAGCACGGCAGGGGTGCGGGAGCCGGCCTGTCCCCCGCCGATCTGGCTCAGGCCGTACACGAGGCCGCCAAACGCGGGGACCGTGAGCAGCACTGAGAGGGCGTCGAGCCGGGTTTTCTCGGTTTCGCCGATGTTGGTCAGGTACTTGGCCCCGATGGCCAGCGCGGCGAGGGCGATCGGCAGAACGAAAACGAACATGAACCGCCAGGAAAAGTGCTGGAGGATCAGGCCGGAGACAGTGGGGCCCAGTGCGGGGGCAACCGAAATGGCGATGCTGACGTTGCCCATGACGGCCCCGCGGCGTTCAATCGGGACGAGCGTGAGGATGGTGGTCATCAGGAGCGGCAGCATGATGGCCGTGCCGCCGGCCTGGACGATGCGGGCCAGCAGCAGGACTCCGAAGCCGGGCGCGACGGCGGCCAGCAGCGTGCCGCCGGAGAACAGCCCCATGGCCAGCATGAACACCGCACGGGTGGAAAGGCGCTGCAGGATGAACCCGGTGGTCGGAATCACCACCGCCATGGTCTCCCGGGACATCTTGGCCGGCGCGGTTGGTGCCGCCGGCGCGATCGGTGCGGGAATGACGGGGGCAGCGCCCGTTGTGGGGTCGCCAGAGGCGTTGGAAGAGACGTCTGTTGACATGGGTGTTCCCTCGGGGAGCTTGGTGTGGGTCCGGCGAGCGTCGGCGCTGCTGCAGGTTCCAACAGTCTAAGCCCCGGGCGCATTCCCGTCATCGAAAAATAACGCGGGGTCAGACACGGCTCATTGAGGGCCCCACCATGGGCGCGAAGTGACTCCGCGTTGCTGTTAGTTGGAGGTCGGGGTCAGGAGTTCAGGGGCGCGTTGTCGATGAGCCGGACGGGTCCTACCTTGGCGGCGATGATCGCCAGCCCTTCGCCGCGGAACGGGGTATCCCTGCAGTTCTCCGCGAGGGGCTCCAGGGTGCTCGGATCCACCACCTCGAAATAGTCCAGTTCCACGAGCGGCTGGGAGCGGACCAGGGCCTGCGCGGATTCAATGTCCAGGGGCTCGTGGGCGTTGGCGCGCTCCTCGATGAGCCGCAGCGCACGGGAGAGCACCAGGGCGGCCTCACGCTGGTCCTCGGAGAGGAAACGGTTCCGGCTGGACAGGGCCAGGCCGTCGGCCGAGCGGACGATGGGAACGGGCACGATCTCCACGGGGAAATTCAGGTCCGCCACCATGCGCTGGACCAGCGCCAGCTGCTGCGCGTCTTTCTGCCCGAAGTAGGCGCGGTAGGCCGGCTGGCCACCGCCCGGCAGCCCTGCCCCCGGGATTCCGTAGTGGAGCAGTTTCGCGACGACGGTCAGGGCGCCGTCGAAGTGTCCGGGCCGGGAGGCGCCCTCCCACTTGTCGCCCAGGGGTCCTGCCGTGATCCGCACGAGCGGTGCCCCGCCGGGGTAGACCTCCTCAACACTTGGAGCGAACGCCAGGTCCACGCCCTCGGCGTCGAGCAGCGCGAGGTCGGCATCCAGTGTCCGGGGGTAGCGTTCCAGATCCGCGGCCTCGCCAAACTGCAGGGGGTTGACGAAGATGCTGGCCACCACGACGTCGTTTTGGGCGACGGCGGTCCGGGCCAGCTGGGCATGACCCTCGTGCAGCGCGCCCATAGTGGGCACGAGCCCCTGGGACGTGCCGCCTTTCTGCGCCAGCAGCCGGGCGCTGGCGGCGCGGAGCTGGGCAGCGGTGTTGACGAGTTGGATTGCCATGTCAGGGTCCTTCCGGGGCGTGCGTCCCGTTCTGGCCGGGCCCGCCGAGCGCCTGTTCGATGCCGTCGAGTTGTTCCTGTTTCAGGAGCCCGCGGCTTCCTGCCCGGCGGGCCGTAGCCCGGGCCATCGCCAGGTACGCCTCAAGAATATCGCCGGCCGCGCCGCCGTCGTACTCGCGCAGGGCGCCGGCGTGCGCGGCAACGGTGCCGGCGTCGCCGCGGGCTACGGGGCCGGTCAGGGCCGACTC
Organism: Arthrobacter sp. 05T47; assembly: GCF_056395825.1. Lineage (NCBI taxonomy): Bacteria > Bacillati > Actinomycetota > Actinomycetes > Micrococcales > Micrococcaceae > Arthrobacter > Arthrobacter sp. 05T47. Next base: position 91,812 of record NZ_JBFTKG010000003.1, on the reverse strand, counting down.
GCCGGACGCGAGGGCGTTCTCGAGCGTGGCTCGCAGGAGCGGGCCCAGCATCCGGTCCGGGGCCTCGACGCCAACGTCGCGGAGCAGCTGCGAGGCCTGCGCCACGAGCGTGACCATGTGGTTTGAGCCGTGCGCGAGGGCGGCGTGGTACAGGACGCGGTCGGCTTCTGCGATCGCTACGGGCTCCGCGCCCATTTCGACGACGAGCGCCTGCGCGATCGGCAGCATCGCGGCGTCGGCCGTGACGCCAAAAGTGCAGTCCAGGAGCCTCGTGAGGTCCAGGCTCATGCCCGTGAACGTCATGGCCGGGTGCAGCGCGAGCGGCACGGCGCCGGCGGCACGGACCGGGTGCAGGATCCCGACGCCGAAGCGTCCGGAGGTGTGCGCCACCAGCTGGCCGGGCTGCCAGGCGCCGAGCTTGGCCAAGCCGTCCACGAGGGGGCCGAGGGCATCGTCCGGGACGGCCAGCAGGACAAGCTCGGCGCGCTCCACGATGTCCTGCACGTCCAGGATGGGAACACCCGGCAGGAGCGTTTCGGCGCGTTCGCGGCTGGCGTCGGACACGGCGGACGCCCCAATGACGGCGTGCTCGGCTCCGCGCAGCGCCGCCCCGAGGACGGCACCGACCTTCCCTGCGCCAATGATTCCGACGCCGAGGCGTCCTGGTTTAGCCATGATGCGGGCCTTCCTGGGGGTGGTCTGTGGGTGGCGGGGCCGGTTGGGCTGCCGGCTCCATCCAGTGCTCGCTCCGCTGGAGCATGCGCGCGGCACGGGCCCGGGCGGACTGGGCATCCAGCAGGGCCCGGGCCTCGTCGAGGCCGGCCTGGATGAGCCGCGGGGCCACCGGACCTGCCGTGGTGTGCAGGACCAGGTCCACCACCCGGAATCGCCGTGCGAGCGGCCCCTGCTGGAGCGCCATGGACTGGGTGCGCTGGTGCGGCACCACCACGAAGTTCCGCCACCACCGGCCCGATCTCAGGAGCAGGGCGGTGTCCGTTGCGGTGAAGCCGTTGCGCCGCCAGCCCAGCGGCGCCAGGAACCTGGCCCGGCGCGGCGTGGTGACGAACCCGCCGTCGGGCTGCTGCGGGGTTCCCGTTCCCGGGGCGCCGGTTTCGGGGGTTCCGGCGGCATCGGCGATGCCGGTGATTCCCGCCGTGAATACCCCCACCGGATCCCGGGTTCCGGGATCCGGGAGCACCAGGGCGAGGATGTTCAGGACGTCGGTGAGGGACCCGACCGGAAGCAGCGTGGTCCGGGCCGATCCTTCGCCGCTGTTCACGGCCAGTCCGTAGCCGGCCACGTTGACCTGGACCCGGTACCAGCCGAGCGTCCGCCACAGCGGCGGCTGGCTGACTTTGAGCGCCTGGATCCTGCCCGGCGGCACGGTCTGCGCCTGCGTGTCCAGCAGGCCGTAGCGCAGCCGGATGCCGTCAGGCGATACGGCGGCCGTGAAGTTGTAGCCCTTGTTGAACGAGGACCAGTAGGAGGCGACGAGTCCGATCAGGGCGGGGATCAGGAAGACCGTGAAGTTCTTGTGTTCGGTGAAGGTCGAGAGCAGCACGGAGGCAATGCCGCCGGCTACGATCGCGACGCTTTGTTCGCTCAGCAGCAGCGAGCCCACCAGCCGGGGCGGCGGCACGGTCAGCACTGCTTGTTCCGGGGCCTCGACGGCTGCGGCCTCCGGCTGCCCCGGCTCCGGCGCAAAGCCGGCGGCGCGGGCCAGGATTGTCGCCCGGAGCTGCCGGGCCTCGTCCGCGCGCAGGTAGGAGAGGCGCACTGCGGATTCACCGGCGTCGGCGACTTCGAACCTCAGCTCCGCCAGCCCGAAGATCCGCGCCAGGAAGGGCTGCACGACGTCGATTGCCTGCACCCGGTCCAGCCTGGCCTGCCGCTGCTGCCTGAACAGGAATCCGGTGTTGACGCGCACGTAGCCGCCCGCCACCTGGTAGCGGGTGAAGTACCAGCTCAGGACGTAGCCGAGAACGGTCAGCAGCAGCAGGATGCCGCCGCCAAGCAGCAGCCATGGCGCCCGTCCGGTGAACCGCTCGTCAACGACCGGGCCGCCCTGGAGGAGCCGTTCGAAGCTGTCGCGGCCAAAAAAGAACAACAGTGCGGCCAGCGCCACCCAGCCCCGGACAAAGGGCGATGCCGGGTGCACGCGCAACCAGCCGGCGTCGCCGGTACCTTCGCCACCGGCCCCGCCGGCAACCCCCGCCCCGCCGTCACCGGCGCCAGCGGCGCTTCCGGGACCCTGCGGTGTCAGCGCCATCCCGTCATGGCCTTCCCGTCACAGCCCGGCCAGCCGGGCTTCGCCGCGGGCAGACAGCTGTTCGCGGAGCCGGGCTCCTTCGCTGGCAGGCAGTCCGGGGATCTCGGCGTTGGTTCCGGCGGATGCCGTGTGAAGCTTCAGGGTGCACAGGCCCAGCGGACGCTCGACCGGTCCTACGGCGATGTCCACGTACTGCATCCGCCCGTAGGGCACGACAAGGGTGCGCTGGAAGAAGATGCCCCGCCGGATCAGGAGGTCGTCCGCCCGCTCGGCGTAGCCGATCGAGCGGACCTGCCGCGGAATCAGCAACAGCCGCCACAGCGCCAGGACCAGCCATACGGCGGGGATGGCGGCGGCCAGCCACAGCGGAGGCCAGGTCCAGGCCCCGGCCAGCACCAGGATCAGGGGAATTGAGAGCAGGGCGACGGCGACCAGGTTTCCCAGCCCCCAACCCACCAGGCGCACGGTGACGTACTTCGGTGACACCCTGAGCCAGTCGATGCCCGGAGGATCAATCGCTTCGGTAGGCATATTCGCCTTCCGCCGAGGGCTTGTTGCGCTTTCCCTGCGCGCCGTGACCGGAATCGGCGTCGCCGTCCTCCGGTGGAATCCGGCAGAACCGCTCGACGACGAGGCCCACGATCACCATGATCAGCCCGCCGCCGGCCATGGCGAGGGCCTGCCAGGTGAGGTCCTGGTTGCTGCGCAGGTTCCACAGCCTCAATTGCTCCACGAAGATTCCCGCGTGCCAGCCCAGCAGGACCGTGCCCGTGTAGGCGCAGGCCTGGGCGAGGACCAGGGTCCACGCAGCCAGGATCGGGTTGAGGATTTTCTTCTTCTTGCCGTTGCGCCACCGGAGCACGCGGATCCCCAGGACCAGGGTCAGCACCACGATCACGCCCATGGTCACCAGCCCGGTCAGGGGCAGCACGGGGGTGGCCAGCGAATAGCGGCCGGTCAGGACGGTGGTGAGCCAGCCGGCTATCGCCACAACCACACCAATGGCCAGCAGGAGCAGGGGGCTGGTCAGTTTCACGGCCGCTCCACTGCGCCGGAGGCTCCGGTGCTCCCGGGGGATGTGGCATCCGCTTCACGGTTCTGGAAGCCGTCAAACGTCGCAATGTCGGCGAAATCGGCGGCATTGACCGCAAGTTCGCCCACGCGTTCGCCGTTGAGCTCGGCCGCGGGATCGATCAGCGACCACGGATAGAGCACGAACGCCCGTTCGGCGGCCCGGGGGTGGGGCAGGGTGAGCTCGGGGTCGGAGCTGACCACGTTCCCGTAGGTGATGATGTCCACGTCCAGGGTCCGCGGGCCCCACCGGACTTCGCGCACGCGCAGATGCTTCTGTTCCACGGCGTGGCAGTGCTGCAGCAGTTCGCGCGGCGGCAGGTTCGTCTCGACGGCGATGACCATGTTCAGGAAGTCAGGCTGGCCCGGCGGGCCGCCCACGGCCTTCGTCTGGACAATCGGGGAGATGGCCAGCAGGCGCACTTCCGGCGGGTCGACGAGGTCCGCGACGGCGGCGGACAGGGTGTCGCTGCGCTCCCCCAGGTTGCTGCCGAGCGCGATCACGGCGCGGGTGTAGGACGGGATCACGGCCGCCTCCGGTGAACGCTGACGGAAACGTCGCCGAAGTCCACCTCGATGGGGGCCTTGGGCTTGTGCACGGTGATGTCCACGGCGGCCACGGGGAATTTCTGCAGCACGTCCTCGGCAATCCGCACCGCGAGGGCCTCGATCAGGTTCAGCGGCTCGCCTGTGATCCAGTCCTTGATGCAGTCGGCCACTTCGCCGTAATGCGCGGTGTCCAGGACGTCGTCGGAAGCCGCGGCCTTGCTGAAGTCCAAGTGCAGCACGGCGTCAACCACAAACGGCTGGCCGTCGCGACGCTCGAAGTCGAACACCCCGTGATAGCCGACGGCGGTGACGCCGCTCAGCGTGATCTGGTCCATGGTGCCGGCCGGATCAGTTGGTGCCGGCGTCGGCGGAGCCGGCCGCCGCTGCCGCCGGAACCATCCGTGCGGCGACCTTGACGGCGTCCAGGCTGGGGCCGACGTCGTGCACACGCACGGCCCAGGCGCCGCGGAAGGCGCTGATGGCGGTCACGGCGGCCGTGGCGGCGTCACGTTCAACCGGCTGCGCGGCCTTGCCGGCCACGGTCAGGAGGCTGCCGAGGAACCGTTTGCGGGAGCCGGCGACCAGGACCCTGTGGCCCATGGCCTGCAGGACATCCAGATGCTGCAGCAGCTCCCAGTTCTGGGCGTCGTTCTTGGCGAAGCCCAGGCCCGGGTCCACAATGATCTGCTCAGGCGCGACGCCGGCGGCGTAGAGCTTGTCGCGGACACCGGTGAGTTCAGTGACGACTTCCCGCGCGACGTCACGGTAGTCGGTCAGCGAGTTCATGGTGCTGGCATCGCCGCGGCGGTGCGTCAGGATGTAGGGGGCCTTGGTGCGGGCGGCCAGTTCGGCCATTTCCGGTTCCATGGTCAGGCCCGAAACGTCGTTGATGATCGCGGCGCCGGCTTTCAGGGCCGCGGCGGCGGTAGCGGCGTGGGTAGTGTCGATGCTGACCAGGGCGCCCGCCTTGACCAGGGCTTCGATGACCGGCAGGACCCGGCGCTGTTCCTCCTCGACGCCCACTGCCGTAGCACCGGGGCGGGTGGATTCACCGCCGACGTCGATGATGTCCGCTCCGGCGTAGAACATCCGGAGCCCCGCCGCGATCGCGGTGTCCGGCGTCGGGTGGTCTCCGCCGTCGCTGAAGGAATCGGGGGTGACGTTGAGGATTCCCATTACGAGTGTCCGGTCCGTGGGCAGGTCCTGGAACTTCGCCGCCGGGCGCGGTTTGCGCAGGATGGGCAGGGGCGAGGTTGCGGGGCCGGTCCCCGGGGCTGCGGCTAGGGAGTCCATAGTCTGTGTTCTTACCTTCCGAGTATGAGGCTCATGGCTTCGGCGCGGGTGGCCGGGTCGTGCAGTTGCCCGCGCACTGCGCTGGTGACGGTCTTGGCGCCGGGCTTGCGGATGCCCCGCATGGACATGCACAGGTGTTCGCATTCGACGACGACGATCGCGCCGCGCGGTTTGAGGTGGCTGACGAGGGCCTCGACGATCTGGGTGGTCAGGCGTTCCTGCACCTGCGGGCGCTTGGCGAACATATCCACCAGCCGGGCCAGTTTGCTCAGGCCGGTGACCTTGCCGTCGTGGGACGGGATGTAGCCAACATGCGCCACCCCGTGGAACGGCACCAGGTGGTGCTCGCAGGTGGAGTAGAACGGGATGTCCTTGACCAGCACGAGTTCCTCGTGGTCAAGGTCGAACGTGGTGGCCAGGATCTCGGCGGGGTCGTGGTGCAGGCCGGCAAACATTTCCGCATAGGCCTTGGCCACCCGCTTCGGGGTGTCCAGGAGCCCGCCGCGATCCGGGTCCTCGCCGATTGCGAGCAGGATTTCCCGCACGGCGGCTTCGATCCTGGGGCGGTCCACCTTGGTCTTGGAATGCTGGGATTCCCCGTCCCCCGCCGGGGCGGCAGCGGGGGCGGTTACGTCATCATCGAAGTTAGAAGTCACAGAAGAAGCCTAGCGGGGATGACCATCAGTCCCGATATCTGTTGCACCGCCCTGGAAGGACTCCTGCCCGCCAACACCCTGCGCATGCGGCGGCTGGGCATCCAGGGGCTCTTCGAGCCGGGCATGGGTGGCTTCCTCCTGCGCTTCACGTTCCGCCTTTTCACGGCGTGACTCCACCGGGCCGGCGTCCTGGACCGGGCGGGTCTCCTTGGAAAGCCAGACGTCGCGGAAGTCGCGTTTGCGGATATTGGTGAAGACCTGGGCGATTTCGGCCTGGTTCAGGGTCTCGCGCTCCAACAGTTCCAGGGCCAGCTCGTCCAGGACGTCGCGGTTCTCGGTCAGGATGGCGTAGGCCTCGTCATGCGCGCCGTCGATCAGGCGGCGGACTTCCTCGTCGACGATGTACGCGATCTGGTCCGAGTAGTTGCGCTCGTGGCCGGCGTCGCGGCCCAGGAACGGCTCGCCGCCGCCCTGGCCGAGCCGCACCGACCCGACCCTTTCACTCATGCCGAACTCGGTGACCATTTTCCGGGCGATCCCGGTGGCCTTCTCGATGTCGTTGGACGCACCCGTGGACGGGTCGTGGAAGACGAGTTCCTCGGCGACGCGCCCGCCCATGGCGTAGGCCATCTGGTCGAGCAGCTCGTTGCGGGTGACGGAGTATTTGTCGTTTTCCGGGACCACCATGGTGTAGCCCAGGGCACGGCCGCGGGGCAGGATGGTGATCTTGGTGACCGGGGCGGAGTTCCGCAGGGCCGCGGCGACGAGCGCGTGGCCGCCCTCGTGGTAGGCGGTGACCTTGCGTTCGTGTTCCTTCATGACCCGGCTGCGCTTCTGCGGGCCGGCCATGACGCGGTCGATCGCCTCGTCGAGGGCACGGTCATCGATCAGGTTCGCGTTGGAGCGGGCGGTCAGCAGTGCCGCCTCGTTCAGGACGTTGGCCAGGTCCGCGCCGGTGTAGCCGGGGGTCTTCTTGGCAACGGCCTTGAGGTCGACGCCGGCAGCCATCGGCTTGCCCTTGGCGTGCACCTGCAGGATCTGGTCGCGGCCGATCAGGTCGGGGGCCTCGACCGAAATCTGCCGGTCGAAGCGGCCCGGACGCAGCAGTGCCGGGTCCAGGACGTCGGGGCGGTTGGTGGCGGCAATCAGGATGACGTTGGTCTTGACGTCGAAGCCGTCCATTTCAACCAGCAGCTGGTTCAGGGTCTGCTCGCGCTCGTCGTTGCCGCCGCCGATTCCGGCGCCGCGGTGCCGGCCGACGGCGTCGATCTCATCGACGAAGATGATGGCCGGCGCGTTCGACTTGGCCTGCTCGAAGAGGTCGCGGACGCGGGAGGCGCCCACACCGACGAACATTTCCACGAAGTCGGAACCGGAGATGGAGAAGAAGGGTACGCCGGCCTCGCCGGCGACCGCGCGGGCCAGCAGGGTCTTGCCGGTGCCCGGAGGGCCGTAGAGCAGCACGCCCTTGGGGATCTTGGCGCCGACGGCCTGGAACTTGGCCGGTTCCTGCAGGAACTCCTTGATCTCCTCGAGTTCCTCGACGGCTTCATCGGAGCCGGCGACATCGCTGAAGGTCACCTGGGGCATGTCCTTGTTGACGAGCTTCGCCTTGGACTTGCCGAACTGCATGACCTTGGACCCGCCGCCCTGCATCCGTGAGAGCAGGAACCAGAACAGGACACCGAGCAGCAGCACCGGCACCAGCAGGGAGAACAGCCCGGAGAACCAGTTGTTTTCGATGGGCTGGTCGGTGAAGCCGCCGGACGGTTTGGCGTCCGTGACTGCCTTGACGACATCCTGGGCGCGGGCGTTGACGAAGTAGAACTGGACGTTCTTGCCCTTGTCCTGCCCGTCGACCTGCAGGTTGTCCTTCAGGACCAGGTCCACACGGTTCTCGGCGTCGAAAATCTTGGCCTGATCAACCTTGCCGCTGGTGCTCAGCAGTTCAAGGCCCTTGTCAGTGTCGATCCGGCTAGCACCGCCGGGCGCCAGAGTGGCGAATGCCAGCAGGAGCATGGCCACCACGACGACAATCCAGATGCCGGGGCCCTTGAAGAAACTCTTAGCTTTCATCTGTTCGGGGGCTGGCCCCGTCCCTCCTGGTAGTGCTGCACGGCGACCGTTCTGCGCGCGTGTGGTGCTGCGTCAGGTTCTAGCTATACACCGTCGCACTAACTCACGCACGGTGAAGGGCAAAAGTTCCCTGTGGGCGTAGCTGGGCCGGGCCTTGCCCCGCCCGGGTCCCGGGCGCGGGTGCCTCTGCGTGAGCGGTCTACTCGTAGACGTGCGGTGCCAGGGTGCCGACGAAGTCCAGGTTGCGGTACTTCTCGGCATAGTCCAGGCCGTAGCCCACGACGAACTCGTTGGGAATGTCGTAACCGACGTACTTGACGTCGATTTTGACCTTGGCGGCCGTCGGCTTGCGGAAAGCGGTGCAGATTTCCACTGAGGCGGTGCCGCGGGATTCCAGGTTCGTCTTGAGCCAGGAGAGCGTGAGGCCCGAGTCGATGATGTCCTCGACAATCAGGACGTCCTTGCCCATGAGGTCCGTGTCGAGGTCCTTGAGGATGCGGACCACGCCGGAGGACTGGGTGCCGGAGCCGTACGAGGAGACGGCCATCCAGTCCATGGAAACGTGGCTGTGCAGTGCACGGGCCAGGTCTGCCATGACCATGACGGCGCCCTTGAGGACGCCGACGATCAGGAGGTCGCGTCCCTCATAGTCCTTGTCGATCTGCGCCGCGAGTTCGGTGATCCGTTGCTGGATCTGTTCCTTGGTGTAGAGAACGTGTTTGAGGTCTGCCTGGACGTCGTTTGAATCCACCAATGGCTCCTGTGTAGATGCGGGGTGCGACTAATTTCGGGGCGGCCGTTGAGGCCGGAATACAAGCTTCCCACAGCGGGCGGCTTCGCGGGGAACACCGGCGGAGGCGGACGGCCCCGCAGCGAGGAGCTCCGCGAGCGAGAGCCGGTAGACGCTGACGCCTCCGGGAAGCTCCACCGGGCCTGCCGATCCCTGCCGGCGCAGCAGCGCTTCGGCGGCGAGCAGTCGCTGGTAGCTGGGCTGTTGACCCCCGACGGCGGCGGCGGCCTTGGCAATCACCCGGAACCTCACGGCCGGGGCAAGGTCCCGCAACGCGGCCTCCGGAAGGCTGATCTCCTCACCGGCCTGCTCCCGCAGCCGGCCGAAGGTGTCGTTCGCCACGTCCTCGAGGTAGTCGGCGTCGAGCTGCAGGATCGCGGCAGTGCGGGCCAGGGATTCGGCGACGCCGGGGCCGAGTTTGTCCTCCAGCAGGGGCAGCACTTCAACCCTTGTCCGGGAGCGCGCGAACGCGGGATCGGTATTGGACGGGTCGTGCCAGGGTTCCAGCCCCTCGACGCGGCAGATCTCCAGGGTGTCCGCCCGCCGCAGGCCCAGGAACGGGCGCAACAGCCGCCCCCGGGAGGGCCTCATTCCGGCCAGGGAGCGGGTGCCCGAGCCGCGCGCCAGGCCCAGGAGCACCTGCTCGGCCTGGTCATCGAGCGTGTGGCCGAGCAGGATCGCGCCGGCACCCGTCTCCTCGGCCGCGGCCTCCAGGGCCGCGTGGCGGGCGTCCCGGGCGGCCGCCTCGGGGCCGATGCCGGTGGAGGCGACGTCGACCGTCCTGATCTGCACGGGCGAGAGTCCGAGGTCCTCGAGGGCCCGGGCGGTGAGTGCGGCGACACCGGCAGAGCCGGGCTGCAGCTGGTGGTCCACGACGACGGCGCCAACGGCCACGGGGTGGCCGTCCACATGGGCGCGGCGGGCGAAATAGGCGGCAACGGCGGCGAGGGCCAGGGAGTCCGGGCCGCCGCTGCAGGCGACCAGGACGCGTTCCGGGTAGCCGGCCGCAGCAAGGGCGTCCTGCAGCATTTTCCGGGCCGTGCCGACCACCGGCGCGAGGCGGCCGGGCCGGCGTCGTCCGCTGGAAACGGAGGTCGAACCAACACCGCTGCTGACAGTCATGGCGGCTAGAGGCCCATCCGGTCGAGCCAGAGCTTCGAGTCGTGGATCTCGGCTTCGCTGGGGAGGTGGCCGGCGTGCTCCCAGACTTTGTTGAATCCTGCCATGCCGGCGGCGTCCACCACTTCGCGGACGAACTTGGCGCCGTCACTGTACTGGCGCATCTTGGCGTCGAGACCGAGCAGGTTGCGGATGAATTTCTCGATCATGCCGCGGTCCTGGCCGCGGGCGTTGAACCGCTGCCGGATGGTCTTCACGGAGGGGACGATGCTGGCGTCCACGGCGTCCATGACCACGTTGGCGTGGCCCTCGAGCAGGCTCATGAGGGCGGTGAGGCGGGACAGGGCCGCCTTTTCCTCCGGGTTCTGGAGCAGGTCCAGGATGGCGCCCCGTCCCGGCGCGGCGCCGGGCGCCGCCCGGTCCTTCAGCGACTTCGCGGCCGCGGAGGCCCGTTCCACCAGCGAATCGACGTTGCCCAGCAGCATGCCGCTGAGGTTTTCGATCTCCTGGAGCATGTGGTGCCGCAGCCACGGGGCGGCGGCGAACTGGACCCGGTGGGTTTGTTCGTGGAGGCAGACCCAGAGCCGGAAGTCCTCGGGAGCGACTTTCAGTTCCCGTTCCACGGCGATGATGTTCGGCGCGACGAGCAGAAGGCGCCCGGATGCGGGGGCCGTGGAGTTTTCGGCCAGCGCGGAGAAGGGATCGTACTGGCCCAGGACTTTGCTGGAAAGGAAGGCCAGGATGGCGCCCAGCTGACTGCCGGTGATGGCCGCGCTGACGCTGGTGGCTCCGGGGCTCAGGGCTGCGCGGCCCTCCAGCAGCTTTTCCATGGCGGGCTTGAGCATCACGGCGAAGCTCTGGGTGTTGGCCTTGGCCCATGAGGCCCTGTCCACCACGAGGACCTCGGAATCACGCAGGTCCCTGGCGGCGTCAAGCCCGGTGATGTCGTGGACGTGCGGCACCGAAAGGTCTGCCATGAGCCGCAGGTTTTCCACCGCGGCGCCGATCTCTGCGGCGCCCAGGACGGGGCCCGCGGGCGTCAGGCGCGCCGCCGTGGACGCGGCGAGCTCCCAATTGATAAGACCTTGGGCCTGGACCGAGGTCTCACCCGAGGTTTTTCGTGATGGCTCGCTTGTTGTCTCGCGCGCAGAGGACTCCATGGGATCCATCAGAACACAGGGGCCGGACAATGCGCCTTAATTTTCGCTGACCGGCGAACCGGGTGGTCCCCCGTTCGTTCAGATCCGGCAGGGTCCGTCAGCGGCAGCCGCAGCCTGCGAGAACGGCGGCGGAGCGGTCCAGGGCGGCCTTGTTCGCGGCGCCGGGAGTCAGGCCGTTCCCCACGAAGGAAAAGACCAGCAGTCGGCCGTCGGCGTCGACGACGTAACCGCTGAGCGCAATGACAGTGTTCAGCGTGCCCGTCTTGGCGCGGACCAGACCGGCGCCCGCGGCCGAGGCTCCCTCCACATACCGGCCCCCCAGGGTTCCGGTGAGCCCGGCGACCGGGAATCCCGAAAGGGCGGCGCGCAACCGGGTGTCCGTCCCCGAGGTCATGGCCCGGACCACGTCCGTGAGCTGCCGGGCCGAGACCCGGTTGGCCAGGGCCAGGCCGGAGACGTCCGCGGCACGGAGGGCATCAGTGGGAACGCCCATGCCCCGGACCTGCTGCAGCACGGCGGCAATGGCGTCCTCGCCGCTGCCGGCCCGGCCGTCGCCGAGGGCGGTCATCCGTCCCAATACCTCGGCCAGGTAGTTGTCCGAGGTCTGCAGCATGAGGTCCACCTGCTGGCCCAGTGTGGCGGACTGGACCTCGGCCAGGACCTTGGCGGGGGCGCTGCCTTTCCCGTGTTCAGTGGCTTTCCCGGGTTCACTGTCAGGCGCGTCTCCGGGCTGGACCCGGGTGACCCCGGGGGTCACGGAGAGCCCAGCGGCCGCCGCTGCCGAGGTAAGCCTGGCGGCGAACGCCTCGGCGGCGGTCATGGCGGCGTCCTGCGGGCGGGTTCCGGTGGTCTTGGCGGGATCGAACCTGGCCGAGTTCAGTGCCAGCGGGAACAGCGGGGCCGTCTCCCCGGCAGCGACGTCCTCGGGGCTCCACGCCTGGCTGAGCGAGGGGCCACTGAAGAGGGAGTCATCGAGCAGGACGCTGACGGCGCCGCTCGCGCCGTTGGCCTTGAGGGCATGGACCGTTGCCTCGGCGAGCGTGGCGAGCCCGGCGCGGCCCAGGACGGCCCCGGGGGCGGATTCGCCGGCGCCCAGGAGGACATCGCCACCGCCGGTCAGGACCACCGAGCCCGGCGTTGGCCCTGCCACCACCCGGGTGCTGAAGCGGCGGTCCGGGCCCAGGACACGCAGTGCGGCGCCGGCTGTGAGGAGCTTCATGTTCGACGCGGGAACGCGGGCCTCGTCGGCCCCGCGTTCAAAGAGCACCTCTCCCGTGGCGGCGTCCTGGACGATCCCGGTGAAGGTGCCGGCGCCGGCGGGCTTAAGGGTCTCGTTGAGCTGTGCCGCGAGGGCTGCGCCGGCGGGGATTGGCGCGGCGTCGCTGAGTGGCCGGATTCCGTCCGCATCGCTGCCGGGGCCGCTCAGCGTCGCGGGAATCTGCTGCCAGGCCGGCGTTGATGCCGAAGCGCCCCGGGGCTGGTCCGGGCCGAGGAATGCCGGGGCGATGGCGATCCCGGCCGGCAGTGCCAGCGCCACCACCAGGACGGTCTGGAGCAGCGGTGCGAGGATCCCGCGAAGCCTGCCGGGCCCCGGTGCGGTGCCGGCGCGGCTGGTTATCGGTTTCATGCTGCTGCTGGTCCTTAGTCCTGAAATGTCCTCACTAGTTCCTGAAACCAGCGCCTCTCGCTATATCCTCAATAGTAGTCGGCGGCACCGACACTGCTTTTTGCCTTCGTCACGCGTGCCGCGCACCCCTGAATTCGTCAAGGAGCATTCCATGAAGCATGACGTGACCATCGAGATCCCCAAGGGATCGCGCGTCAAGTACGAAGTCGACCACGAGACCGGCCGCGTCCGCCTGGACCGCGTCCTGTTCACGTCGATGCAGTACCCCACTCACTACGGTTTCTTCGAGAACACCTTGGGTGAAGACGGAGATCCGCTGGACGCGCTGGTGCTCCTGCAGGACTTCGACCTGTACCCCGGCGTCATCGTCGAGTCCCGCCCGATCGGCGTTTTCAACATGACCGACGACGGCGGCGGCGACGCCAAGGTTCTCTGCGTCCCGACCGACGCCCGGTTCGACCACATCAAAGAGATCAGCGATGTCAGCGAGTTCCTCATCAAGGAAATCGAGCACTTCTTTACCCGTTACAAGGACCTGGAGCCGGGCAAGTGGGTCAAGGCCGAGGGCTGGGGCGACCGCGCCGCCGCCGAGGCCGAGCTCGAAGCGTCCATCAAGCGCTACGTGCCGGCGGCCGGTCACTGACCGTTCCTGCACTCCAACGCGGGGTCCCTTACCGCCCATCCGGGTCGCCGGATTGGGCGGTAAGGGACCCCGCGTTTTTTAAGTGCTGGCGGGCGCAGCGGTGAGGACCCTCGGCGTCGACCTCGCTGCGGCCGCGAAGAAGACGGCTGCGGCCCTCATCGAATGGGACGACGGCGGCGCGGCCCGCCTGGCGCATCTGTCCCTGGACGTGGACGACGAGGAGATTCTCAGCCTCTTCGGCGCCAGCGACATGACGGGCATCGACTGCCCCCTCGGCTGGCCTGACGCCTTCCTGCCTTTCATTGCAGGGCATTTGGCTTTCGACGCCGGGCCGGTCCTCAGCTACGACGGGATCGAGGGCCGCCGGCTGCTCGCTTACCGTGACACGGACCGGTTCGTCACGGGCAGGACCGGGCTGATTCCGCTCAGCGTCTCCGCGGACCGGCTGGCCCACCCGGCCATGAGGTGCGCCGTCATCCAGGCCAAGATCGCCCGGGACTCGGGGCCGCAGGCCAGGGATGGCTCCGGCCGGCTCGCGGAGGTCTATCCGGCGCCATCCCTGAAGATCTGGGGGATCCACGCCCGCGGCTACAAGGGACGCGGGGCGCCAGAAGCCGAAAGGCTGTCCTCCGCCGTGGCGGATCTGACGCTCAAGGCCCCGTGGCTGGACCTCTCGGGGTACCGGGACGATCTTGCGGCGTCCGATGACATGTTCGATGCCGTCATTGCCTCATTGACAGCGCGGGCAGTCGCTCTCGGCAGGACACTGCGGCCCGGCCCCGGGCACGCCGCGGCTGCCCTGAGCGAGGGCTGGATCCATCTGCCCTCCGGCCAACTCTCCGACCTAGCAGCCGGATAGTCGCCCGGTAAGCGCCACTGTTACGGTCCCGGCCCTGCGAGTCTCGCCGGGCACTTGCCCGGCAAGTGCCACCGGGTAGTGTGTCATCCAGAATGTTCACGCTGACCATCAATCAAACCGACAGCCGGCGCGACGGCGACCGTGTGCCGCAGCTCCTCAAGGACCTGCGGCACATTCCGGCGCGCCTCGATTTCGACCGTTCCGTGGAGGACGAGGTCCAAGGCATCCTGGACTGTCCGCACCAGGCGGTGGAGGCGGCCATGATCGCCCTGCGCAGCGGCAGCTGGTACGTGGGCATTGGGGTGGGGCCGGTCAATGAACCCCTGCCGAACCAGATCAAGGACGCCTCGGGCCACGGGCTGATCTACGCCCGGCGCGCCGTGGATCGCCTCCGCAACGGCAAGGACCGGGTCCGTGTGGCCGTAGAAGGCCCGCTGGCCGATCTCGCGGCCGAGGCCGAGGCCGTCCTGCGCCTCCTGGGCCACATTGTGCACGACCGGAGCCAGGCGGAATGGCGGGTGCTGGACCTGCTCACCCCGGGCGTGCGTGGTCAGCAGAAGGCGGTGGCCGAGGAGCTCGGGATCACAACCCAGGCCGTGAGCAAAGCCGTGGCCCGGTCCCAGTGGAACGAAGAGTACGCGGCCCGTCCCGCTGCGGCCCGTCTCCTGGGCCTCATCCTCGACGTCCGCTAGCCGGAGGGTCTCTCACCGGCACCGCCCGTCCGCCGCCGCCGCCGGCGGCTAGAGGAGGCTGCGAAGCACGTGCGCGGCGCCGTCGTCGTAGACCGACTTCGTCACCTCATCCGCGGCGGCAATCACTTCCACGGGGGCCTGCCCCATGGCCACGCCGCGGCGTGCCCAGGTCAGCATCTCGATGTCGTTGCGGCCGTCGCCGACGGCGACCGTGCGTTGGGTGTCGATGCTGAGCCGGTCGCGGAGGTGCTCCAAGGCACTGGCTTTTGTGACGCCGGCCGCGGCAATGTCCAGCCACGCCGTCCAGCCCACCGAATACGTCACGCCGGCGAGACCGATGTGGCGGATGGCGGCGTTGAACTCTTCGGGCGTGTTTTCCGAGCTGAAGACCACCACGCGCACAGCGGTTGCCTCCAGCATGGTCTGGAAGTCGACGCCCACCGCCTCGACACCGAAGCTGGCGTCCTGGAAGCGCTCCGTGGACAGGAAATTACCTTCTTCGTCCTCGAGGGCGTACTTTGCGGTGGGCAGCCGCTTGCGCAGGGCCCGAAGCACAGGGCCCGGGTCAAACGTTGCCTTGTGGAGGACTTCGTAGCCGTCCGGCAAGCCCGAGTCGATGCGCAGGATCACGCCGCCGTTGGAGCACACTGCGTAACCGGTGTCGATTCCGATGTGCTCGATGACGGGCAATGTGGCGTTGAGGGAGCGGCCGGTGGCGATCATGACGTGGTGGCCTGCGGCCACCACGGCCTGGGCGGCCTCGCGGACAGGAACTGACATGTGCCCGTCGTGGTCCACAAGGGTGCCATCGACGTCGAGAGCGATCAGCAGCTTGCTGCCGGCGCCGTTCAGGGCACTTTGGTCCCGGACGTTCCTGGTATGGTCTGCCGTGTTCTGGTCTGTCATGTTCTGGTGTGTGGTGCGCCGGTCATCGTTGCCGGCGACTGAGGATTCAGTCATAGTTGTCATCTCACAAGTAGAGCAGACACCCCCGACGGCCGCTAGGACACACGCCACAGCAAGGCGTTAACTTGTGGTAAACACCCACAGCCTGTCCACAGTGTGAATATTTACCCGGCGGCCACCGGAGGCCCGGCTGGTGGTTAAAGGACGGTGGTTATAGGACGGGGAACACCGTCATGCCGCCGAGGTACTTCTGCAGCGCTGCGGGGACGTTGACGGACCCATCGGGGTTCTGGTGGTGCTCCAGGATGGCAACGATCCAGCGGGTGGTTGCCAAGGTGCCGTTGAGCGTGGCCACGGCCCGGGTGCCCTTGGGCGCACCGTCCTCGTTGAAAATCCGTTCACGGATGTTCAGGCGGCGCGCCTGGAACGTGGTGCAGTTGGACGTGGAGGTCAGCTCCCGGTAGGCGCCCTGGGTGGGAACCCACGCCTCGCAGTCGAACTTCCGGGCCGCTGAATTGCCCAGGTCCCCGGCCGCGGTGTCGATCACGCGGTACGGGAGTTCGCACTTGGCCAGCATCTCTTCTTCCCACGCCAGGAGCCGGGCGTGCTCGCCGGCCGCCTCCTCAACAGTGGTGTAGATGAACATCTCCACCTTGTTGAACTGGTGGACCCGGATGATGCCGCGGGTGTCCTTGCCGTGCGAACCGGCCTCGCGGCGGTAGCAGGAGCTCTGGCCCGCGTAGCGGACCGGACCGCCCGAAAGGTCCAGGATCTCGTCGGCGTGGTAGCCGGCGAGGGCTACTTCGGAGGTGCCCACAAGGTAAAGGTCGTCTTCGGCGAGACGGTAGATCTCGGCGTCGTGCTTGACGTCAAAGCCGGTGCCCTGCATGGTTTCCGGACGCACCAGGGTGGGCGTGATCATGGGGACGAAGCCGGCGTCGATCGCCTGTTCCATCGCCATCTGAAGCAGCGCCATCTCAAGCCGGGCGCCGACTCCGCGCAGGAAGTAGAAGCGTGAGCCGGACACTTTGGCCCCGCGTTCCATGTCGATGGCCCCGATCAGCTCACCGATTTCCAGGTGGTCCTTGGGCTCGAAGTCGGGGAACTCGCGCGGCGTGCCAACCGTCTTGACCACGATGTAGTCGTCCTCGCCGCCGGCCGGGACACCGTCCTCGATCAGGTTGGGGATGCTTCGGAGCAGTTCCTCGTGGGCGCTCTGGGCAACATCCGCCTCGGCAGATGCGGCCTTGACCGAGGCGGCCAGGACCTTCACGTCCGCGAGGAGGGCCTGCTTTTCCTCGCCCTTGGCCTGCGCGACCTTCTTGCCGAAGACGTTCTGTTCGGCCCGGAGGTTCTCGAACCGGATCAGCGCTGCGCGCCTGGCCGAGTCCGCAGCGATGATCGCGTCCACCGCGGATTCGTCGGCGCCACGGGCGCGCTGGCTGGCACGGAACTTGTCCGGATTTTCGCTGAGGTCTTTTACGTCGATCACCAGACAAGAGTATCCAATCCGGTCGCCGTTCCCGGGCAACCCGATGCGGGGGCGCTGGCGGGATACTGTTGGATCACAATGCGCGACTGGCTGCTGTACCTCGTCATCGCTGGGGTCCTGGCGTTTGCCGTCTCCAGTTGGTGGGGAGTGCGCCGGCTGAAGGCCAAGCACACCCGCAGGGCCGTGTGGGAGGAAACCCACAGCCCGGGCCTGGGCCACCAGAGAGTTGCCGTGGTCCTGAATCCCATCAAGGCCAGGTCCGCCGAGGCGCGGAGCCTGATTGAAGCGGCGTGCGCCGAGGCAGGCTGGCAGCCGCCCCGCATCTTTGAAACCACAGCCGAGGACCCCGGCTTTTCCCAGGCGCGGGCGGCGGTGGCCTACGGAGCCGACGTCGTCCTGGCCTGCGGCGGCGACGGTACCGTGCGCGTGGTGGCTGAGATCCTCGCCGGGACGGACATCGCGATGGGCCTGATTCCGCTGGGCACGGGCAACCTCCTGGCCCGCAATGTGCATCTGGAGGTGGGGGACCTCCCAGGCAATGTGCAGGCCGCCTTGTTCGGACACCAGCGGTTTATCGACACGGCGCGGCTCACCCTGGACAATTCACGCACCGGAGAGTCGGCGCAATACACCTTCCTGGTGATCGCGGGTATCGGCATGGACGCCGAAGTGGTCAATGATACGAACGACGATTTGAAGAAGGCGGTGGGCTGGCTCGCGTACACGGAGGCCGGCGCCCGGCACCTGGTGGGGCGGCGCAAAAAGGTCTCCATTGCCCTGGATGACCAGCCCGAACAGTTCCGGAGTATCCGCAGCGTCCTCTTCGCGAACTGCGGCCTGATCCCCGGGGGCATCGATTTCATCCCCCAGGCGATGATCGATGACGGGATGCTGGACATCGTGGTGATGAGCCCGCGCAGTGCAATCGGCTGGCTGGCCATGTACACAAAGATTGTTCTGAAGCACAAGAAGGAACTGCCGGTCATGACGTATTACCGGTCGGGCAAGATCACCATCCGGAGCTCCGAACCCCTGCCCACCCAGGTCGACGGCGACCCTTCCGGCGAGGCCACGAAGGTCACCGTCCAGGTGGCCCCGGGATCCCTGCTGGTCCGGGTCAAGGACGGCACCGAAGTCGGCTAGGCCGACGGCGGCTGGAGCGGTGACTAGGCGCTGGCGGCCTTCTTTGCCTCTTCCGCCTTCTTCGCTTCCGCGGCAGCCTTGGCGGCCCGGGCTTCGGACTGCTCCCGGATCATTGCCTGTTCTTCTTCGAAGCGCAGGCGGTCCGCGCGGTCGGCGTCGTCGCCGTCCCAGTCCTGGTTGTCAGCCGTCGGCTTGGGATTGACGATCATTCCCTGGCCGTCGTTGTCTGTGCTGGTGCCTGACATGACCCGCTCCCTCCGTTAGGGGACTTCCCCAATATGGATCAGGCAAGCATACGCACAGTTGGGAGGGGGTGGAAGGGCACCGGATGGCATTTGCCTACGCTTTGGGCGAAGCCCCCGGCGTATATTCCACCTCGGCAGATGCTCCGCCCAGTATGTCTTTCACCCACGCATGCGCGGACCGGAATGCCTGGTCCGAGGTATGCGGTGCCACGCTGGTCCGGGTGCCGTCGGCACGTTGGTACGAGCCGAGGAAGCGGGTGGCCGGGCTGATCCGGTGGAGGCCGGCAAGCGCGTCGGCCACCCGGGCGTCAGCCACATGGCCATCGGCGTCAATGCTGAAGAAGTAGTGGCCCAGATACTGCCCGGTCGGCCGGGATTCGATCCGGCTCAGGTTCACGCCGCGGGTCGCGAACTGGTCCAGGATCTCCATCAGTGCACCCGGCCGGTCCTCGGGCAGCGGCACCACCACGGTAGTCTTGTCCGCGCCGGTGCGGTCCGGCAGCTGGCCCGGGCGGCCCACGAGCACGAACCGGGTGACGGCGCCGGGGTTGTCGCCGATGTTGTCTGCCAGCACGGCCAGCCCCGGCTGCTCGGCGGCCACGATCGGGGCGCAGATCGCCGCGTCGTAGTGGGCGCCGTCGCCGCCCAGCAGGCCCATCGCGGCCGCGGCGGTGGACGACCCCGGAATATATTCCGCATGAGGAATATTGGCTTCGACCCAGAGCCTGCACTGGGCCCAGGCGTGGCCGTGGGTGGAGATCCGCCGGATGTCCCCGATCGCCACTCCCGGTCTGGCCACAAGGACGAAGCTGATGGGCACCAGGGCCTCCCGGAGGATCCTGAGTTCCTGGCCGGTGGCGATTGCGTCGAGGGTGGCCGTCACACCGCCTTCGACCGAGTTTTCAATCGGCACCATGGCCGCGTCGGCGGAACCGTCCCGCACCTTGTCCAGCGCCGTGTTCACATTCGATGACGGGATGCGGATGGCGTCCGCCGCGCCCGGGACTTGCATCAGGGCCGCCTCGGTGAAGGTGCCCTCGGGTCCGAGGAATGTGTAGGTGACGGTGGGTGCGGGCATCAGGTCTTCCTTCTTCGGTTACAGGACGACCGGTTTGAGGCCGTTGTCCGAGACCAGCGGCATGCCGGTCTCGACCCACTGGTCCATGCCGCCGGCCACATTCACGGCGGAATATCCCATTCCCACCAGCCACTGGGTGGCCCGGTAGGAGCGGCCGCCGGTGCGGCAAATGACATACACGTCCTCGTCCGGGTCGAGCTCCTCGATCCGGGCCGGCAGCTGGTCCATGGGGATGTGCAGGGCGCCCTCGGCGTGTCCCGCGGCCCATTCATAGTCCTCGCGGACGTCCACGATCTTGGCACCATCGGGGATGCCAGACACGCTTACGCTCTGGAAGTCGCTCATGTTCACCCTTTCCGCAGAATTCAAGCTCCGATCCCAGCGTATCCCCCGCTGCCGGCAGCGGTGCCCGGCTGGCGGCACGTTACGCTTCTGGGGACCGCAAAGGAGACTCATGGCTGCCGAACACCCCGCGGAGCGGCCCGTCCGCGGCCCCCGCCCCGGGACATGCCCTCCCCTCGCTGCGAGCGCTGGACATGATGCCAAGGTGTCCTCCCGCAGGTCCCAAAAATGGGCATGTCCGGCGGGCACGGAACCCGCATGGCCCCGCGAACGGCTGAAGTCCGGCTTCCTTGGCTGAAATCCACGAGCTCGCCGCCGTCCAGCTCCGCGAGGCGCTCCGTTCCGGGGAGCTCTCCGCCAGGCAGGCCACCGATCATTTCCTGTACCGCATCGAAGCCCGGAACCCGCACCTCGGGGCATTCATCACCGTCACCGCGGACCAGGCGCGGAAGGATGCCGCGGCAGCCGACCACGTCCACGCCCTCCGAACCCGGACCGGCGAAGCCCTGGCGCCGCTGCATGGGATGCCGGTCGCCTTCAAGGACCTGACGGATGTGGCGGGGGTGGTCACCACGCACGGAAGCGCCGCGCTCGACCGCAAGCCCGCGCTGGCCGACAGCGCCCTCGCCGCCGCGCTCAAGGCGGCGGGGGTGGTGTCGCTGGGCAAGACACAGGTCCCGGAGTTCGGCCTGACGGCGTACAGCGAGAACCGGATCGCCCCGCCGTCGCGCAATCCACATGCACCCAGCCGCAGTTCGGGCGGATCCTCGGGCGGCAGCGCTGCCGCCGTGGCGGCGGGGCTGCTGCCCTTCGCCCCCGGATCCGACGGCGGCGGCTCGGTGCGGATTCCGGCTGCGGCGTGCGGACTGGTCGGGCTGAAACCCGGGCGAGGGCTGGTGCCTGCCGGGGAAAGCTCCGGCGATCCGGCCCATCTCGTGGTTGCCGGGCCGCTCGCGCGCTCGGCCGCCGATGCCGCGCTGCTTTTGGATGCCCTGATGCCCGCGGCACCGGCCCCCGCCCCCGCGGTCCCGCCGGGTTCCAGCTACCTCGACCTGACCACAAGGGAACCGCGCCGGCTGCGGATCGGAATCAGCCTGGACAGCCCGTGGCAAACCGCTTTCCCCTTCACCCCGGATCCTGAGGCGCTCGAGGCACTGTCCGACGGCGTCGCGCGGCTGGAGGCGGCGGGACACGCGACCTCAGAGGCCGCGATTCGCTATGACAACCGCTACGCGGCCGCTTTCACGACAGCCTGGACGGCCGGGATCGGCAGCGCGCGGATCCCACCTCAGCGCGAGGCGCTCCTGACCCCGCTCACCAGGACGTTCCGGCGCCGGGCGCAGCAGCGGAGTGCGGCGAAACTCAACGAAGCCCTCGGTTTCCTCCGGCAGTTCCAGCGCGACACGATCGCCCAGTACAGCCAGTGGGACCTCATCCTCACGCCGGCCCTGGCGCAGACGCCCCGCCCGGTGGGCTGGTTCACGGCCGCGACGCACGGCGGGGATTACTGGCCGGCTGCGGAATGGGCGGGCGACGCCGACGGCGACTACCGCAAGCAATGCGAATACGCGCCGTGGTCCTCCATGGTGAACGTCTGCGGACTGCCTGCCATCAGCATTCCGGTGCACTGGACCGGCGGCGCCCCGGGTTCCGGCCTGCCGATGGGCATACAACTGATCGGGCCGATGGGCTCCGAGGGGCTGCTGCTGCAGGTGGCCGCCCAGTTGGGGTTCTAGCCCTCGCTCCTGCCCCGGGCTTCCCAGAGGACATGCCCACCCCTCCCGTTGGCCACGGCACATGTCCACGCCTCAGACCGAACACGGGATATGTCCAGCGCTCACCGCGGACATGCCCACCCCTAGCCTCGAGGACTGGACATGATGCCATCTTGTCCAGGCATGGGCGCCAAGAATGGGCATGTCCCGCGGGGCAGCCCAAGGAAGAAGCGCGCCCCACCGTTTCCAAGTGCCGCACCGTTCAGCGGCTCATCGGAGACCTACCCGCGGAAGTAGCCCGCGAGATCGACGATGATCTGCACCGATCCCGTCGAGAAATTCGTAATCTTGACATTGCCGTCCGGCCCCACCGGGATCACAGCGAAGTTGGCGACCGTCTGTCCGCGCGCGTAGGACAGGTTCGCCGCGTTCGGTGTGGACGCCCCAGAACCGAACGCCGTGAGGAACCCGCTGGACCTGGATTCGGTGGCGGTCAGGTTGACCACCACGGCGGCCACGGTGGTGGGGATTCCCTTGACGCCGCGCACGTGGAACGTCAGCGATCCTCCCGCCGCCACGGGGCCCGAGGACAGCCGCGTGTCCAGGAACCGTGTGGGGCTCAGGGCGCGGAGGGCTCCGGCCTGCGCTGGTTTGCCTGGCAGGAAATACCCCTGGAGGTCTGCCATGACCTCCGCCGTGCCGGCCGAGGTGTTCGCAACCGTCACCTTCCCGTCAGTCCCGAGGGGGACCACCACGAGGTTGGACACCGTCTGCCCGGCTGTGTAGCTTAAGCTGGACGCCGTCGGCTTCGTGGAACCCGCGGGGTACGCGGTCAGGAAACCGAAGCTCTTCGTCTGGGTCGTTGTGAGGTTCAGGACCACCGCGGATGCGTTCATCGGAATCCCCAGCTTGCCGCCGACTGTAAAGGTCACCGATCGACCGCCTGAAACGGGTCCCGAGGACAACCGCGTATCCAGCAGCCGCGTGGGTGCGACGGAACTGAACGTCCCCGGTGCGGACGGTACGCCTTCGTGGAAATACGCTGACACTCCGACGATCAAATGCGCTGACCCGGACGACGTGTTGGTGAGCGTCAGCCGGCCGTCCGCGCCCAGGGGCACAATGGCGAGGTTGGAAACGGTCTGCCCGGCTTCATAGTTCAGGTTCGAAGTGCTCGGATTGTCGGTTCCGGAGGCGTGTGCGGTTATGTAGCCGTTCGACGTCGGCGAGGTCACTGTGAGGTTCACCACGACCGCAGACGCGTCGGCCGGAACGCCCCTAACGCCGGCGACGCGGAACGATACCGATTTGCCCGCGGCCACCCGTCCCGGCCAAATCCTGGTGTCCAGGAATCGGGTTGGGTTTATGGCGATGGCCCTGCCAGCGCAGTTCGGCACGGCGAAATCAGGCGTGGCGGTGTCGGACGTTTGAGTGTTCGCGATCGCCCGCCTGTACGCGGCAAGGTATGTCCTGCCCAGGTATTCGATACCTTCACGGGAGAAGTGGGTTGAGTCACCCGGATTCAGGGCGCAGGCCATCGAGAGCGCGAAGCCGGTATAGGCGACGCGGCCTGGGGTTTGGTAGTGGCTCCTGTCCACGTTGCCCCTGCCCGGTGTGGCGGCGATGCCTTCCGGCGACATCCGTCCCACGACGAAGGGCAGCTTGGGTGCGGACAGTTGGTCGCGGAAGTAGGCAATGAGCTGGTCCAGCTTCGCGCTGTAGCTCGCAGTGCTTGTGGCGGAGCTGCTCTCGCCCTGGTGCCAGAGAATCCCCTTGAGGACGACGGCGTAGCCGGCTGCTTTGGCCGCCGCTGTGCCGCTCAACGTCTGTTTGACAGCAAGCGCCCCCAAATCGTACTCCGGGGCGGAAGCCGTGCCGACGGACCAGGTCAAAGTCGCCGGCCGGCCGTCGAAGGCGGTGTCGCCGTGCGCTGCAGGGATGATGAGGACTCCGACGTCTGCTGGCTGGGTCTTTAGATACTCCCGAGCAAACGTCGTGGCGGGCGAAAGTCCGTTGGGCGTGTCGTGCATGTCCAACGGCACCGAAGCGGGCCGAAACGTGGGGGTTTTCGCTCCGTACTGGAAGATGCGCGGGTCTGCCACGTCATCCGTACTGTCAAGGGGCAGGCCCCGCCCGGACATGTTCGACTGTCCGGCCGCGACGAAGACGTGAAGGGTGGTGATGGCCCTTGCGGCCTGCCCCGGCACAATGCCCGCGACCATCAGGGCAAAAACAGTCAGGCCGATCAGGAAGCCGTGAAGCCACATGCCCCGGTCCGAAGTCGGGGACCGCCCGGAGGAGTCCGGGGCCCAATGCCGGCGCAGTGGTCGCAGGATAAAGGCCGCTGTGGAGGAAGGCATTACCCTCACAGCCGGCGGTGCCGGATTCGGGGGACCATATCGCTTTCCCCAACTAGCCATAGCTCACACTGTCGCCGAGCTACCTTGAGGTTTTCTTGCCCGCGGCGGCGACCCTCGGCACGCGGTCAAAGCGGTGAAAGTGGCGAACAACCCGGCCGGTGCCCTCCTCCCCTCAGGCCGTCGTCGGGACGCCCAAGGCACCGCCCAAATGGACGCTGGCTGCGACCGGCGGCTATCGTTCACACAAACCCGACCAGGCCGCGAAAGAGGATCGATGAAGATCACCGGTGCAGTACTTGAAGAAATCGGGCGCCCGCGTCCCTTCGCGGAATCCAGGCCCATCAGCATCTCCGAGCTGGAGCTGGCGGCTCCCGGGCCCACCGAGATCCTCGTCCGGATGGAGGCCGCCGGGATCTGCCACTCTGACCTGAGCGTCGTCGACGGCAACCGGGTCCGGCCGGTCCCCATGCTTCTGGGCCATGAGGCCGCGGGCCGGATCGTGACGGTCGGCTCCGCCGTCGCCGACCTGCGGCCCGGGCAGCGCGTGGTCATGTCCTTCCTGCCGCGATGCGAGAGCTGCCCGAACTGCGCCGAAGACGGCAGGCTGCCCTGCACCGCGGGCTCGAAGAGCAACAACGACGGAACGCTGCTGCACGGATCCAGGCACCTGAGCCGCAACGGCGCGACGGTCCACCACCACCTGGGCGTCTCAGGTTTCGCGACCCATGCCGTGGTGGACCGCGCGTCGGCCGTGCCGGTGGACGACGACATCCCCGCGGACATAGCCGCGGTCCTGGGCTGCGCCGTACTGACCGGGGGCGGCGCCGTGCTGAACGCGGCCCGGCCGCGCCCGCAGGACAGCATCATGATCGTCGGCCTTGGAGGCGTGGGCATGGCGGCGCTCATCACCGCCATCTCGCAGGGCATCTCGCGGATCATCGCCGTGGACACGCTGGAGCAGAAACTCGATCACGCCCGCCGCCTCGGCGCCCACGAAACGTACACCCCGCAGCAGGTCCTCGAGGAGGGCGTCAAGGCCAGATACGTGATCGAGTGCGCCGGTAATGCCCGCGCGTTCGAAACCGCGTTCGCCGCCACCTCCCCCGGCGGCACCACCGTCACGGCCGGGCTGCCGTCCCCCGAGGCCCGGGCCCAGCTGGCGCCGCTGACCGTCACCGCCGAGGCGAGGACGATCGTGGGCAGCTACCTCGGTTCCGCCGTACCGTCGCGGGACATCCCGCAATACGCCCAGCTGTGGCGGGACGGGAAACTGCCGGTCGAGGAGCTGATTTCGGACCGTATCGCCCTGGCCGACATCAACCAGGCCATGGACCAGCTGGCTGACGGCCAGGCCATCCGGCAGGTCATCATGTTCGACGGCGGCGAGCCCGCCTAGCACCCGGCCCGGGACCCGGCCGCCCACCGCGGCCGGCTCCCGGAAAATCCGGCGAAAGGGAGGCGAAAGAGAGGCAAAACACTATCCGGGTTGCTTGCCTCCGGACTGCTCGAATGTGACAATCGCGCGTCACAATGTCACCATTAAGTAAATGAGCACAACTCATTTATCCAATCCCCCCGCTACAACGCCGGGCGATCCCTCGTTCAGTCCCTCCGCTAAGGCGCCGGGCGACACCTCGTTTTTCGGCCACCCAAAGATGCTGGCCAGTCTTTTCTCCGTAGAGATGTGGGAGCGATTCTCCTTCTACGGAATGCAGGGGATCCTCCTCTACTACATGTACTTCACGGCCGCCCAGGGTGGCCTTGAGATCCCACAGGCCATGGCCGCCGGCCTCGTCGGCGCCTACGGTGGCGGCGTCTACCTCTCCACGATCCTCGGCGCGTGGCTTGCTGACCGGCTCTTCGGCTCGGAGAAGGTGCTGTTCGGTGCGGCGATCCTGATCATGGCCGGCCACATCGGGCTGGCGCTCGTTCCCGGCATACCCGGCCTGATCGCCGGTCTGGTGCTGGTGGGCGTGGGCTCCGGCGGGCTGAAGGCCAACGCCACCGCCCTCGTCGGCAGCCTGTACGGCGAGAAAGACGAACGCCGCGACGCCGGATTCTCCATCTTCTACATGGGCATCAACGCCGGCGCGCTGATTGGCCCGCTGGTCACCGGCTGGCTGCAGGAAAGCCAGGGCTTCCACTGGGGCTTCGGCGCCGCCGCCATCGGCATGGCCATTGGCCTTGTCATCTACTCGCTGGGCCGCAAGAAGCTGCCCGAAGCAGCACAGCGGGTCCCGAATCCCCTTCCCGCTGCCCAGCGCACCCGCTACGGCCTGATCTTCGGCGGCATCGCCGTGATCATCGCTGCGCTGCTCGTGACCGGCACCGTGAACCCCGAGAACCTGGCCATGTCCATGGCCTACGCCGCAATCGGCGCGTCGGTGCTGTACTTCGCCCTGATCTTCAGCAGCAAGAAGGTCACCGCCGTCGAGCGCGGCCGGGTGACGGCGTTTATCCCGCTGTACATCGCCTCTGCCGCGTTCTGGGCGCTGTTCCAGCAGCAGTTCACCTTCATTGCCGTCTACTCGGAAGAGAAGCTGGACCGGAACCTCTTCGGCTGGGAAATGCCTGCCGCCTGGGTCCAGTCCATCAACCCGGTGTTCATCATCATCTTTGCCGGCATCATGGCCGCCCTGTGGACCAGACTCGGCCGGAAGCAGCCCGGTTCTGCCCTGAAGTTCTCCGTAGGCCTCTTCGTCATGGGGCTGGCCTTCCTGGCCTTCATCCCGCTGGCCGGCGGCGGCAAGACCCCTCTGCTGGCCCTGGTCGGAATCCTGCTGCTGTTCACTCTCGCAGAGCTGTTCCTCTCCCCCATCGGCCTGTCCGTGACCACCAAGCTGGCGCCGAAGGCCTTCCACACCCAGATGGTGGCCCTGTTCTTCCTGTCAGTTTCCCTGGGCACCACACTGGCCGGCATCCTGTCCGGCCTGTACAACCCGAAGGACGAGCTGCCCTACTTCATCGGCATCGGCGGAACCGCGATGCTGCTGGCCGTGGGCCTGGCAATCGCCTCGCCGGCGATCAAGAAGCTCATGGGCGGCGTACGCTGACCCGATGAGCCCCGCACGTCGCGTCCCGGTTGAATCGCGCGTCTACACTCCCACCCCCGGCGAGGCGTCCGACGTCGAAATCATGCCGGCGGGCGACGTGACCGATGGTGTGGTGCGGGTTGGCGGAACCATCCGCCGCCCGCACCAACCGCAATCCCTCGCCGTTGCCGAGTACCTCGACTGGCTGGAGGACGCAGGCTTTGCGGGCTCCCCACGCTTCCTCGGCCGCGACGCACAGAGCCGGGATGTCCTGACCTTTGTTCAGGGCCGGTGCGCCGGGGCGCAACCGGAAGCGTGGGCGCAGTCCGAGAGGCTGCTGGCCTCCGTGGCCCGCCTGGTGCGGCGCCTGCACACGGCGTCGGCGGGCTTCGTGCCGCGGGCCCACTCGTTCCCGCCCAGGCCGGTCCGGCCGAACCCCTCCGATGCCACCGCGCTCATCTGCCATCTGGACGTCACACCCCAGAATGTGGTGGTCCGGGGCGGCCTGGCCGCGGGACTTGTCGATTTCGACCTCGCCGGACCCGCCACGGCACTCCACGATTCGCTCAACACTGCCATGCACTGGGTTCCGCTCCGCGACCCGTCAGACGCCTGGCCAGGCTGGGAAGACCAGGACCCATTCCGCCGGCTGCGCATTTTCGCCGACGCCTACGGCTGGACGGAGAATGAACGACGTCGGGTTCCCGTCGCCGGGATCGATGCCGCCGCGCTGAGCTACGAGCGGATGCGGCACAACGCCGCCGCCCTTGGCGGCGGCTGGGCTCGGATGTGGGAGGACGGCGTGGGCGGCCTCATCAACCGCCGCCGCGCGTGGCTTGAGGCCAATGCCGAACCGCTGGTGGCCGCGCTGACGCGCTGAGCCGACGCTTTGATGCAGACCGGCGATGGCCGCCGCGGGAGCGGTTAGGTGCCGTATCCGCTGTTGCGGGCCGTGCCGATGACCAGTCCAAAGATGACCAGCACCAGGACGGTGACGGCGATGCCCACGTACCCCATCACGAGGCCGGCGATCGCCATGCCCCGGCCGGCCGGTTCGCGCCGCAGGGCCAGGTGTCCCAGGATGACGGCGGCCAGCTGCGGAAGCAGGAAGAATCCGAAGCCCACCAGGGCGGCGATGCCGCAGCACATGCTGGCGATGCTCAGGCTCTTGGGCGCTGCCGGCACGCCGTAGTACGCCGGCTGGCCGTAGGCATTGGGGCTGCCCGGCTGGGCGTACGGCGACTGCTGCTGGCCATACGGCGAGGAGGGCTGGCCATAGGCAGGCTGTCCATAGCCCGCCGATCCCGCGGTATACGGCGTGCGGCCGGAGTCGCCGTAGATCGGCGGGTAAGGGCTGGAGTACGGGCCCTGGTCCGGCGCCGGCTGGCCAGGCTGCGGCTGACCTGCTTGCTGGCCGGGCTGCGGTTGGCCTGCTTGCTGACCCGTGTAGGGCTGTTCCTGCCACTGCTGTTGCGTGGCCGAAGGCTGCTGCGGGGCCTCAGCTTGCCGCGGGGGCTCGGGCTGTTGGGGGGCATCAGGCTGTTGCGGGGGCTCAGCTTGCCGCGGGGGCTCGGGCTGCGCGAACTGCTGCGTCGCCGATTGTTCCTGGTCCTGGCCGCCACCGGGCGCTGCCTGCTGCTGCGGAGCGTCCGGCTGCTGGTCCGGGAGGCGCAGCGTCGGCTGGTAGCCCTCCGGGGTCTCGTCTTTGCCTTGTTTTGGCTGGTCAGTCATGGCATGTCCCCTCAAGAAGTCCCTGCGTCCAGCGTACCGCCGTGGGGTTGGCTTGGGACCAGGCCCTTCGGCGGGTTTTCTTTTCGTCATAGGACCGGCTTTGACGCGAAACCGTGTTGCACGCCGGTGTCGTCTGGCATGCTGGTGCCATGGCTAGCCGCGCGGGCACAGTTGCCCAACCCCAGGACCTTGTTGACCTCACTGCGCTTTTGGATGCGTACTACGACGTTTCGCCGGACCTCTCGGACCCGGGCCAGCGTGTGGCCTTCGGCACCTCCGGACACCGGGGATCGAGCCTAAAGGCCTCCTTCAACGAACCCCATATCCTCGCCATCACGCAGGCGATCGTGGAATACCGTGCGGGCCAGGGCATCACCGGCCCCCTCTACATGGCGAAGGACACCCACGGCCTGAGCGAACCGGCTCAGAATTCCGCCCTCGAAGTACTGGCGGCCAACGGCGTTAATGTCCTCATCGATGCCCGCCACGGCTACACGCCCACCCCTGCCCTAAGCCACGCCATCCTCACGCACAACCGGAACGCCGCCCCCGGCGCACCGCAGGCCGACGGCATCGTGGTGACCCCCAGCCACAACCCCCCGGGCGACGGCGGATTCAAGTACAACCCGCCGCACGGCGGCCCCGCGGACACCGACGCCACCGGCTGGATCGCCAACCGCGCCAACGAGCTACTCGAGAATGGCCTGCGCGGCGTCAAGCGGATCCCCGTCGCCGAAGCCCTCGCGGCAGACACCACCGGCAAGTTCGATTTCCTTAGCAGCTACGTCGACGACCTTCCCTCGGTGCTGGACCTGAATGCCATCCGCGAGGCGGGTGTCCGGATCGGCGCGGACCCCATGGGCGGCGCGTCCGTGGACTACTGGGGCGAGATCGGCGAGCGCCACCACCTGAACCTCACGGTGGTTAACCCGACCGTTGACCCGCAGTGGGCCTTCATGACCCTGGACTGGGACGAGAAGATCCGGATGGACTGCTCCTCGCCGTCGGCGATGGCCTCGCTGATCACGAGGATGTCCGAAGGGGCGAAGTTCGACATCGCCACCGGCAACGACGCCGACGCCGACCGGCACGGCATCGTGACGCCTTTTGTTGATGGACAGGGCGGGCTGATGAACCCGAACCACTACCTCGCCGTCGCCATCGATTACCTCTACCGGCACCGCACCGGGTGGAACCCGCAGTCCGTGATCGGCAAGACCCTGGTGTCCTCCTCGATCATCGACCGTGTGGCGCAGAGCCTGGGGCGGAAGCTCGTTGAGGTTCCGGTGGGCTTCAAGTGGTTCGTTCCCGGCCTGCTGTCCGGCGAAGGGGCTTTCGGCGGCGAGGAATCCGCGGGCGCCTCCTTCAACAAGATGGACGGCAGCGTCTGGACCACGGACAAGGACGGCATCCTGCTGGCCCTGCTGGCCTCGGAGATCACGGCCGTCACCGGCAAGTCGCCGTCGCAGCTCTACAAGGGGCTCACGGACCAGTTCGGCGACCCCGTGTACGCCCGGATCGACGCCGCCGCCACGCGCGAGCAGAAGGCCTCGCTGGGCAAGCTCTCGCCGTCGGACGTCACTGCCACCGAGCTGGCCGGCGAAACGATCACCGCCAAACTGACCGAGGCGCCGGGCAACGGCGCGGCGATCGGCGGCCTCAAGGTGGTCACCGAAAACGCCTGGTTCGCGGCCCGTCCCTCCGGCACGGAGGACGTCTACAAGATCTACGCAGAGTCCTTCAAAGGCGCCGAGCACCTGAAGCAGGTCCAGGCCGAAGCGAAAGCGCTGGTGGACGGCGTTATTTCGTAGGTCCGCCGGTGGCCAACTCGGCGCGGTCCCGGCCAAGCGTCTTTGCCTGGTACAGGGCCGCGTCGGCCGAGACCACTGCGGCGTCGAGTCCACCAGGCGCGGAGCCGGTGGACGCGATGCCGTAGCTCACGGTGGGCAGCCGGGGAATGTCGGCGGACGCGGATTGATGGAGCTTGGCGCTGATGTCGGCTGCGATTGACTGCGCCCGCTCCGGCGTGACCCCCGGCAGCAGGAGGATGAATTCTTCTCCGCCGTAGCGGCCCACGAGGTCGGTGGAGCGGACGGTTCCGGCGCAGGCCTTGGCAAAGGCCTGCAGGGCGGAGTCCCCGGCCGAGTGGCCGAACTGGTCGTTGATCGCCTTGAAGTGGTCAAGGTCCGCCAGGATGAGCGAGGCCGTGGTGCCGGTCCGGCGCAGGCGGCGCAGTTCGTTCTCCGCCAGGTCCAGGAACGCCGAGCGGTTGAGCAGGCCAGTGAGGCCGTCCACGGTGGCCCGTGCCCGCAGATCCTGGGTCTGTTGTTCGTAGCTCAGCTCGGCCATGGTGAAGGAGGCGACCACCAGCGTGATCGTCGAGAAGACGGTCATGGGGCCGGAGCCGAAGACCGTGGTGAAGATTGCACTGTCCGGCCCGTTCGTCAGGAACACGACGAGGCGGCCCAGGTAGAAAACAGCCAGGATGCCGGCTCCGACAGCGAGGGGCCGATGCACGCGGGAGTAGTCGCGTTCGAGCAGGAACAGCTCCCGGGATCCCATGCCGATCAGCAGGGCCATGAATCCCAGGTACACCGGGCCTCCCGCCCACGTGTTGGTGGCCGGGTGGTCCAAGGCTGAAGCGACGGCGGTGGCGGCGGGGCCGGCCGCGAGGTGCCAGGACCGCGGTGAAGGGGCGCGCAGCGATCGCCCACCGGCCCAGATGCTTGCGGCGCCGGCGACCAGCAGGACGTTGCCGGCCGGAATGGCCCAGGCCTGGTGGACCGTTCCGTCCATCAGATACGCGGCATTGCCGACCAGGAACAGCAGGAGGGCCATGCACCACCAGCCGCTGTAGGGGGACCTCGTGCGCCGGAACGTAATGAAGTAGAAAAGCAGCAGCAGTGTCAGGTCGACCAGCGCCAAGGAAACCCTCAGTGTCGCGGTGTCAAGCATCATGTAGTGGCCCCCCGGTCCGCTCTTGACTTGCCCGAATGCATCGCTTCATCGTCGAAGTTGCCCTTAGTATGGCACCGGTCGTGCGGGAATCCACCGCTGGGGTCACAGATATGACGTGTTGGACCTCGTAGGAGGCCGTTCCGGTGCTCAGGCCGGGACTTCGGTCCACATTTTGAGTACCCGGCGGGTGGCGTGCCTGCCGTCGGGGGCCATGTCCACCAGCGCTATCCGGTCCAGCGCGACGGCGTCGCCCTGCCGGAGCCGTTTGTCGCCGTGGTGGGAGACGTGCGGCCGGTACCCTTCCAGGGTGTACGCAGGCGTGGAAATCCTGCCGGGCAGCTGCTCCACCATCCGGACCAGCTGGTTGTGGAGAAACTGCAGCTGGTCGCTGGGTTCGATCAGGCTGACCGGGATGGAGCCGGCGCGGCCAAAACCGGCTTCGCCGGCCACGCGCAGGCTGGAACCCAGGACCGCGGCCACCGGATCCGCCATGAGTGCGGCGATCTGCCCGGCGAGCGGATCGTCCTGGACCGGCATTGTGCCCGGTTCGGTTTCGGCGCGTGCGTCCTGGTGGGGTTCGACGACGTCGAACTTGACCAATGTGATGTGCAGCGGCCAGTCATCACGGGGAAACTCGAGCCCCTCGGCTACCGGCTCCACGAAGGCCACCGCGATCAGGTTCCGCATGGGAAAAGTGTGCCATGCCAAGGCCGCCACGGACCGTGGCATTTTGCGAAAACACACGGTGCCGGAGACAAGGGCGCGGACTAAAATTAGAAGTGGCCCTGGATGTGGGCCGTGCGCTGAACCGCAGAATCACATCCCGAGTGCCTCCGGCCTGTCCCCCATGGTGCCGGAGGCACCTCCGCGGAAAGACAGCACCGGAGGCACCTCCGCGGATAGGCAGCGTCGGAGGCACCTCCGCGGATAGGCAGCGCCGGAGGCACCTCCGCGAGCTAGGGCCTTTAGACGGTACGGACGACGTCCTCGTAGGCGAACTTCGGCTTGGCTGCGCCCCAGGCGTCTTCACCGGGCTGGCCGATGTTGACCACCAGGAAGCTCTTCTGGCTCCCGTCGGGGAAGAACGCGGCGTCGATCTTGGCGAAATCGGCACCGGTCATGGGACCGGCGGCCAGGCCCAGGGAGCGGACCGCGAGGATGAAGTAGCCGGCCTGCAGGTGGGCGTTGTTGTTGCCGGTGGACGCGGCGAGGTCCGGTGCGGCGTCGTACATGGCCTTGGGGGCGTTGTAGCCGGGAAGGAACGTGTCCCACTGCTCCTGCCAGGCGGTGTCGTAGCTCAGGACGGCGACCAGCGGCGCGGAGGCCGTCTTGGCGCGGTTTCCGGCGGACAGGGCATCCACGAGTGTGGCCCGGGCGTCGTCGGAACGCACGTAGGTGACGCGCAGCGGCTGTGAGTTGAAAGCGGTGGGTCCGAACTTCGTCAGTTCGTAGATGGCGCGGGCCTGCTGCTCGGTAACGTCGCCGGTAAAGGCGTTCGCGGTGCGGGCTTCGGCAAAGATGGCGTCGACGGCGGCTGCCTCGATTACTGCTTCATCGTGGGCGATTGTCATTGGCATCCCTTTCGCTGTGCCGGCGCGCCCTTTGGGTGGCCGGCTTTTGCTGTCCATAGTTTGTGGTCACTACTTGCAACTTCAACTTCCGGCGTCTGCTTCCCGCAAAGCCCTGTGACCTCCGGCACACACCACCCAAAGCGGCCACTGCTAGACCCGGCCCCAACCGTCCCGAGGCGGACGGCCGGCAAAACCCTGCGCGGTAAAGTTGCTCGGGAAGATTCCTTCCGCGCCCGCCCCACATTCTCTGAAAGGCTCCCGGCAATGAGCATGCTCGGCACCAAATGGAAGCTCCACGGCAACGGCAAGTCTGTCCGCCCCGGTGAGGTCGTCCGGCCTGATGAGCGGCTCACCTGGCCCCTGACGGTGGGGATCGGGATGCAGCACGTCGTGGCGATGTTCGGCGCCACCTTCCTGGTCCCGATCATCACGGGCATGCCGCCGGCCACCACCTTGTTCTTCTCCGGCATCGGCACCCTCCTGTTCCTGGTCATCACGCAGGGGCGGGTGCCGAGCTACCTCGGTTCCAGCTTCGCGTTCATAGCCCCGATCATGGCTTCCCAGCAGCAGTTCGGCGTCCCCGGGGCACTGGGCGGGGTGGTGCTGGCGGGCGCGACGCTCGCCGTCGTCGGTGCCGTGGTGCAGAAATTCGGTGCCGGCTGGATCAACCGGGTCATGCCGCCGATCGTGACCGGCGCGATCGTGGCGCTGATCGGTTTGAACCTGGCGCCCGCGGCGAAGGCCAACTTCGACTTGGCCCCCGTCACGGCCTTCATCACCCTGGCCGTCATCATCGTGGTCAGCGTGCTGTTCCGCGGCATGCTGGGCCGGCTGAGCATCCTGGTGGGCGTTCTGGTGGGCTACCTGGTTGCGATGATCCGGGGCGAGGTGGACTTCTCCAAGATGGAGGGTGCCGCGTGGGTGGGCCTGCCGCATTTCCAGACTCCCGAATTCCACCTCGGCGTCGTGGGCCTCTTCGTTCCGGTGGTGCTGGTGCTGGTGGCGGAGAACATCGGCCACGTGAAGTCCGTGTCGGCCATGACGGGCCAGAACCTCGACGGCGTCTCCGGCCGGGCGCTGCTGGCCGACGGCGCCGCCACCATGCTTGCCGGGTTTGGCGGCGGGTCCGGTACTACCACGTACGCGGAGAACATCGGCGTCATGGCTGCCACCAAGGTGTATTCGACGGCGGCCTACTGGGTGGCCGGCATCTTCGCGGTGATCCTGAGCTTCTCGCCGAAGTTCGGCGAGCTGATCGCCACTGTCCCTGCCGGTGTCCTGGGCGGCGCGGCCACGATGCTTTACGGGATGATCGGCGTGCTGGGCGTGAAGATCTGGGTCCAGAACAAGGTGAATTTCTCAAACTCGATCAACCTGACCACGGCCGCCGTGGCCCTGATCGTCGGGATTGCGGACTACACCTGGACCATTGGCGACCTGAAGTTCACCGGGATCGCGCTGGGCTCGGCCGCGGCCCTGGTGATCTACCACGGCATGAAGGCGATCGCGAAGGCGCGCGGCACGGTGGCGGAGCCGGAAACCGAAGATCCGGCGCCGGCTGCGGCCTCGGCGGCCGCGGTGAAGGCAGCCGTCAAGCGCACCCCCAAGAAGCGCCGCTAGGAAACTACTGCTGGGAAAGCACTGCTGGCGGGCGATAACCCGATACTCAGGGCTGGCTACTCCGCCGGCCGGTCCTTCGCCTCTGCTGCCCCTGCCCCGCCTTCCGCACTGGCCGGTTCCGCCGGCTCGTAGGTGTGGTCAAAAGGCATCTCGTTGAGATTCAGGTTGTCATTGGTGTCCTGGCCCGCAACCAGCTCATGGGCTTCCTCCACCGTGTCCACGCTCGGCATGGAGCCGAGGAGCGGGCGTCCGGCGGTTTCGCGGATGAAGTAGACCGCCACGGCGCCGACGGCCGAGGTGGCAATGAGGTAGTAGGCCGGCATCATGTCGTTTCCGGTGGCGGCGATGAGCGCGGCAATCACAAACGGGGCGGTGCCACCGAAGATTGCCACCGCGAAATTGTACGCAATGCCCATGGCACCGTACCGGCTGGCCGTGGGGAACAGCGCCGGCAGGGCAGAGGCCAGATTCGCCACGTAGAACGTCAGCGGAAAAGCGACGAGAGCCAGGCCCAGGAGGGTGGACCAGATCTCCCCCACGCCAATCAGCAGGAAGGCCGGGGCCGCCAGGATCACAGTCCCGAGCGAACCGATCCACAGCACCGGGCGGCGGCCGATCCGGTCCGAGAGCCGGCCGGTGAGCGGGATGGCCGCAGACATCGCCACTAGGACGGGAATGGTCAGCAGCGTGCCATGCAGTTCGTCATAGCCCAGATTCGACGTCAGATACGTCGGCATATAGGACGTCAGCGCGTAGCCGACGATGTTGGCCGCCGCGACCAGGATCATGGCCAACAGGATGTTCTGCCAATGGGATGCAACGATCGCTACCGGGCCCTTTGCCGCGGCCTCACCGTCCCCGCCGGCTTCTCCGGCGGCCTGGGCGTCAAGGCTGGCCTGGAACGTCGGGGACTCCTCAATCTTCATGCGGAAGTAGATGGCCACCAGCCCCAGCGGACCGGCGATCAGGAACGGAATGCGCCAGCCCCACGCCTCCATCGTGTCGCCGCCGAGCACCACCTGCAGCAGCGTTACCAGGGCCGCGCCGATGGCGAAGCCCATGTAGCTGCCAAGGTCCAGGAAGCTGGCGAAGTAGCCGCGGCGGGCGTCCGGGGCGTGTTCGCTGACAAAGGTCGTGGCACCGGCATACTCACCGCCGGTCGAGAATCCCTGGATGAGTTTGGTGACCACCAGAAGAACGGCCGCCCAGATACCAAGCACGGCGTACCCGGGCAGGAGCCCCACCACGAAGGTCGAGGCCGCCATGATGATGAGGGTCATCGCGAGGACCTTCTGGCGGCCGATCTTGTCGCCAAGCCAGCCGAAGAACACCCCGCCCAGCGGCCGCGCAATGAAGGTGGCGCCGAAGGTGCCGAGCAGGAACAGGTTCTGCACGGTCTTGTCCGCCTCCGGCAGGAAGACGGGGCCCATGGTGGTGATCAGGTAGCCGAACACGCCGACGTCGTACCACTCCATGGTGTTCCCGACGATGGTGCCGCCGAGGGCCTTGCGCATGACGCGCCGGTCCACGACGTTGATGTGTTCGACCTCTAGCCGGCGCTCTTGGAGCTTCGCCCGGCGGGAGTTGTGCTTCGTGGACATATCGTCCTCCTGGGAAGGCCATGTGTGCTCATGGCCCTGGCCGGGAGTCACGGGCCCCCAATTTGGCCAGTCTAGCCGGGCGGACTCACCCGGACCAGAGGAACGGGCGCGCAGTCGCGGTCCGGTCCGCCCCTACGCCCTACGCGCCTTCGAGGACCTGGCTGGTGGCCCAGGCAAGGTATTTTGCGGCGTTGGCGACAGCGTCCTCCGGGCTGCCGGCGACGTCCAGGAGTTGCGCGCCGGCCACCACTCCGTGCCGGGCCAGGTCCTCAGGCGTGACGAGGATCCGGCCGGCAACCACGATCACGGGAATGCCGAGGGCCTGGGCGGCATCGGCAAGGGCGATCGGAGCCTTGCCCGTCAGCGACTGGCTGTCCATGGAGCCTTCTCCGGTGATGACCAGGTCCGCCACCGCGAGTTTCGCGGCAAGCCCGGTCAGGCCGGCCACCAGTTCGAAGCCGCCTTCCAGGGCGGCCGTGCTGAAGGCCAGGAACGACGCCGGGAAGCCGCCGGCCGCGCCGGCGCCGGGCACATTGACGTCCCGGCCCGTCGACTCGCGCAGGACCGAGGCCCAGTTCCGCAGGCCGGCGTCGAGCAGCTCCACCGCATCGGCGTCGGCGCCTTTTTGCGGACCGAACACGTGTGCTGCCCCGTCGGTGCCGTACAGCGGGTTTTGGACGTCGACGGCGATCCTGAACTTTACTTCGGACAGCCGTGGATCGAGGCCGCTGATGTCCACGGACGCGACGTCGGCGAGCGATCCGCCGCCGAGGGGCACGACATTCCCGGAGGCGTCCAGGGGCTTGAGTCCGAGGGCCCGGAGTGCGCCGCTGCCGCCGTCGCTCATGGCCGAGCCGCCCACGCCCAGGACGATTTCGTTGGCACCGGCGTCCAGCGCGGCGGCGATCAGCTGCCCGCAGCCATAGCTGTGGGCGCGCAGCGCGTTCGCCGGGGTGGGCTCCATGTGCGCCAGCCCGGATGCCTGGGCCGTTTCAATCACCGCGGTGGCCCCGCCGAAGGCATCCGCGCGGATAGCCCAGGCGGCGCCGATCGGGGCCAGGATCGGGCCAACGACCGCGTTGAGCCTTTCCTCATAACCGGCCGCGACGGCCGCCTCGAGGGTCCCCTCGCCGCCGTCGGCCACCGGAAACTGGATGGCCTCGGCGTCCGGGTAGACGCGCAGGGCGCCTTCGGCAATGGCGGCGGCGGCTTCGGTGGCGGTGAGGGAGCCCTTGAATTTGTCCGGGGCGATGAGGATGCGCATGGGTCTATCCTGCCAGTCCGGCGTGGCCGCGGCACCAACAAGGGCGCCAACAAGACGCGCGCCCAGGACGTGGTGTCCAGTCGTGGTGTCCGGTCGTGGTGTCCAGTCGTGGGGACGGGGCGCGGCGGCTGGGAGCACAGCTAGGCCCAGGTCCCGCGCTCCTGAAGGACCGCCTTGAGCAGGTCGGCGCGGTCCGTGACAATGCCGTCGACGCCGACGTCCAGCAGCCGGTGCATTTCCGCGGGCTCGTTGACCGTCCACACATGGACCTGCAGGCCGTGCCGGTGGGCCCGCCGGATGAAGCCGGACGTCACCACGGGCACCGCGCCGTAGCGGACCGGGACCTGCAGGGCGTGGACCCCGCGCAGTGCCCGACGCGCCACGAGGGACATCAGCCGCGCCGGCAGCACCGGGCCCAGAAGGACGAACACGGCGCTGGACATGATGCCGGCCGAGCTCGCGGCGGGACGGCTCAGCCGCTTCAGCACCGCACGGCGCCGCCGGTCCGAGAAGCTGGCCACCAGCACGCGGTCGTGCAGCCCGTGGCGTTCGATCGCCGAGGCCAGGGCGCCCACCGATTGCCAGTCCTTGACGTCGATGTTGAGCCGGATGTCCGGGAAGGCCGCAATCAGCTCCTCGAACCGCGGAATCGGCTCGGTTCCGCCGATCCTGGCCTGCTCCACGGTCTCAGCCGGAAGGTCCGCGATCCGGCCTTTCCCCTGCGTGATCCGGTCCAGGGTGGGGTCGTGGAAGAGCATCAAAACGCCGTCGGCCGTCGTGTGGACATCCGTCTCCAGATGCCGGTACCCGAGGTCGACGGCGGCGCGGAACGCGGCCATCGAGTTCTCGAGCCCGTCCAGCGAGAAGCCCCGGTGGGCCATCGCCAAGGGCGCCAGGGAACCGCCGGAGACACGGGTAGCGGCGTCCTCCGGGCTGGCGTCGTGGTTCCCGCGGGGGGCGAAGTACGGGTGAGGGCTGGTCACTCCTGAAGCGTACCTGAGCCTGGACCTGCCGGCCCGTGAGGTCGAACCGGGCCGCAGGCGGGAGGACGGCAGCGGGCAAAGGGGCTCGGCGGGGCCGGTGTCAGGAGTCGTGCGGTCGGATTTCGACGCCGTCGGCGCAGTGCAGCAGTGTGCGGCCGCGGCCGCCGTCGAGGTCCACCCAGACGACGCTGTGGTCCGCCGTCACTGCGTCCACGAGGCCGCTGGTCTCGACGCCCGGGGCCAGCCGGACGCTGACGCGGTCGCCCTGCCGCAGCTGCCTCCAGTGCGGGTCCGGCTCCGCCGGTCGCAGGGGTTGATCGTCCGTGTTGTTGATGCGGTGCCTGGCCATGATGTCCCCACTATCGGTCATACGAACTGTCGCGAGACTTCAGCCTAGAAGGGCAAGGTGAACGCCAGTTGACCGTCCGCTGGGAATCCGGTGTCCGGCCGGGACGTGCATCAGGACGCCGGCGGGCACGCCGGGACGTGGACCTCGGCCCCGGACGGGGCCGGGATGTCGGCTGCGGCGCCCTTAGGTCAGCCGCACGCCGAGTTCGGCCAGCTTGGCCTCGAGGATCTGGGCGACGCCGTCGTCGTCGAAGTGCGGGGCCTGCTGGCCTGCGGCGCGGATCGCTTCGGGGTGGCCGCTGGCCATCGCGTAGCCGTGTCCGGCCCAGCGGAGCATCTCGATGTCGTTGGGCATGTCCCCGAACGCCACCACGTCCGCCGCGCCAATGCCCAGGGACGCCGCATATTCGGCGAGGGTCACGGCCTTGTTCACGCCGGGCAGGGAGAGCTCCAGCAGGGCCATGTTCGGCGCCGAGTGCGTCGCGGCGGCCAGATGGGCGACGGCGGGCGCCACGTCGGCGAGGAATTCGTCGGCGGTGCCCTCGCGGAGAATGGCCAGGAACTTCACCACAGAGTCCCCCTCGGCGAGGGTGGTGTGCAGCGGGGCCGGCGTGAATTCCGCGAGCAGTTGGCTTGAGCCGTTTTCAATGAAGCCCGGTTCCAGGTGGAAGCCGGTGAGGGTCTCGGCGGCAAACAAGGCGGACGGACGCAGCTGCTTGATGATGCGCCGGATCTCGAACACGGCGTCCAGGTCCAGGGTCCTCGCCGAGAGCATGCGGTCTGCCTCGAGGTCCCACACGACGGCGCCGTTGGAACAGATGACCGTTCCGGTGTGCCCCAGCTGGTCCTGCAGGGGGTGGAGCCAGCGCGGCGGCCGACCGGTAACGAACACCAGTTCCAGCCCGGCGTCGCGGCAGGCGTGGAACGCGCGGACGGTCCGTTCACTGATTTTGCCGTCATGGCCCAGGATCGTTCCGTCGATGTCACTTGCTACCAGCCGCATAGAGCCAGTCTACGTGGACCGCGGCGGCCGGCTCCCGCGTCCGCATCCGCCCGGGTCGCGTCCAGTTCGCCGGACCGCGTCGGGTTCGCCGGAAATTTCCGGCGAACTGGAGAGTTTCCGGCGAGTCCGACGGCGGAGGGGCTCAGTGCCGTTCGAAGATGCCGGTGAGCGTGCCCCGGCCCAGGATGTGAGCCGACAGCTTCGATTCCAGGCTGGCCGGAGATGTGCCCTCGTTCAGCCCGGACCGCGCAACGTCGAGTGCGTGGACGGTGATGACGTACCGGTGCGGCCCGTGCCCGGGAGGCGGTGCGGCCCCGAGGTAGCCGTGGAACCCGCCGTCGTTCTTCAACTGGATGGCCCCCGGGGGAAGGACGTTGCCGCCTTCGGCACCAGCCCCGGCGGGCAACGACGTGACGTCGGCGGGGACGTCCAGCACGGCCCAGTGCCAGAAGCCGCCGCGCCCCGGGGCGTCGGGGTCGAACATGGTCACTGCGTAGCCCTTGGTGCCGGCCGGGGCGCCGCTCCAGCTCAGCTGCGGCGACTGGTCCTGGCCGCCTGCCCGCATCCGGCCGCTGCGCTGGGCAGGCGGGAGGGTCTGGCCCTCCGTGAAAGAGTCACTGCGGACCGGGAACACCGGAACATCGTGGCGTGTCATGGCTGCCTTTCACTTACTGCAGGGGCTGCGCGCCCGTTTCCATCCGTGCCATCTCCGCGCGCGTGGGCGGGTTGGCGCCCGCGCGGGACACGGTGACCGCCGCTGCCCGGGAGGCGTGGGCGAGGAGATCGCGGAGGCTTTCGGCGGACAGTTCGCGCAGGGCCTTGCGGTTCTGGGCCCCGTCCAGGCCCAGGTCCACCACGCCGGACAGCAGGGCGGCCATGAACGAATCCCCCGCACCGACGGTGTCCGCGACGTTGATCTCGGGGGCGGGGAACTGGGCGGCACCTGCGGCGTTGACGCCCCAGGGGCCCTCGCCGCCGCGGGTCACCACCACCATGGCCGGCCCTTCCGAGCCGCCCAGGGCCAGCCAGCGGCGGGCCGAGTCCAGCGGGTCAGCACCCGGGTAGAGCCATTCGAGGTCCTCGTCGGAGGCTTTGACAACGTCGGCGAGGGTCACGAACTTTTCGGCCTGCCCGCGGGCGAAGTCCACGTCCGGGATGATGCTGGGGCGGCAGTTGGGGTCAAAGCTGATGGTGGCGGACGGGTGGGCGCGTTCGACGGCGGCCAGCACGTCCGCGGCGCCGGGCGCCAGCATGGTGGCGATGGAGCCGGTGTGCAGCAGTGTGGTTCCCTGCAGCAGGAAGGGCAGGCGCGCTGCGACGCCGGGAAGCTCCCAGGCGAGGTCGAAGGTGTAGGTGGCGGCGCCGGCGTCGTCAATCAACGCGGCGGCCACGCTGGTGGGCAGCTCGTCGGGACCCAGCGGGAGCAGCACGGAGCTCGACTTCAGGTGCGCGGCCAGGGCCTCCCCGTAGGCATCGCGGCCATAGCGTCCGATGAACTGGACCGGATGGTCCAGCCGGGCCAGCCCTACCGCCACGTTGAGGGGGCTGCCGCCGACATGGGCCTGGACGCCGGAGGATCGCTGGACTACATCAACCAGCCCCTCGCCTATAACTGTGAGCATGCTCATACTCTGCCAGAGAATCCGTTCCGCGTCGTTTGGTTACCTCCAGCCGCCGGACTGGATGCCGGCGTTCAGGCCGCCGGGGTGTCCAGGGCAATCCCGGCGGACGCGGCCTCGGCGAACCGGGCATCGATGTGGACCACGTCCCGCCCGGCCCGCTGGAGGAGGCTGGCGGCGATCCCGGCACGGTACCCGGAGCCGCAGTGCACCCAGAGCTTCCCGGCCGGGACCTCGTCAAGGCGCAGCAGCAGTTCGTGCAGCGGCACGTTGACCGCGCCCACCACACGGGAAGCGGCGAATTCGTCGGCCCGGCGCACGTCCAGGACGGTGTCACCGGCGCCCCGGCCGGCGAGCACGCCTTCCCAGCCCACACGCGGGTACGAGGCGAGGGCGGCCTGCGGGGCCAGGGTGTGCGGTTCAGTTCCGAGCGCGGCGTCCGGGGATTCGATGCCGATCCGGGAGAGGTCGCGGATGGCGTTCTCGATATCGTCCCGCGAGCCCACGAGGGTCAGCGGTTCACCCCACGGCAGCACCCAGCCCAGGTAGGTGGTGAAACTGGAACCGGAGCCGTACTCGAAACTGACGCTGCCCTTGAGGTGGCTGCTGGCGAACGCCACGCGCCGCCGCACGTCCACCACCCACTCGCCACCTTCCAGCCGCCGGGTGAGCTCGGCGGGATCAAGCGACGCGGGAACGGCCAGATCCGCCGGACCCGGGCCCCGGACGTTTGCCGGACTCATGTGGGCGTAGTAGGAGGGGTAGTCCGTGAGGTTGGCAATGA
Organism: Arthrobacter sp. 05T47; assembly: GCF_056395825.1. Lineage (NCBI taxonomy): Bacteria > Bacillati > Actinomycetota > Actinomycetes > Micrococcales > Micrococcaceae > Arthrobacter > Arthrobacter sp. 05T47. Next base: position 49,213 of record NZ_JBFTKG010000003.1, on the reverse strand, counting down.
GCTGGCGGACGAAGTGGTCCTCGTCCGGGTCCGTCAGGGCGTGGTTGGCGGCGAGTTGCTCGGCGATGGTGGAGGACCGGGCTCCGGTGGCGGGTCCAGAGGAGCAGAACGAGCCGAATCCGTGGGTCGGGAACAGTGCGGCGTCATGGCCGGCCTCCGCGGCGAGGCGCCGGACCGAGGCGTACTGGTCGTGGGTCAGGCCCACGGTGTCCGCCTCGGCCACAAGGTCGGTGCGGCCCACCGAGCCGTACAGCAGGCTGCCGCCCGAAAAGACGGCCCGCTTCCCGCCGTCGTCCACGATGAATGACATATGGGTGTGCGTGTGGCCGGGCGTGGCGACCGCCGTGACTGTGAGCGAGCCTACCCGGACGCTCTGGCCGTCCGTGATGGGGGTGCGCTCGAACGCCACGGGATCGGCGGCGTTCACCAGATAGCTGGCGCCGTGGGCGCGGGCCAGGATCAGCCCGCCGGTGATGTAGTCATTGTGCAGGTGGGTTTCGGCGACGTGCGTGATGGCGACCCCGGCGTCGCGGGCGGCCGCCTCGATGCGGTCCGTGTCACGCTGCGGGTCGATTGCCAGCGCCACTGAGCCGTCGTGGACCAGATAGCTGCGGTCCCCGAGCTGGCGGGTCTCGATGACGATGACTTCCATGGCCCCTCCGTTAGGTCAGCCCGCTACGGTCAGCCCCGGTTGACGGGGTGCCCTTCGTCGTGCCACTGCATGATCCCGCCGGTGACGTTGACGGCGTCGTAGCCCTGGTCCTCCAGGTACGCGGTGGCCTGGGCGCTGCGGCCGCCGGCGGCGCACATGACATAGACCGTTCCGCTGGCCGGAACCTCGGCAAGGGACTGGACGAAGCGCGAGAGCGGGATGCTCCTGGCGCCGGGAACCCGGACGGCGGCGAATTCGTCTTCCTCGCGGACATCGACGATTTCGGTGTCGTCGCCCAGGGCGGCCAGGTCCTTTACGGAGATGCTCTTCATGCCTGTTCCTTTCGGGGGCACCGGAAGGCCGGTGCATATTTCAGTGCGTATTTCAGCTAGATCATGATACCCCTTGGGGTATCAGCGGGCTGCGTGCAGCGCCTTCCCCCTACGCCCCAGTCTCCCTTAAATCCGGCCCCACAACTATCCTGCGGCGCGGTCCTGCTGGTACACATCCGGGATGCCGTCGTGGTCCGAGTCAATCCTCTCTTCCGCCTCCGTCTGGCGGTAGTGCTTATTCCGGGCCTGCAGCACGGCGGTCGCGAGGAGCGCGGCTATCACGGAGGCCGCCAGGATCCCCACCTTCGCATGGTCATCGTGGACAGTGCCTTGGCCGAAGCTCAGCTCGGCAACCAGCAACGACACCGTGAAACCGATGCCGGCCAGGATCGAGAGCCCGAAGACGTCGATCCATTTGAAGGAGCTGTCCAGCCGGGCACGCGTGACCTTGGTGATGAGCCAGGTGGTTCCGAGGATTCCGGCGGGTTTTCCGAGCACGAGAGCCAGGATAATCCCCACGGCCACCGGGTCCGTCAGCGCGGCGCCGAGGCCCGTCAGGCCGCCGACTGCCACTCCGGCGGAAAAGAACGCGAAGACCGGGACCGCGATTCCAGCCGAGATGGGACGGAACCGGTGTTCAAAGGTCTCCGCAAGGCCCGGCCCGGCCTCTGGTCCGCCGCTGGCCCGGGAACGGAGGACGGGGACAGCAAAACCGAGCAGGACGCCGGCCACGGTGGCGTGGATGCCTGAGGCGTGGACCAGCGCCCAGGTGGCGGCCCCGAGCGGCAGCAGGATCACCCAGGCGGCCAGTGCGTGCAGACCGAAGAACCGGGGGTATTTCTGGACCAGGAACGTGTAGAGGCCCAGCGGGATCAGGGCCAGCAGGAGCGGCACGGGATGGAGCTCGCTGGTGTAGAAAATCGCGATGATGGTGATGGCCAGGAGGTCATCCACGACGGCGAGGGTGAGCAGGAAGATCCGCAGCGCACTGGGCAGGTGGGAACCGATGATCGCCAGCACGGCGACGGCGAAGGCGATGTCCGTGGCAGTGGGGATGGCCCAGCCACCCAGGGCGTCGTGGCCGGCGAGGTTGACCGCTGCATAGATGAGTGCGGGAATGGCGACGCCGCCCACGGCGGCGGCCACCGGGACCACGGATTTGTTCAGCTGGCGCAGGTCGCCCGCGACAAACTCGCGCTTCAGTTCGAGGCCGACCAGGAAAAAGAAGATGGCCAGCAACCCGTCGGCCGCCCACGCGCCCAGGCTCAGGTCCAGGTGCCAGGGCTCGTAGCCGAGCCTGAAGTCGCGGAGCGCGAAGTAGCTCGCCGACGCCGGGGAGTTGGCCCAGATCAAGGCGATCACCGCCGCGGCGACCAGCAGGGCGCCACCTACGGTTTCCTTCCGCAGGATTTCGCCGATCCGCAGGGCCTCGGCGTAGCTGCCGCGTCCAAAAACCGAGAGGCGACGGGGTGTGGGAATAGGTGGCAGGGCGCTCATGGAGTCCTCAAAGTAGGGTCGACGGAACTATGCCGACCAGACTTCCCGGCGCACCTGCGTCAAGTCTATTCGCTTCCGGCGGCCCGCGGGCCGGGCTGGAGGGCTGCCTGCGGGCTGGAGGGCCGGGCCGATTTCAGACCAGCAGCTGCTGCACGAGCTCGCGGCACTTCCGGTAGGCGGGTGCCTTCGGATCAATGAGGGCAAAGTGGTCGCCGGGGACCTTCAGCAACTGGACCGGCGCGCCGGCCGCCTTGGCTGCCCCGACATAGGTCTCGGACTGGCTGACCGGCACGGTGTCGTCCTCAATTCCGTGCACGGCATATACAGGCACGCCCAGCGGCACCGCGCTCATCGGGTCCGCGAATTTATGCCGTTTGGGATACTTCTCCGACGACCCGCCCAGAAAGTTGCTGACGGCGCCGTTGCTGAGGTTGAGCCGCTCGGCGGCCGCGAGGTTGAGCACCCCTGACTGGCTGACGACGCCGGTCAGCTGCACCGCGCCGTCGTCGTCGCCCCGACGCGTAAGCTGCCGGTCCGCATCCGGGGCTCCGAGCCCGGCGAGCCTGCTGCGTCCGGCCGCCCAGACCGCAAGGTGGCCGCCGGCCGAGTGGCCAAGGGCGACCACCCGGTCAAGTCCGAGTCCGTGCTCACCGGCGAGCTCGCCCAGCTTGTCGATTCCGGCCAGGACGTCGGCAAAAGTGTTGGGCCAGCCGCCGCCGTTGCCGGCCCGCCGGTATTCCAGGTTCCAGGCTGCCATGCCGTGCGCGGCTAGGTCCTTGGCGAGGGGCTCCCCAAGCTCCGCACCGTACTGCGAACGCCAGTACCCGCCATGGATCACCACCACCACACCCTTGGGCGCGGCCACCTCGGGCAGGAAGAGCTCACCCCACTGGCTCGGGTCCTCGCCGTACTGGTACTTCTGCCTCTTCACTGCGTCCTCCTTGGGGCCCGGTGAACAGGCGGCGGAGACTGCCCCCAGAGTCACCGCCGCTGCGGCAGCGATGATAGCCCGTCGCCGCATTTCAGCCATGTGCAGAGCCTACCTTGGGCTCCTAGCGGCTCCCCGCAGGCGGGCCCCCTGCACGCCGCACGCTGACGGCCGCTCCCGGAGAGCCCGCTGGGGCCGATGCGGGAGAGCCTGCGGGAGCGCTTGCGGGCCGGTGTCGGTGGTGCCCCGTAAGCTGGGTCCATGGCGAGCAACTGGGACCGTTTGGACCTGAGCCTGCGCGAATCCGTGCAGGAGAACGTGGAACTCTACGAGCGGGTCCGGCCTGCCCTGAAGCTGGTCACCAGGGAGGTCCTGCTCACGCTGCGGACCATGCTCAAGGACACCGAGGTCACGCCGTTGTTCGTCACCGGCCGCACCAAGACCGTGGAATCCTTCCGCGAGAAGATCTCCCGCACCGAGAAACCGTTGGAGCCCGGCGGTCCCCCAGTTTTGAAATTCCCGGATCCGTTCCGGACGCTGAACGACATGGTGGGGATCCGCGTGATCACCAAGCTGCCGGCGGAAAACGCGGTGGCGGCCAACCTGATCAAGCGCCAGCGCCAGCTTTTTGACTGCCGGGGTGACCGCGAAAAGGACATCGGCTCGATCGAGTCCGGCACCTACGGCTACTCCAGCCGGCACCTGATCCTGCGGACCATCCAGAACGAGGCCGTCAAGGAGTACCAGCAGGCCTTCAACCCGGAGGTCCCGCCGAACGGCAGCTACTTCTTCGAGTGCCAGATCCGCACGGTCTTCGCGCACGCCTGGAGCGAGATCGAGCACGACATCCGGTTCAAGGCCGAGGACCCCCGGGCCTGGACCCCGCACTTCGACCGCCAGTTCACCGCGACCGCCGCCATGCTGGAGACCGTGGAAAGCGCATTCTCGGACCTGCACGAGCGCTACGAAGAGGTCCGCGGTTACTGGGACGTGGACGGCGAGGGTGCCGCGCCGCTGACGCCCAACCGTATCCGCGACGTCTGGCGGACCCTGTTGCCACACGTGGACCGGAAGGTCGATGACGACTGGGGCTGGGCCGCCGAGCTCATGGCCGCCCATGGCCTCAACCAGACCATGCAGCTCGCCGGGCTGCTCAGCGCCAACCGGATCACCGAGGTCCGCCAGGCGCTGGACCACCGCTACTCCCCCGGCCCGGACCGGCTGCTCGATGACCTGCTGCTGTGGCAGTACGGCACCGAGCACATCGAACTCACCGCCGAGCCGGCCGACGCCGTCCCGCACCCCCGCCGCGACAGCCTCCTCCGCCGGCTCAAGCAGATCGAGCGGTACCGGCTCACGCAGGGCTAGCGCGGGCAGGCACAGGCGGGGGCAGAAAGCAGCGGGTGCCGCGACGTGCCTTCTGCAACCCTGCGACCCGCTGCCCACTGACCCGGGGCCTGGCTACCCGTGGGCCCCGCTTCCGTTGCCTCCCGGCCTCCGCGGATTCTTGCCTCCGTGCCTCCGTGGATTCTCCCCACCTTGCCGAGTCTCACCATCTGGGCGCGGAAATTCCCCACCTTTGACGCCGCGACGCCGGAACACACCGGCGGTTCGGCCCGACACGCCGGGCGGGGACCTCAAAGGTGGGAAATTCCGGCGTCGAGGGCGGGCACACGAGTGGGAATCCCTGGTTTCGCCCGGCAGCGCCTTCCACCTCTCCGCGTCTCCCCACCTTGCCGGGTCTCCTCATCTCGGTGCGCAAATTCCCCACTTTTGAGGCTTCGACGCCGGAACACACCGGCGATTCGGCCCGACACGCCGAGCGGGGACCTCAAAGGTGGGGAATTTCGGCGTCGAGGGCGGGCACACGAGTGGGAATACCTGGTTTCGCCTGGTGGGGAATTCCGGCGGCGCAGTCCGGCACGGAAGCAGGCCAGGCCCGCCCAGTCAGGCGAACCGTGCCAGCGGGTTCCCCAGCCGGCCGGCCATCTGCAGTCCGCCGGACGGGTCGCTCAGGTCCAGCATCTGCTGGTTGTTGCGCAGCTGCAGCCGGTTCAGGCAGGACAGCGGAAAATCCTGGGCGAACAGATCATGCCGGGCAAACTGGGCCGCGAGTTCGGGATGCTCAGCCTGGTAGTCGCGCACGACGTCCGCGGCCGTGCGCCAGAAGTCCTCGCCACTGAGCTTGCCGTCCTCCTCCAGCAACGCGCTGAGGAACCGGAAAATGCAGTCGAAGACGTCCGTGAAAATGGCCAGGACCTTCTCCTTGTCGGGGATCTCGACCTTGATTCGTGCCACTTCTTCGGGCAGGTCCAGGCGGTCACCCATCACCACGATTTCCTCGGCGATGTCCTTCATGATGGCACGGACCGGAACGCCGTTCTCCAGGATCAGGATGACGTTTTCCCCGTGCGGCATGAACGCCAGTTCGTAGGCGTACAGGCAGTGAACCAGCGGGACCAGGTAGGCCTCGAGGTAGCGGCGCAGCCACTCCACGGGTTCCAGGCCGGAACGCTCGATCAGCGCGGAGACCATCGGCTTGCCCGCGCCGTCGACGTGGAGCAGGGACGCCATGGTGGCCAGCTGCTGCCCTTCCTTTAGCAGCGGCAATGGGCTTTCCCGCCACAGCGCCGACAGCATTTTCCGGTACGGCGATTCCTTCGCCGCAGCGGCCTCGTAGTAGCCGTTGTGATAGCCGATCGCGGCGACTTCGCGGATCAGTCCCAGCCCGCGCTTCTGCAGGGCGGCGTCGCCGAGGATCAGTTCCCGGAGCCAGTCGTTGATGGCCGGGGTGGCCTTCATGTACTGCGGTGACAGTCCCCGCATGAAGCCCATGTTCAGCACCGACATGGCCGTCTTCACGTAGCACTTCTCCGGCGAAACCGTGTTGAAGAACGTCCGGATGGACTGCTGGGCCTGGTAGTCGTCCGCCCCGATCCCGAGGTGGACGATGTGCTGCTGCGCTATTTCGGCGGCAAACGTCACGGTGAGCTTGTTCGCCCACTGCCACGGATGGACCGGCATCAGGAAATACTCCGCCGGGTCCAGGCCCTGGGCTCGCAGCTCGGCGTCGAAATGCTCGACGGCGGACGCCCCCAGTTCGGCGTCGAGGTGGTCCCGGTAGCCGAGCCCCTCGGCGGACGTGAAGACGGCCCGGGTCCGGTGCACCGCGATCCACTCGAGCTGCACGGCGGCACCGGCCTCCGGGGCGAAGGCGTGATAGTCAGCGATGCCGAAGCCCAGCCGCCCGTTGTTGGCCACGAAGCCGGGGTGGCCTTCGGTCATGCTCCGCTCGATGGCTTGGAAGTCCAGGGCGGGGTCGGCTCCGCCGGTCACGCCTGCCGCAAGTTCAGCGGCGGACGGCTGCCCCCTCCACTGCTTGTACGCATGACTGGCGAGCGTGCTGCTGATTTCTTCAAGGTAGACCGGAAGCATCTCCTCGCGGATTCCGAGGGTCTTCCGGAACTCGGTGATGAAGCGCAGGGCATCGAGTTCGGTCCCCTCCACCGCGGAACATGGCCCTTCTTCAGGCCCGGGCTTGGACATATCGGGATATGTCCCCGCTTCGAGGCGGCGGATGGGCATGTCCGCGATGGACCAGTGGTCCAGCTCCAGTTTCCGGGCCGTAAACCGGTATTCCACGGAGCCGTCGTCGCTGGTGACGCGGTACTCAGCGGGTTCCCGGGAGCCGGTCTTGGCAATGCCGGGTTCGACGCTGCCGGGTTCGGCGCCAGCGGGTTCAGCGCCCACGGGTTCGGGCGTGAGGATCCGTTCGTGCGAGAACTCCGCGAGCGCTTTGCGGATCAGGTGCCGGTTGGCGGCGGCCCAGCGTTCAGGGGTCAGGTGGGCGGTGGCGTTACCGGCGGCCAGGCCGCCCGGAGAGAGGTCGGTGCCGGCGGCCAGGCCGTCCGGCGAGAGGTCGGTGCTGCCGGCAGTCTGGACGGATTCAAGTTCAGCGGTGGTCACAGTGTTGCTCCCTGGCGGATCGGGGATGAATGAAGGGCGGCTCGAGCGCGGTGGAATGCTTCCCGCGTGCAGAAGCTGAGGAGAGCATGCTTGTCCGGGAGTGCCACCTCTCCGGCAGGCTGGAAGCCCAGCCGCTCGTTGAGGACGTGGATCTTGTGGTTCCGGGCGTCCGGCTCCACCACCACGCGCTCCACCTTGTCCTTGGTGAAGAGCCTGTCCAGGACCGTTTCCATCGCCGCTGCGGTGTAGCCGGTGCGCGGCGGACCTGCGGGCGGACCGACCAGGAGGTGCATCCCGATGTCCCCGGGCTGGACGGCGTACAGGCCGGCGAGCGGCGACAGCGACGGGAGGTATTCCTCCATCAGGAAGGCGGGGACGCCGTCGTCGAGCCCCAGCAGCGCGTGGTGATGCCCGCTGGACTGGATCTTGGAGTATTCCTCCACCACGTCCTCCACCGTGGCGGACTGCATCCCCCAGAAGGAGGCGTACGGCTGGGTGACCCAGCCGTGGAGGAGCTGCGCGTCGGCTTCGGGGTCGAAGCAGCGGAACGTGAAACTCATGCCTGCACCCCCGCCGGCTCACGGACAGCAGCAGATCGGCCGCCGCCCTGGAACCTGGCGGGCTCCTGCGTTCCGAACTGCTGGAACGCGATGCTTTGCTCCACGGGATAGATCTCGCGGCCGGTGATTTCGCGCAGGATGCACGAGTTGCGGTAGGCGGCCATGCCGAGGTCGGGCGTGATGAAGCCGTGGGTGTGGAGTTCGGCGTTCTGGACGAAGATCTCGCCGGGTTCGACGCCGGTGCTGTAGTTGCGCTCGACGGCAAACCTGCCACGGTCATCCCGGGCGATGCGGTCCAGCACCCCGGCCAGGAAATCCGGCTCGACGTAGCCGTATCCGGTGGCGAGCACCACGGCGCCGGTGTCCAGCGAGTAGTCGGCGCCCTGCTCCTCGTGCCGCAGCTGCAGGGTGTGCGAACTGGCGGCCGGGTCCCAGGACGCGCCGGTCAGCGCCGAGTGCGTCAGCAGCCGGGTGTCGACCATGCCGGAGAGGCTCTTGGCGTACAGGAGGTCGTAGATGGCGTCGATGAGCTCGGAGTTGATGCCCTTGTACAGGTTCTTCTGGGTCTTGATGAGACGGTCGCGTTGCTCCTGCGGGAGGGCGTGGAAGTAGTCCACGTATTCCGGCGAGGTCATCTCCAAGGTGAGCTTGGTGTACTCGAGCGGGAAGAACCGGCCCGAGCGGGTGACCCAGTTCAGCTGGTACCCGTGGACGTCGATCTCCTGCAGCAGCTCGTAGTAGATTTCCGCGGCGCTCTGGCCGCTGCCCACAATCGTGATGCTGCGCTGCTGCTGCAGCTCGGCCTTCCTCGGCAGGTATTCGGCGTTGTGGAGGACCAGTCCGCCGGCGTCCACAATGCCCTCGCAGGCCGCGGGGATGTGCGGCGAGGTACCGGTGCCGAGCACCAGCCGCCGCGCGTGCAGCACCTCGGGACCCCCGGGGCCGTCCACCGCCAGCCGGTACACGCCGGCGTCGTAGCTGATCTCCCGGACCTCGGTGCCGAACCGGACGGAATCCAGCTGCCCGGCCACCCACTGGCAGTACTGGTTGTACTCGGCGCGCAGCGGATAGAAGTTTTCCCGGATGTAGAACCGGTACAGCCGTCCGGTCTGCTTCAGGAAGTTCAGGAACGAGTACGGCGACGTCGGGTCCGCCAGGGTCACGAGGTCTGCCATGAAGGGGACCTGCAGGTGCGCCGGTTCCAGCATCATGCCCGGATGCCAGTCGAACGATTCCCGGCGTTCCAGGAAGACCCCGTCCAGCCCGTCGATTGGCTCGCTCAGGGCGGCGAGGCCGAGGTTGAAGGGCCCGACGCCGATCGCGGCAAAGTCGTAGACGCGCGCGTTTCCGGAGCTCATGCGGCCACCTCCGCATCTGCCAGCAGCGCTTCCCCGGTGGCCCGGAGCAGGTCAACGATGCTGCGGATGTCCTCCACACTGGCCTCGGCGTTCAGCAGGGTGAACTTCAGATAGTGCCTGCCGGTCACCGTGGTCCCGGCCACCACGGCCTCGCCGGAGGCGAAGACGGCGGAGCGGATGTCCTGGTTGAGGCGGTCCGCGGCGTCGTCGGACAGGCGGCTGCCGTCCGGCTGGAGGGGCCGGTAGCGGAACACGAGAGTGCTGAGCTGCGGTGTGGCGGCGAGCTCGAAGTCTGGGTCCGCGGCCAGGTCCTCACCCACGCCCGAGGCAAGGTCAATGGCGGCGTCGAAGAGCGCACCGACCGCCGCGGCGCCCATGATCCGCAGCGTCAGCCAGAGCTTGAGGGCGTCAAACCGGCGGGTTGTCTGGATGCTCTTGTCCACCTGGTTGGGCCGGTCGACGGCGGAGGCCGGGTTCAGGTAATCGGCGTGGAAGGTGACGTGCCGGAGCGTGGCTGAGTCGCGGACCAGCAGAGCGCTCGAGCTGACCGGCTGGAAGAAGGTCTTGTGGAAGTCGACGGTGACCGAGTCCGCCCGGTGGATCCCGTTGAGCAGGTGCCGGTGCCGGCCGGAGACCATGAGGCCACCGCCGTACGCGGCATCGACGTGGAACCACGCACCGTGTTCGCGGGCCGCGGCGGACAGCTCGGCGAGCGGATCAATGGCCCCGAAGTCGGTGGTGCCGGCCGTGGCCACCACGGCCATGGGCACGTGTCCGGCATCCCGGGCACGGGACAGGGCGCCGGCAAGGGCCGCCGGGTCCATCCGGTGCTCCGGTCCGCAGGGGACGGAGACGACGGCGTCGTACCCCAGTCCCAGCATGGATGCGGATTTCCGGATGCTGAAGTGGCTGTCCGCCGAGGTGAAGATCCGCAGCTTCTCCAAAAGGGACGGCAAACGGAGCCCGTCATTCTCCGGGTCCAGCTTCAGCCATTCCACGCTCTGGTTGCGGGCCAGCAGCAGCGCCTGGAAGTTCGACTGGCTGCCGCCCGAGGTGAAGACGCCGTCTGCATTGCCGCCCAGCTCCAGCTGCCCGGCCGCCCACGAAATGAGCTTCCGCTCGATCATCGTGGCGCCGGCACTCTGATCCCAGGTGTCCAGGGAGGAGTTCACGGCGGACAGGACGGCCTCGGCAACAAGTGCGGGGATCACCACCGGGCAGTTCAGGTGGGCCGCGTATTTGGTGTCGTGGAAATAGACGGCATCCCGCAGGTAGACACCTTCCAGCTCTTCGAGGGCGGCCGCGGTGTCCGCCAGCGGTGTGCCCAGATCCACGGCCTCGACCCGGCTCTTCAGCTCGCCGGGCGTGGCCCCGGTGAAGGGGCGCGTGCAGCGGGCCACCTTGGCGGCCACCGTCGTCACACCCTGCAGAACCTGGACTGTGTACGCGGCGGCATTGCGGGAATTGAACAGGTGGTCGGTGACATCTTCGACCAGGCCGGCCGGGGCACTGTGCCCGGTCCTGGCACCGGCTGGCACGGGGTTAACAGCCGCGGGAATTGTGGGCGCCACAGAGGAATCCTTTGTTTGACGTTAGACAGCATCTACTTAGCTAACCCTTACTTAGGTAAGCCTTAACGTCAAACTTGTGTGACTTAATTCCCGGATGACTGGGGAGAGGTGATAGTCCTTAGGTGGGTGGGGTCGCGCTTGCGTGCGGCTTAACGGTGGGCGTAGGTCAGGCAGTCAGCGTTGTCGACGCCGGGGCCCACGTGCACCTCGGACGCCTTGCACATCAGGTGCTCGTTGTGGGCGCATTCGGTCCGCTGGCAGGCGCCGACGTCGGCCAGCACCTTGGGGAGCCCTCCGTGCACGCCGATGTCGATGAACGTGGCGCAGGAGGCATGATCTTCAGCGCCGCCGACGGTAATGGCGGCCGCGTTGCAATGGGAATGGTCATTGAAGGAGCAATTGCTTACGCTGCAGTCGGCTACATGCGTCGTCATGGGATATTCCTCCGTGGTCCGGCCACCCCGGCTGGGCAACCACTTAGGTCCACGCTAGGACGCCCGACGGCAAACAAAAAGACCCAATCGTTTGACCTAATTGCGGGGCCCGGCCGGTATCGCCGCGCCGGTCAGTGGCCTGCGCCGAGCTTCCCGGCCAGGCGTTGGCGCATCAGGATGCTGGCCTCGTTCAGGCCCACGATGTCCACGTGCTTGCCGTGCTGGCGGTACTTCTCGGTGATGGAGTCCAAGGCCGCGATCGTGGAGGCGTCCCACAGGTGGGAGTCGCGCATGTCGATGACCACGCGTGCGGGGTCCAGGGCGTACTCGAACTGGGTGTAGAGGTCGTTCGAGGAGGCGAAGAACAGCTCGCCATCCACCCGGTAGGTGGCGAGCGGGCCGCCGTCGTCCTCCGTCACCGAACGCTCCACCGTGACGAAGTGGGCCACCCGCCGGGCGAACAGGACCATCGCGACAAGGACGCCGACGCCGACGCCGATCGCCAGGTTGTGCGTGGCCACGGTCACCGCCACAGTGGCCGCCATGATCGCGGTTTCGCTCTTGGGCAGCGCCTTGAGGGTGGCGGGCCGGATGCTGTGCCAGTTGAAGGTGGCGACTGAGACGAAGATCATGACCGCCACGAGCGCGGCCATCGGGATCAGGGACACAACATCCCCGAGTGCCACCACGAGGATGAGCAGGAAGACGCCGGCCAGGAGGGTGGAGATCCGCGTGCGGGCGCCGGAGGCCTTGACGTTGATCATGGTCTGGCCGATCATGGCGCAGCCGCCCATGCCGCCGAAGACGCCGGTGACGATATTCGCCACACCCTGCCCCCAGGCCTCACGGGTCTTCGAGGAGCGCGTGTCCGTGATGTCATCCACCAGCTTCGCGGTCATGAGCGATTCGAGCAGCCCCACGAAGGCCATGGCCAGCGCGAACGGGAAGATGGCCTGCAGCGTTTCGGGCGTGAACGGGACATTCGGCACGAACAGGGTGGGCAGCGAATCCGGCAGCGCGCCCTTGTCCCCCACCGTGGGAACCTCGACGGCGGCGCTCACCGTGATGAGCGTCAGGGCCAGGATGGCCACGAGCGGTGCGGGCACGGCTCTGGTAAGCCTGGGCAGGCCGAACACGATCAGCAGGCCCAGCGCAGTGAGCGGGTAAACCAGCCAGGGCACGCCGATCAGCTCGGGCACCTGCGTCATGAAGATCAGGATGGCGAGGGCGTTCACAAAGCCCACCATGACCGGGCGCGGGATGAAGCGCATCAGCCTGGCCACGCCGGAGAGGCCCAGGACGATCTGGAAAATTCCGGCCAGGATCACCGCCGCCACCAGGTAATCCAGGCCGTGCGACTTCACCAGCGGGGCAGTCACCAGGGCGACGGCGCCGGTGGCCGCCGAGATCATCGCCGGCCTGCCGCCGACGAAGGCGATGGTCACCGCCATGGTGAAGGACGCGAAGAGGCCAACCCTCGGATCCACGCCGGCGATGATCGAGAAGGCAATCGCTTCGGGAATAAGGGCCAGGGCCACGACAAGCCCGCCCAGGACCTCGGTCTTGAGCCGGCGCGGCGACGCCAGGGCGCCGCGGACCGATTTCAGCTGCTCGGGTGTGAGGGCCAGGGCCCCCGTTGCGGTGCTGGTGGCCATTGATGGCTCCGTTCGTGGTCAAAAGGGCACAGCGGCGAAGAAGGCACAGCTGCTGTCGCAGTTAAAGGCACTGCGGCAGTTCAGGAATGTGGGGGATTTGGAGAATGTGGGCGGCGTCGCACCGGGGCGGGAGTTCGCCTTTTTAGGGCTCACCCACCCCATGAACCCTACCGGCCGGGCCTCTTGCCGCCGGCAATAAATCTGACATATTTGTCTGACAGGTGGTCACGAAGTGGCCAGTCCGCGCGCCCCGGTGGCACCATTCTTGGATGCTTGAGGCAACTAAAACTCCGAATACCGCCCGGGACGCGAGCGCCGCCGCTGACGCCCCGGCCAATCCCGCCCTCGCCGCCGAGGCCAAGATCGCCCGGATCGCTGTGACCGTCTTCCCGATCCTGGTGGTGGTGGCCGGGCTCGCCGGTTTCCTGCTCCCCGGGGCGTTCAAACCCCTCGCGCCCAGCGTGCCCTTCCTGCTGGGCATCATCATGTTCTGCATGGGCCTGACGCTGACCCCGCCTGATTTCGCCTCAGTGGCCAAGCGCCCCTGGGCCGTGGTCCTCGGCATCGTGGCGCACTATGTCATCATGCCCGGGGCTGGCTGGCTGATCGCCGTCGCCCTGAACCTGCCACCCGAACTGGCCGTGGGCCTGATCCTGGTGGGCTGCGCCCCCTCGGGTACGGCGTCCAACGTGATGGCCTTCCTGGCCAAGGGCGACGTCGCCCTCTCGGTTGCCGTCGCGTCGGTCTCCACCCTCATCGCCCCTGTGGTGACGCCGCTGCTGGTGCTGTTCCTGGCCGGTTCCTACCTGCAGATTGACGCCGGAGCCATGGTCCAGGACATCGTCAAGACCGTCCTCCTGCCGGTGATCGCGGGCCTGCTGGCCCGCCTGTTCCTCAAGAAGCTCGTCGCCAAGGTGCTGCCGGCTCTGCCGTGGGCCTCCGCCGTCGTGATTTCACTGATCGTCGCGATCGTGGTGGCAGGCAGTGCCAGCAAGATCGTCGCCGCCGGCGGGATCGTGTTCCTCGCCGTGGTGCTGCACAACGGCTTCGGCCTGGGCCTGGGGTACCTTGCCGGCAAGCTGGGACGCCTGGATGACAAGGCCCGCCGGGCACTGGCCTTCGAGGTCGGCATGCAGAACTCGGGCCTGGCCGCCACCCTGGCCACGGCACACTTCAGCCCGCTGACCGCGCTGCCCTCCGCCGTGTTCTCGCTGTGGCACAACATCTCCGGCGCGATCGTGGCGGCGTGGCTGGCCCGGCGCCCCCTCCGGGATGCCGCGGCACAGGAAGCCTAGGCAGAGCCCCTCGGGGAACTGAGGGGCAGGTCCTTGGTGAATGCCAGCGCTCCGATCGTCTCCGGATCGGCGGAGAGATCGAACTGTGCCTCGTAGCCGGTGTTCAGGTAGAGGTGTTTCGCCTCCGGCTGGCGGGGTCCGGTGGTCAGGTAGACCTTCCGGTAGCCGCGGCGGGCGGCCAGCGCCTCCAGCTCGGCCAGGACGATCCGGGCGAGTCCGCGCCGACGATGCGCCGAATGCGTCCAGATCCGTTTGAACTCGGCGGTCTGTGGGCCGTGCCGGCGGAACGCGCCGCCTGCCACGGATTCACCGTTCTCGCGCACAATCAGCAGGGCCCCGCCGGGCCCGGCGAATTCCCCGGCCGGGTAGCGGTTGAGTTCCTCCGCGGCGGCTCCCCGGCCAAAGAGGTTGCCGTAGCGGGTGTCATATTCGAGCGCGAGCTCGTCCAGGAGCGGCCGGACCCGCGGATCGTCCATGGGGAGGTTGAGGACTGTCAGGCTGGAGCTGTCCAGCGGACGGCCGTCAATGGGCGTGGCGTGTAGGGATGACGGGGTCATGCCCGGTCCTTTCCGTGGGCGGCAGCCTGCGGCACCGCCGACCCGCTTGTCGCTCGATGGGTGATGTCCTGGCGGGTGGCGTCCTGGTTCTTGATGTCCTGGCCGTTGATGTCCTGGTTCTTGATGTCGCCGCCCAGCAGGGTCAGGATACGTCGGGCCAGGGCGTCGTTTTCGCGGAACGGCGCGGCGTTGGTGCCGGGCCGGGCAAAGGCTCCGGCGCCCCAGCCGGAGGTGCCGGGGCCGACGCCGAACAGCCTCTCGCGCCGCTCCCCGACCGGACTGACCAGCTCGTTGTGGGCGGACACCAGGAGCCTCCTGGTGGCGTGCGTACCGTCCGCGGTCAGGAGCTGCTGCTCGGTGCCGAGCCCGGAGGTGTGCAACTGGTGCAGCAGCGGGTTCGCGGAACGGGCCACCGACGGCGCCGGGAGCCGCGCCTCGATCACGGCTGCCGCTGACACGGTGATGCCGGCCTGGGCCGAGCGGGCCACGAACCGGCCCGAGTACTCCGCGGCGTCAATCTCCAGCCCCGGGCCAATGAACTGCAGCAGCCCGGCCCGGTGGATCGCCAGCATCTCCTGCAGCCTGCGCGGCGGCGGCCCGGAATCGACGAAGCTAAAGAAACCGTGCCACCAGCCCTGGACCTCGCGCTGGGACCGCGCATTCAGCCGCTCGGCCGGCACCAGCCGGCCCAGGTCCATGTAGGACTTGAGCAGGGAAGTGAACAGCGCCAGGGTCTCCGAATGGTCCTGCCCGGTGCGCAATTCGAGGTCGCGGCCGATGTACGCGGCTACGGCGGCCTGGATGTCCGCGTGGCCGGTGAAGGCGCGGCCGGCGAAGGGGTGGTCCAGCCGCTCGAGGTCCAGGTGGAGCTCGGTGTCCGGGACGGACTCGGTGACGAGCCGGTGGCGGTCCTGGCTGTACCAGTCCGCGGCCGAGAACCGTTCGGAGAATTCCTGCCAGCCGATACGGACCCGCTCCGGGTAGCCGGTGAACAGCTCGCGGTAATACGCGTAGCCGGCATCCTTGGCGATCAGGGGCCACAGCTGGGCGCGGAAGTCCAGTTCGCCGGGCGCATCCAGCAGCCCGGCGAGGGCCTTTGCGGTGAAGAACGCCGGCTCCCCCGCAGCATCGCCGCGAAGCGCCGAGGTGATCTTGGAGTGGTAGGGCACGCCGCGGCGGGACCCTGCCCACAGCCTCGGCTCGGCGCCGGAGGGCAGATAGCGCAGGCCGCCGTCGGGCAGCTCCTCGAACCTGCCGCCGCGGCCCTCCATCAGGAGCACCAGCAGGTCCACGAAGGCCAGGCCCATGCCGGAGACAATGACGTCCTGGCCGGCGGCGAGCGGTGAGTAGTCGACGTCGGTGGTGTAGCTGGGTGCCGCGTGGAACGCGCCGTGCCGGGCGGCAAAACCGGCCCACGCGGCAGACTCCTCATCCGGCCGCGAATCCGTATGCCCCAAGGCGGCGATCACGACGTCGGCGCGCAGCACCGCGCCGCCGGCCAACCGGACGCGGTAGCGTTCGGTGCCCTGACGGCTGGCCGGCTCCGGCCCGCCCTGCACAGGTTCGACGGCGGTGGCCGTGTCCCGATGCACCGTGACGGTGACATCCGGACCGAGGGCGGCGACGGAGCGGCGGAAAAACCATTCCAGATAGACACTCTGCAGCTGCCGGGTGGGGAAGGTCGAGCCGGTGAGGGCAGCCAGCTGGCGCCGGAGTTCGTGCGGCAGCTCCGGAACATCGGTGATGGAGCCTGCCAGGACACCGGCAGCCCAGTCCGCCAGGCCGGGGCCCTCGACCGCCGGTCCCTCGCACTGGACGGAGGCATCGGTAAACATCGTGACGTCCGCCGCGGCGGAGTTGAGCATCAGCCCGGGATGCTGCTCGTAGCGCCAGATCCTGCCGGCGCCCGGGGTGTGCGGCTCCACGACGTGGATCTGGAGCGCGCCGGCGAGCAGTTCCGGGCGGTTGGCGGCGAGGCGTTCCAGCAACCCTGCCGTGCGGGGCCCGCCGCCGATGAGGACCACGGATGGGGTTGTCACTGGCATGGCGGTCTCCTCGGCTCTGGTGCGGAGCCCTCATGCTAGGCACCGGAATCCGGGCCGGTCGAGGCGCCGGTCACGGCCGTTCACCGCGCGTAACGCGGCGTAAATCGGGGCAAGAATTCGTCGTGTGACGCCGTGCGAACCTGCGTGAACGTATGCAACTTGCCGCCTTGCTGCGCGTTTTCGCACGGCCCTAGATTGGCAGCCAACCGTACCCCCCACAGCAACTGGAAGAAGCGAGGTGGCGCATGAGTTCAACAGCAACCCCGGTGGCGCAGTCCACCCCCGGGCCGGCGTCCGCCGGCATCGAATCCGTACCCGAGACCACACCGGCCCCCGCCGGAACACCCGGCGCCGAAACCACGGACCCCTCCGGCGCAGGCCGCAGCGGAACCATCGGCAGCGGAACCTCCGGCACCGCTTCGGCGGGCCGGCAGGCCGCCACCGACTACGCCGACTACCGGCTGGTCCCGGCCCGCCACCCGTGGCGCTGGGTGGGCACCGCCGTCGTCGCCCTGGGCGTGGTGGGCATCGCCTGGTCCCTGGCCACCAACCCGCGCTGGGAGTGGGGCGTGGTGGCGCAATGGTTCACCGCGCAGTCGATCGTGAATGGCCTGCTGGAAACCCTCAAGCTGACGGCGATCTCCGGGGCGCTGGGCTTCATCCTGGGATTCATCCTGGCCCTGATGCGGCTCTCCGCGTCCCCGCTGCTGGTCTCCGTCTCCTGGACCTTCTCCTGGATCTTCCGCTCCACACCGCTGCTGGTGCAGATGCTGCTCTGGTACAACCTGGGCTACCTCTACGAAAAGATCAGCTTAGGCATCCCCTTCACGGACGTGCGCTTCTTCGAGGCACAGACCACCACCCTGATCAGCCAGTTCGCCGCGGCAGTCCTTGGCCTGACCCTGAACCAGGCCGCCTACTCCGCCGAGATCATCCGCGGCGGCATCCTCTCCGTGGACCAGGGCCAGCTCGAGGCCGCAGCCGCCCTGGGCATTCCGGCCTGGCGGCGCTCCACCAGGATCGTGCTGCCGCAGGCCATGCGGGCCATCCTGCCCACGGCGTTCAACGAGGTGATCGGACTGGTCAAGGGCACTTCGATCGTCTACGTCCTGGCCTACTCCGAGCTGTTCTACACCGTCCAGGTCATCTACAACCGGACCCAGCAGGTCCTGCCGCTGCTGCTCGTGGCCACCCTCTGGTACGTCGTCATTACCTCGGTCCTGAGCGTCTTCCAGTACTACATCGAGCGCCACTACTCCAAGGGCGCCGTCCGCACCCTGCCGCTGACCCCGCTGCAGAAGGCCCGCAAATTCCTCGCCACGCATGCGCCCGCCACAAGGGAAACCACCCAGGAAAGGGGCACCCGATGAGCACCGAAGTCCTCACAGCGGAAACCACCGGCTCCACCGGACCAACCGGGACCGCCGAGCCCACCCGGGGCCTGGTCCAGATCACCAAGGTCCGCAAGTCCTTCGGCGCCACGGAAGTCCTCAAGGGCATCACGCTGACGGTCGAACCCGGCGGCGTCGCCGTGATCGTCGGCCCGTCCGGATCCGGCAAATCCACCCTCCTGCGCACCATTAACCACCTGGAGAAGGTCGACGCCGGGTTCATCGCGATCGACGGCACACTGGTGGGCTATGAGGTCCGCGGCCACCGCCTGCACGAGCTGCGCGAAAAAGAGATCCTGAAGCAGCGCACCGAGATCGGCATGGTGTTCCAGAACTTCAACCTGTTCCCGCACCTGACCGCACTGGAAAACGTCACCGAGGCGCCCGTCGTCGCGCCGCGGGCCGGAAAGCCCCGGCTGACCAAGGCCGAGGCCCGCGAACGCGGGCTGGAACTGCTGGACCGGGTGGGCTTGAAGGACCGGGCCGGCGCCTACCCGCGCCAGCTTTCCGGCGGCCAGCAGCAACGCGTCGCGATCGCCCGGGCACTTGCCCTGGACCCCAAGATCCTGCTCTTCGACGAGCCCACCTCGGCCCTGGACCCGGAACTGGTCAACGAGGTCCTGGACGTCATCCGCGGGCTCGCCAAGTCCGGCACCACGCTGATCATCGTCACGCACGAGATGGGCTTCGCCCGCGACGTCGCCGACACCGTGGTGTTCATGGACCAGGGCCAGATCGTCGAGCAAGGCACGCCCAAAGAGATTTTCACCAACCCGCGGGAAGAGCGCACCCGGAGCTTCTTCTCCAAAGTGATCGAACCCGCTTTCAACATCTAAGGAACATCCATGGCAATCCGCACCGCCCTCCGCTCCGCCCGCCCCAGTACTGGTCCCCGGCGGAAGCGTGCGGCGCTTCCCGCCGTCGTCCTGATCGGCACCCTTTCCGGCACGCTGGCGCTGAGCGCCTGCGCCGATCCCGGAGCCTCCGCCGCTGCAGGCGGTCAGCCGGCAACGACGGCGGCACGCAACGGCGTCGTCTACAACACCTCACCGGACCAGCAGCGGATCCGGGCGGAGAAGGATGCGGCCCTGGCCGCCGAGGTGCCCGAGCTGATCGGCAAGGACGGCAAGCTGACCGTGGCCACCACCGCGGGCGCCATTCCGTTGTCCTTCCACGCCACGGACGACAAGACCCCGATCGGCGTCGAAGTGGACCTGGCCCAGCTGGTCGCGGACAAGCTGGGCCTGGCGCTGGATGTCCAGGTGACCTCCTGGGAGAACTGGCCGCTGAAGACCCAGTCCGGCGACTTCGAGGTCGTGTTCTCCAACGTGGGCATCAACGCCGCACGGGTGAAGCTCTTCGACTTCTCCAGCTACCGCGCCGCGTACATGGGCTTCGAGGCCAAGAAGAGCTCCGGCTACAACATCAAGGGCTCCGATGACATTTCCGGCCTGAAGATCTCGGTGGGATCGGGCACCAACCAGGAGAAGATCCTGATCGCCTGGAACAAGGAGCTCGAGGCCAAGGGCAAGGCACCGGCGGCGCTGCAGTACTACTCCTCGGACGCGGACACCATCCTGGCCCTGTCCTCCGGGCGCACCGACCTGAACCTCGCGCCCTACCCGTCCGTCACGTACCGCGAAAACACCCGGGACGACCTCAAGGTGGTGGGCAAGGTCAACGCCGGCTGGCCGTCCGAGACCCTGGTCGCGGCCACCACGCTGAAGGGCAACGGCCTGGCCCCGGCCATCACGGACGCGCTGAACTCCGCGATCAAGGACGGCTCCTACGCCAAGGTCCTGGACCGCTGGGGACTCTCCGAGGAAGCCCTTCCGGAGTCCAAGACGGTCACAGAGGCCAACTTCGGGACTGCCCAGGCGGGGAAAACCAAGTGAAGTTCCAGGTCCTCGACATCATCCCGCACCTGAAGAACCCCATCACCGGGGAAATCGTCTCCACCGCGGACCGGCTCAACCAGGTGGTGGAGACCGCGCGCCGGGCCGAGGAACTCGGCTACGACAGCTTCTCGGTGGGGGAACGCCATGCGGGCGAGTTCATCTCATCCTCCCCCACCACCGTGCTGGCAGCCATCGCCGCGGTCACCACCAAAATCCGGCTCCAAAGCGGCGTGACTGTGCTCTCCGTGCTGGATCCGGTGCGGGTCGCGGAGGACTACGCCACGATCGACCAGCTCAGCCGCGGCCGGCTGGAACTGGTGATCGGCAAGGGCAATGAGGTGCTGCAGTACCCGCTGTTCGGCCTGGACCTGGCGGACCAGTGGGAGCTCCTGGCGGAAAAGTACGGGCTGCTTCGGCGGCTCTGGACCGAGGAGAACGTCACGTGGTCCGGGAGGTTCCGCTCCGCGCTGACCGAGCCCACCACCACCACGCCGCGGCCCTTTGCCGGAGCGCCCCGGGTGTGGCACGGATCCGCCACCAGCCTGGCCTCGGCGGCCCTGGCGGCACAGTGGGGCGATCCGCTGTTCACTGCCAACGCGATCCAGCCCCGCGAGAACTACAAGGTTCTGATCGATCACTACCGCGAAGAATACGACCGCCACGGCCACGATCCCCGGCACCAGTACCTGGGCTCCGGCTCCGGCGCGGGCGGGGTGTTCCTCGCGGACACCACGCAGGAGGCCAAGCGGCAGTTCGGCCCGGTCTACGAGGCGCTCACGACCGGGCGGAATGTTCCCGGCAACAACTCCCCCTACCGGGACATCGACCACGCGGTCGCCGAAGGTCCGGCCCTGGTGGGCAGCCCGGAGCAGGTGATCGAGAAGATCCTCAGCTACCACGCGCTCTACGGCCACGACCTGCAGTCGATCTCCCTGCCCACCACCCTGCCCTTCGGCCAGCAGCTGGACATCCTGGAGCGCTTCGCCCTCGAGGTCATTCCGGCCGTCCGCGCCGCAGCGCCGACCACGCTGTGGGCCGACGGCGACCCGTACGCCGGCCGTCCGGAGGCAGCCGGCTCAACCGAACCCGACGCCGCGACCCGCGTCGCCGCCGACCACAACAAGCACAGGAGCTCCCATGTCTACACCCACTGACACCGACGGCCGCTCTGACCTGGAATTCCCGGGCGCCGGTACCCCGGAGAGCCGGACCATTCCCGGCAGCAGCGCCGAGCGGGAATTCGAAGCCGACTGGGAATTCGAAGCCGCCCGTGCATTCGAAGCCGTCTGGGCGGACTGGCACGCCGCCCACGAACGGCACCGCGCCGACCCCCACGGCTTCCTCGCCGTCACGCACCTGCACTGGCTGGACTCCGCTCCCGCCCGGCTGGACGGCGCGCCGGGCACGTGGAGCGTTGAGGACGACGCCGTCCGCCTGGTTTTGGGGGCAGGCGAACGCGTCCTCCGCGACGGGCAGGAACTGAATCCCGATGGGACCGGGGCCACGGTGATCCTCGGCCCGGTTCCCGAGCGAGAGGGCCTGAATCTGCGCGTGGAGGACGACGGCGCCGGGCACACGGTGATCGAGCTCGCCAAACGCGGCGGCCGCTATGTAGTGCGGCCGCGACATCCCCTGAACCCCTTGCTCACCGGCTACCGCGGCACGCCGACCTACGCCCCCAGCACCGAATATGCCGTTTCCGGAATATTTGTTCCGTTCGCCGAACCACGCGCTACCACCGTGGGCGCGGCGGTCGAGGGAATCCAGCACGTCTACGAGGCGCCGGGGGAAATCCGCTTCCGGCTGCACGGTGAGGACCTAAGCCTCACCGCCTTCAACGGCCACGCACCGGGCACGCTGTCCGTGCTGTTCACGGACGCGACGTCGGGCAAGACCACCTATGCGGCCAACCGCTCGCTCACGGTGCCGGCACCGGGCGCCGACGGCACGGTCCTGCTCGACTTCAACCGGGCCGTGAACCTGCCGTGCGCCTACACGGACCTCGCCACGTGCCCGCTGCCGCCGGCCGAGAACCGCCTGTCGGTGGCCATCGAAGCCGGCGAACAGATCCCCTACGAACGTCAGGACCCCTCATGAGCACCCCGCCCACCAAAAACGAGCCCCGGGGTCGCGGCCTCCTTCTGCTGGAGCTGGACGGCGCCGGCAGCCACCCGTCCGCGTGGCGGTTTTCCCGCACGGCGCCCGCCTCCGTGTTGACCCCGGAACACCTCCGCGGCACCGTCCTCGCCGCCGAGTCTGCCGGGTTCCACGCGGCGACATTTTCCGACCCCGGCCTTCCGGAAGCCTTGCCGGGCCACCCCGGCCTGCCGGAACCCTTGCCGGCGGGCCAGGCCGAGCCCGGCCTGCCCGACCAGCGTCCCGACACGGCTGCCCGGCTCAACGCCCTGCAGCGCGCCGCGTTCGCCGGTCCCGTGACGCGCTCCCTCGCCCTCATTCCGGAGGTGGACACGGTTTACACGGAGCCATTCCACGTCTCAACCCAGCTGGCCAGCCTGGACTACGTTTCCGGCGGCCGGGCGGGCTGGCTGGTGGCCTCCTCCACCAGCGCCGCCGATGCCGCCGCCGTCGGACGGGACACTGTGCGCGGGGACGGGCTCGGACGGGAGGCCGCCGATTCGATCGAGGTCAGCCGCGGGCTCTGGGACTCCTGGGAGGACGACGCCGTGATCCGTGACGTCGCCACCGGGCGCTACCTCGACGTCGACAAGCTGCACTACATCGACGTCGACAACGGCAACTATTCCGTCAAGGGACCGTCGATCATTCCGCGGCCGCTCCAGGGCCAGCTTCCGGTGCTGGCCCCGGCCGGGCTTCTCAGCCCGGAGGCAGTCGCGGCCGGGGCAGCCGATGCGCTCCTGGTCTCGGCCCCGGCTCCCGAGCTGCTGGCCGCCGAGCTCGCGGAGACGCGGGCAGGACTCGCCGCCGGCGGGAGCGAGCCTGCGCTGATCGCCGAGCTCGACGTCGTGCTGGACTCCCGCGGCCTGGCCGCCGCCGACAGGCTGGCCGGACTGGACAGCCACGCGGTGTGGCAAAGCCCGCGGGCGCGGTTCGTCGGAACGGCGGCCGAGCTGACCGAACTGCTCACCGAGGTGCTGGCCTGGGCCGACGGCGTCCGGCTGCACCCGGCCGTGCTGGACACGGATATCGAGGAACTCTCGCAGCGCGTGCTGCCTGAGCTGCGCCGGCGCGGGCTCCTGGCCGCCAACACCCCGGACGCCACCTTCCGCGATCAGCTGGGGCTGGCGCGGCCCGCCAGCCGCTATGCCGCCGGGGCAAGTGCCGCAACCAGCGCCGGCCAGGAAAACTAAGGAGCCCATCATGAGCCAGAGCACCAACCCCGCCACCGAATTCACGCACTCTGAATTCAAACCGTCCGGCCAGATCCAGCTGGGCGTCTTCTTCCAGGGCGTCAACTCCGGGACCGTCTGGAAGGCGGCCGAGTCCGGCTCCCAGACCGACTTTGAGTCGTTCCGTCGCATCGCCCAGACTGCCGAGCGCGGCCTGTTCACGGCGTTCTTCCTCGGCGAGGGCCTGAGGCTGCGCGAGCACCTCGGCCGCCCGCACGCCCTCGACGTCGCCGGCCGCCCCGACGCGCAGACCGCGCTGGCGGCCCTCGCCGCGGTGACCACGAAGATCGGTCTGGTCGCAACCCAGAACACCACCTACAACGACCCCGCAGACCTGGCCCACCGGCTCTCCACGTTGGATCTGCTCTCTGGCGGCCGCGCGGCCTGGAACATCGTCACCACAGACAACGCCTGGACCGGCGCCAACTTCCGCCGCGGCGGCTACCTGGACCACGCGGACAGGTACACCCATGCCGAGGCCTTCGTGGAAACGGCCAAGCGGATCTGGGATGCGGGGGACGACGCCGCCATCGCCCCGTCAGCCTCGGCGCCCCGGTGGTCGGCTGAGGGTGCCGTCCGCCGGGTGCGCCACGCGGGCCAGCATTACACCGTGGACGTCACCCCGCGGCTGCCGCGCAGCGCCCAGTACCGCCCGGTGCTGTTCCAGGCCGGAGACTCGCCCGAGGGCCGGGACTTCGCCGCCCGGCAGGCGGACGTCATCTTTTCCGCGCACCCGCAGCTCGACGACGCCCTGGACTTCCGCCGCGACATCGTGGAGCGCACGCTCCGGGCCGGCCGGGGCGCCCAGGACGTGAAGATCATGCCCGCCAGCGAGTTCATCCTCGCCGCCACACCGCGGGAGGCCCTCGAGAAGAAGGCCTGGGTCCGGAGCCAGCAGATCGGCCCGCAGCAGGCCATCGCGTACCTCGAGCAGTTCTGGGGCCGGGAGCTGCAGGGCTACGATCCCGACGGCCCGCTGCCGGACATCGACCCCGTGGTGGAAGAGACCTCCGAAACCCGCGGCAGCGGCTTCCACGGCGCCAAGGCCCGCCAATTGGCCGACCAGTGGCGGGCCGAGGCCGAGGAAAAGGGCCTGTCCATCCGGCAATTCGTCTCGGCCAAGACCAGCCGGGGTGACTCCACCTTCACCGGGTCCTACACCGAGGTCGCGGACCGGCTCACCGAATACGCCCGGACCGGCGCCGTCGATGGCTTCAACATCTCGCCGTGGCTCATCCCGTCCGGACTCGACGACATCGTCAACCACCTCGTACCGGAGCTCCAGGAGCGCGGCGTGTACCCCACGGAGTACGCGGGCAGCACACTGCGGGAGAACCTCGGCCTGGCCACCCCGGTGCGCGCAGCCGCCGGCATCGAGGCCAGCTCGGTCCCAGCACAGGCCTAGGGAAGCTTAGGCCCAAACAAGCACCATCGATTGCTCCGTAACCGCCGTTTCCAGCCCCCAGAAGGGCGGTTACGGAGCAATCGATTGGCTGGCTACTTCTTCGGCAGGCCGGCCGGGTTCAGCTCCGACTTCGCCACGGCCTCCGCGGACAGCCCCCAGCGGTCCAGGATCTTGGCGTAGGTGCCGTCCTGGATCAGGTGGTTCAGCCCCGCCTGGGCCGCGGCGGCCAATCCGTTGCCCTTCTTGGTGGTGGCGGCGATGCTGGCCTTCAACGGCCAGCCACCGTCCACCAGTCCCACCAGCTTGGTCTTGGCGTCGGAGGCCGCCTTGTAGGCTGCCGTGGCGTTGGGGCCGAAGGTGAGGTCCGCCCGGCCGGACTGGATGGCCAGCTGGGACGCGGAGTCGTCGTCGTAATACTGGAATTCCACGGGCTTGAGCCCGTTCTTCTTGTTCTCCTCATCCCAGCGCAGCAGGATCGCTTCCTGGTTGGTGCCCGAGCCGACGATCACGCGCTTGCCGGCGACGTCCGGGGCCGATTCGACCTTGGTGACGCTGCTGTCCGCTTTGGCGTAGAAACCGAGCTTGTCCTCGCGGTAGCTGGCGAAGTCGAACTTGAGCTTGCGCTCCTCCGTGACGGTGACGTTGGACAGCACCGCCTCGTACTTGCCGGAATCGACGCCGAGCGGCCAGTCGGCCCACGCGGTGGGGACAATGTCCGCTTCCAGGCCCAGCGACTCGGCCAGTGCGACGGCGAGATCCACCTCGTTGCCCACCGGGGTCTTGTTGTCAGTGGCGTAAACGGCCAGCGGCGCCGCGAACGGACTCACAGCCACCGTCAGTTTCCCGTCCTTCTTTACGGCCTCCGGGACCAGCGCGGCGGCCGCGGAATCCACCGTTGCCTTGATCCGGTCCTGCTGCGGCGAGAGGTTGAACTGCTTCACACCAGAGGAGGACGACGGCGCCGCCTGCGTGCCGCCGGCAGCGGCGGCACCGG
Source organism: Arthrobacter sp. 05T47 (assembly GCF_056395825.1). Classification (NCBI taxonomy): domain Bacteria; kingdom Bacillati; phylum Actinomycetota; class Actinomycetes; order Micrococcales; family Micrococcaceae; genus Arthrobacter; species Arthrobacter sp. 05T47. Next base: position 23,307 of record NZ_JBFTKG010000003.1, on the reverse strand, counting down.
GATCGGAGCAGGCCGCGAGGCCCAGGACGGTGCTGGCCGCCAACGCGAGGCTGACGCCTGACTTGAATGAAAGACCGGACATGTATTCTCCTTGAAAGGGGTGGTCTGTGGTGCTGATGCCAGCAACTATCCGGGGCGCCGGAATCCCGGTCAAAGCGCCGTGAAACCCGGTGAAACCAAGGGATACAGGCGGTAATACCTGTTCATCCGGCGTCCACGGAAGCGGCCGGCGGAGGCCCCAGTGTTACCGAAGATTGCCCTGCGTGACGCGCTGGGACGGAATTGTTCCCGGCGGGCCCCAACTGGCCTAGCCTGCTAAGAAGACCTGCACGGTGACAGCACGACAAAGGAGGGATGAACTTGTCAGTGAGCACGCACCAGAGGACGCACCGGACCACGCACCGGCTCAGCATCAACGCCCCGGCCGACCTTGTCTTCAGCATGTTGCGCGATGCCTCGCACTGGCCGTACCTCGACGGACTGACGGTTTACTCCGAGCGTGTCAGCGGCGACGACGTGGCCCACGAGCTCCGTACGTCGGTTGTTTCCAACGGCTCGCTCAGTTCAAGCCACAGCTGGCGCGTGTTCGATGCCGCCAGCCACCGTGCGGAGTTCCACCAGCTGGAACTCGAAACCCCGCTCCGGGAACTCGGCGGCGACTGGGAGGTCCGGCCGGCCGACGGGCTCACCGAGGTCACGCTGCACCATGAGTTCGAGGTCGACGACGAGGACCTCGCCGGGCGGGTCAACGCGATCATCGAGGACTACAGCCGGCGTGAACTGGAGGCGCTCCGGGTCAGCTGCGAACGGTTGTCCCTGCTCCTGCAGCATCACGCCCCGCAGACGCAGCCCACACCCCATTCCGCAGCGGAAACCACGCCCCAGCCCACGCCGTCGCCCACCCCGCCGCCCGCCGCAAAGGAGGCCTGAATGTCAGAGGACAGGTTCACGACGGAACGGGACAGCTTCGGCCGGCTTCTCGCGGACCGCGAAGTCTGGCGGCAGGCCACCACCATCCCGGCAGCCGGCGAACTGACCGCCCGCTGGCTGGAGGGCAACAGCGAATACCAGCCGGGAGTTTTCACGCCTGGGTTCGACGACGAGACCACGGCAATCGCCGGAGAGCTTGCCCGGCTCAACCGCAACGGGCTCTTCACCAAGGAATCGCAGCCCGGTGTTCAGGTCGGTGGCCTCGCGCAGCGCGCCTACGTGACGGCATTCTGCAGCCCGGAGACGGCGTCGGCGCTTCTGGCGCTGTCCACCCGGACCGGCCTGGTGACGGTCGCCCATGCCCCTGGCGAGGCGAGCAGCGCCTCCATCCCGGTGACCGTTCAGGACGACGCCGTCGTCACCGTGCTGGGGAGCAGCGAGGGGCCCGCCGGCGAAGACCAGCTCCGGGACTGGGCGGCGGAGTCCAATGAGACGTTGGCCCTGGTCCTTGCGGATGCCTGGTACGTGGAAATCTTCGATCCCGTCTGGGGCCGGAACGATGTGTTGCTGGCCGCCGTCTATGAGGCGCTCGAGGCCGGCTAGCCTGCGGGACGTCACATGTCGGTTGCGTCCCAGCCGATACTTGCTGCCTCGTCCAGGGTGCGTGACTCGAAATGCTCCAGCATGTCCTTCATTGCCTCGACGCTCTGCTTGAAAAGTGCAGAATCCCGCCACTGCTCAATCTGTTCCAGGGAATCCCACGGACCGGTGCTGATGAACCGGTTCTTGACGTCGCGGTCGTGCATCAGCACGGCTTTCGCGTTGGGAAAATCCTCCTTCGTTTTCCTGGCCAGATCCCGCCAGGCCTGCACAAAATCGTTCTCGCGACCGGGATGCACCAGCCAGATTCCAAGCGTATAAACAGACACGTCGATCGCCTCCATTGTCCGTACGGGGTTGATACCGCGATTATGTTCCTGTCCCCCCGGGCAGCGGTAGGGCCGGACTGCCCGCAGCGCGGCTGAGGCCTGCAAATGAACCGTTGTACGGGTGCAGTGGAAGGCCTAGCATGTGGGCAGAGCCCCACTCTGGGGACCAGCCCCGGACCTTCCGTCGTCGGGAGCGGCCACGCATTCGGGAGGCCGATGTCCTGGGCGTCACAGGATAGGAAAATGACCATGAGCAAATATCTGTTCGAAGCGAACTACGTTGGCGACGGGATCAAGGGCCTCATGCGGGAGGGCGGCACTAAGCGGCGTGACGCGGTTGTCGAAGCCCTCAAATCGGTGGGCGGCTCACTCGACAGCTTCTACTACGCCTTCGGCGAGACCGACGTCGTGGGCGTCTTCGACATCCCCGAGCAGTCCAGCGCTGTAGCACTGTCGCTGATGATCAATTCCACCGGCGCGGTGGACCTGCACCTCAAGCCCCTCATGACGCCGGAGGACCTCGACGAGGCAGTCAGCAAGACGCCGTCTTACCGGGCGCCGGGGCAGTAATTCCCCTGCCCTCACCAACACACCCCACCAACACGCGATCTCGCCCCACCAACACCGGACGCGCGCCGCCGTCGTGGCCACAGCGGTTCTCGCCGTGTTCGTGATCGGTTATGGCATCGCCGCGCTGGCTCTCGCGTCGACGATCTACTACGTGACAGCCTTCTCCTTTCAGCACCAATAGCCCCGTTGCCAGTAGGCTCGGGGCATGTCACTGGGGAAGCCACTGGGAAAATCACAGCGGGAGTCACGGCGCAGGCCATTCGGCGGGGCATGTCACTGGGGAAGCCACTGGGAAAATCACAGCGGGAGTCACGGCGCAGGCCATTCGGCGGGGCAGCCAGCCAGGGAACGCACTGGATGCGCGCCGCGGCGCTGCTGCTGGCAGTGGCGGGCACGGTAGCGGGCGTGGCCGGGTGTGAGTATCCCGACGACGTAACGGAGCCGACGGCGGCCCCCAGCAGGACCGGCCGGGCCGCACCTCCGCCGGTCCCGGCGGGCCCGGATATCGCCACCGCAGAGACGCGCAACTTGGATGAGCTCAAAGCAGTCCTCGGCGCCCGGCCGGCCGGGATCGTGCTGGAAGGCGCCGGCGGGATGGGCGGCGCCGGAGTGCGCACGTCGGTCAGCGCCCTGGCGAAGGGGACCTATACGGTGACGGCTGCCTGCACGGGTGCGCCGAAGGGCTATCTTTCGATCACCCAGGACGAACTTCGGGACGGCGGGAACCTTGAACTGACCATCGAATGCGGGAAGGCCGTGCAAGCACAGGTGGACCTTGCGGCCGGCCCGGTGCACGCCCGGGCCGAACGCGCCATGACCGGACCCGGGACCGGTGAAGTCGCGGGTTTCTGGATCGTCCCGGCCGCGCCCGGGTCGTAGCCGGGGCACCGCCTAAAGCGCCCGGCTTTCGGGGGGCCGACCCGCCGCCGATTAAACCTCCGACCAGGCAGCAACCGCGCAAAACCCCCCGGCGTGCCGGTGCGGGCCCGGCCCCTCAAGGGCGGTTGGGCTCCACACCGGCGGCGGGGGTTTTAGCGCGGCTGTGCTAGTTGCCGTGACTGTGCCAGTTGCGGCAACCGTGTTGCAGCGATTGGGCTACTGGGCGGAGTTGTACTCCTCGTCGGTGACGAGGTCGCCCCACTCGGACTCGACGCCGTCGGCGGGGGCTTCCCACATCGCCAGGTGGGTCATGAAATTCTCCGGCGCCGCGCCGTGCCAGTGCCATTCGCCCGGAGGCGTGTAGATCGTGTCGCCCGGGCGGATCACCGTCACCTCGCCGCCACGCGCCTGGACCAGGCCGACGCCTTCGGTGACGTGCAGGGTCTGCCCGACGGCGTGCGAGTGCCAGGCCGTGCGGGCGCACGGGGCGAAGTGCACTGCGTTGACGCGCATGCGGGACGGTTCGGGCTGCGGGGCCGCGATGACGTCGAACCAGACGTCGCCGCTGAACATCTGCGCCGGCCCCTTGACGCTTGGCTTCTTGGTTTGGATTTCCACTGTCATTTCCTCACAGGGTGTTTTGCTCGGGTGTTGAATTCGCCGGTTCGACCTGCGGCCGCGTCCTAGTTCAGGGTCGCGGTGTCGATCACGAAGCGGTAGCGGACGTCGGAGGCCAGGACGCGCTCGTAGGCGTCGTTGATCTTCGCGGCCGGGATGACCTCGATCTCGGCGCCCAGGCCGTGCTCGGCGCAGAAGTTGAGCATTTCCTGGGTTTCGCGGATGCCGCCGATGGCCGAGCCGGCGAAGGAACGGCGGCCCATGATCAGGGAGAACACATTGACCGGAAGCGGTTCCGCGGGCGCGCCGACGTTGATCAGGGCGCCGTCGAGGGAGAGCAGCTGCAGGTAGGCGCTGATGTCGATCGGGGCGCTGACCGTGTTGATGATCAGGTCAAAGGTGCCGGCGAGGTCCGTGAAAGTGTTTTCGTCGCTCGTGGCGTAGTAGTGGTCCGCGCCCAGGCGCAGCCCGTCTTCCTGCTTCTTCAGCGACTGGGACAGGACAGTGACGTCGGCTCCCATGGCGTGGGCGATCTTGACGGCCATGTGGCCCAGGCCGCCCAGGCCCACGATTGCGACCTTCTTGCCGGGGCCCGCGCCCCAGTGGTTCAGCGGCGAGTAGGTAGTGATGCCGGCACACAGCAGTGGCGCGGCGACGTCGAGCTCGATGCCCGCGGGGATGGTGACCACGAAGTCTTCTGCCACCACCACGTGGGTGGAGTAGCCGCCCTGGGTGATGGTGCCGTCACGGTCGACGGCGCCGTAGGTTCCGGTGTTTCCGGCCAGGCAGTACTGTTCCTCGCCGGCCTGGCAGTTGACGCACTCGCCGCAGGAGTTGACCATGCAGCCGACGCCCACGCGGTCGCCGACGGTGTGCTTGGTCACGGCGGAGCCGACCTCGGTGACGATCCCGGCGATCTCATGGCCGGGAACCAGCGGGTAGGTCTGCGGGCCCCAGTCGCCGCGAACGGTGTGGATATCCGAATGGCAGATCCCGGCGTACTTGATCTCGATCAGGACATCGTGCGGGCCCACGTCACGGCGCTCGATGGTGGTGAGGGCGAGCGGCTCGGTCGCGGACGGTGATGCGTAAGCGTTGACGGTAAGCAATGAATCTCCTGCTTGTTGATCGTTGGGGGTTGTTCAACGGAACACCATCCATCAAACCGGTCTTCGCAGCACAGAGGGAGTCCCTGCTGATAGGGGTACTGGCAGGGTCTCCCTCAGGGGGCGGCAAGGCCTAACGTTGATGGCATGGACAATCGAGACGCGACCCGCGAATTTCTTGCCTCGCGCCGGGCCAAGATCACCCCCGAGCAGTCGGGGCTGCCGGTCTACGGCGCCAAGCGCCGGGTCCCGGGGTTGCGCCGCGGGGAGGTCGCGATGCTGGCCGGTGTCAGCGTCGAGTATTACACGCGGCTGGAACGGGGAAACCTGTCAGGGGTTTCGGAGAACGTGCTGGATGCTGTGGCGAAGGCCCTGCAACTCGACGACGCCGAACGGGCCCACCTTTTCGATCTGGCCCGGGCAGCTGCCCCGGGAAGCCGAACCCGCCGTCGTCCCCGTCCCGCTGAATCTGTCCGACGCAGCGTGCAGCTGACACTGAACGCAATCACCAACGCGCCGGCATTTGTCCGGAACGGGCGCATGGACATCATCGCGGCGAACCCCTTGGGCTACGCCCTGTATTCGGACATGTATGCGGGTCCGGTCCGCCCAGCAAACCATGCCCGGTTCATCTTCCTGGACCACCGCTCGCGCAGCTTCTACCCGGACTGGGAGCGTGCGGCCAACGACACCGTCGCGATCCTGCGCACCGAGGCCGGCCGGGACCCCTACGACCGCGGGCTGAGCGACCTGGTGGGCGAACTGTCGACCCGCAGCGAGGAATTCCGCACGCTGTGGGCCGCGCACAACGTCCGCCAGCACTACACGGGCCTCAAGCATTTCCGCCACCCGGTGGTCGGGGAACTCCACCTGATGTTCGAGGCCCTGGACGTCTCGGCCGACGCCGGCCTGTCACTGCTGGTCTACACCGCCGAGCCCGGCTCAGCGACGGAGGACGCACTTCATCTCCTGGCCAGCTGGGCCGCGACCGACCGGCAGGTCAAGGAGGCCGAGGCGGCTACCACGGTCACGACGGCGGAGAAGGCTTAAGCGCACCTGACCGGCCGGAAAGTTCACCCGGGTGTCTCAGGCCGGTGTTCATTAAGGCCGGGGGTCTCTCACGGTGGTGGTCTCTCACCCCGGTGGTCTCACGCCAGGGCGGAAATGCCGTCCCCGTAGCCGCCGGGCTCGCCGCGGCCGGAAACGAAGTTGTGCAGCCATGCCATGGCCTCGTCCCTGGACGTGAAGAATTCGTGTGGATACCTGGTGTGCCGGCTCATGGCCGCGGCGACGACGCGATCCACGGTGCTGGATCCCAGCACCGCAATGGCCAGCACCCCTGTGGTCTGTGCGAACTCGTACCTGGCGGCCGCGCTGATTTCAACGTCCGTCATTTCGGAGAGCATCGGCATCGGGATTCCGCCGCTGATCTGTGCCACGGCCCGCATGGCGTCTTTGGCGTCGTCGACGTCAACGAACGAGCCGGGCTGCCAGACCGATGTGATGATGCCCGCGCCGACGCTGAGCACGTTCTTCCCGTCGGCTGCGGATATTTGTCCTGGCATCATTGTGACAATTGTAGGGCCGGCCCTGTTGAGGACGGACTTTGCCGCAGGGTGCGCGTGGCGCCTGGAGTGGACATGTCCCCTTCGCTTGGCGGAGCTTGAACGGACATGTCCCCTTCAAGGAATGGGCTCGAGTGGACATGTCCCCCCGTCTGGAAGGAACTTGTCCCCCGGTGTGGCCCAGGGATGGACATAGTGGGTTTATGTCCATCCCTGGGCGCCGGAGGAGGGCATGTCCCGTGGCTGGGTGGAGCTCGAACGGACATGTCCCCCGTCCGGAATGGACATGTCCACCGGGGATCAGGACTCCAGGACCAGCAGCTGGGCCTTGTCTGCGTCCCAGCCCACCCACAGCTCCTCATCCGGCAGGATCCCGGCACCCCCGGCACCCCGGTCAGACCGGTCCGATCGGTCTGAGCTCAGTTCACGGAGCTGGAGTTCGTGGCCACCGGCCGTGAGGCGGTGGCGGACCGTGGCGCCCAGGTTCGTCGAGGACACCAGGGTCGCGGCGCATCCGTTGCCCGCCGAGGCCCGCGTCCTGAATTTCAGGTGTTCGGGACGGATGGAAACGGCATAGTTCTCGCCGCTTGCCCCGCGGTCCCGGACCCGCGCCAGGCCCAGGCCGCCGAGATCGACCACGGCCTCCTCGCCGTTCCGCTCGACAACGGTGCACGGGATGAGGTTCGTATCGCCGAGGAAACTCGCCACCCAGTCGGTGGTGGGATGGTTGTACACCTCCTCCGGCGGGCCGGACTGGACGATCTTGCCGTCCTTCATCACCACGATCCGGTCCGACATGGCCATGGCCTCGTCCTGGTCGTGGGTCACGAACAGCACGGTGATGCCCAGGCTCTTCTGCAGGGTCTTGATCTCCTCCTGCATCTGCTCGCGGAGGCGCTTGTCCAGGGCCGCCATCGGCTCATCCAGCAGAAGGGCCGCCGGGTTGAAGACCAGCGCCCGGGCCAGCGCCACGCGCTGCTGCTGCCCTCCGGAAAGCTGCCGGGGCTTGCGGTCGCCCATCTTGCCCAGGCCTACACGGTCCAGGGCATCCGAGGCGCGCTGGCGCCGTTCGGCCCGCGGCACCTTCCTCATGCGGAGCGCGAACTCCACGTTTTCCAGTGCGCTCATGTGCGGGAACAGGGCGTAGTTCTGGAACACCACGCCGAGGTTGCGGTCCCGGGGCGGCAGCGAGTCCACGGGCGCACCGTCAATCAGGACGGTTCCGGCGCTGTGTTCTTCAAACCCCGCAACCATCATCATGGTGGTCGTCTTGCCGGAACCGCTGGGCCCCAGGAGGGTCACGAATTCGCCGGGCTGGACGGTCAGATCCAACTCGTCCACGGCAACGACGTCGCCGTAGTGCTTGCTGACCTGGCGGAGCTCAATGGCGCCCTGGGCGGCCCTCCCCGTTCCGGGAATTGACTCCGCGGAAATCACTGAAGCGGTCATCGACTTTCCTTACGTTTGGGCGGACACGGCCAGCGGCAGCATCCGGGTTGTAGAGCGGCGTTTGAGGACAAACAGGACCTGTAGCAGGAGCCCGATTGTGGCGACGCTGACCAGCAGGGCGGAGGACACCGCGATCTTCGGGGTCAGGTTGAACTGGATATCCGTGAACATCTTCACCGGCAAGGTTGTGGCCCCCGGGGACTGCATGAACAGGGACATCACTGTCTCGTCGATCGAGACCGAGAACGCGAAGAGCGCCCCCGAGACGAGGCCGGGCAGGATGATGGGCAGGTACACGTGCCGCAGGACAGCGAGCGGGCCGGCCCCCAGGCTCTGCGCCGACCGGACCAGGGCCGGGTTAAGTCCGGCGAGGCTGGCGCGGGTGGTCAGGTACACGTACGGGGTCGCGATGACAGCGTGCGCCAGGCCGATGGGAACAATGCTGCCCACCATGCCCACTGAGATGAAGAACTGGTAGAACGCCAGCGCGAGCACCACGGTGGGCACGATCATAGGGGCGAGGATGAGGCCCACTACCGCGGGCTGGCCGGTGAACTTGCGCCCGTGCAGGCCGATCGCCGCGGTGGCGCCCAGCAGGACACCGATCACGACGGCGATCGCCGCCGACTGCAGGCTTGCCGTCAGGGCGGAGGTCCAGGCCCGGTCGGCGAAGAACCCGGCCACGGCGGCGAAGGAGATCCCCTCCGGCGGGAAGGTGATGTAGCGGCTGTCGTTCAATGCCACCGGCACCACAATCGCCGTCGGAATGACGAGGAACAGGAAGGCCGGGATGGATAGCAGCACCAGCAGCCGGTGCTGCGGATTAGTTGTCTTCATGTTGGCCTCCTGCCTTGAGGACGCGCTGGTAGAGCGCCACGAGGATGCTGACCATCACGGTCAGGATGACGGCGAGTGCAGCGGCCCCGGAGAAGTCCGTGAGTTGTCGGGCGTAGTAGTCGATCTGGTTGGCGATCATCATGTCGCCGGGCCCGCCCATCACCACGGGCGTGATGAAGAAGCCCGTGCTGATGATGAACACCAGCAGCCCGGCGGCGGAAACGCCGGGCATGCTCAGCGGCAGCGTGATCCTCCGGAAGACCGATCCCTCCCGCGCCCCAAGCGAGCGGGCCGCCAGTCCCAGCCGGTCATCGATCGATGCCAGCGAGGAGAAAATCGGGAACACCGCGTACGGCAGGAGACAGTGCACCATGCCGACGATCACGGCGAACCGGTTGTGCAGCAACGGGATCGGCGCACCCGTCAGCCCGATTCCCTGCAGGAAGGCGTTCACGATGCCGTTGTCCTGCAGCAGGACCGCCCAGGCGAAGTTCTTCACCAGGATGCCGGTCCAGAACGGCAGGAGGACGACGGCGAACAGGATCACCCGGGTGACGTTGCCGGCCCGCCACAGGACCATGGCGATGATGTAGCCGAGCACCACGGTCACTATGGTGCTCGCCAGGCTGATGGTCAGGGTGTTGACGAGTGCGCGCAGCACCAGCGGGTCCTCGAGGACCCGCTGGTAGGCGTTGTCGGCGAAGCTTGCGCCGACCAGCTTGCCCAGCGGCGTCAGGAACAGCACGACGTCGAAGGCAAGGATCGGGGCCAGCAGCAGCCACCAGCCGGTGCGCCGCCGTCGTGGTGCTGATTCGGCGGAAGGCGGCGCACCGCGGCCGCGGGGCCGGGTCCGTTCCAGGGTTGCGTTGGTCATCTCAGCTGGCCTGCCAGAGCTTGAACTGCTGCTCGGTCTTCTTCAGGTTCTGCGACCACCACTTGTCGTCGCGGACCAGGATCTTGTCCGCGAGCCGGGGGCTGGTGGGCAGCGTGTCGGCGATTTCCTTCGGCAGCTTGGACAGGGCCGGGGTGTTGGCCAGGGTCAGGTTGGTGACCTTGTCGAACGCGGCGCCGGCCTCGGCGTCGTTGGACATGAAGTTCATCAGTTTGAAGGCCGCTTCCTTGTTCTTGGCCCCCTTCGGCACCACAAAGTAGTCGCCCGCCAGGACGGCGTTTTCGGCCGAGAAGTTCAGTTTCGCGCCGTCGTTGCGTGCCGCGTTGATCCGGTTGTTGAAGCTGGTGGAGAGGGAGACCTCGCCGGAGGTGAGCTGCTGGATGGGCTCCTGGTTGGCGGCGTGGTAGAGCAGCCGGTCCTTGCCCGGGTGCAGGCCCAGGACCCTGAGCGCCCGGTCGACGTCGAGGGGGTAGATCTTGTCGAACGGGACGCCGTCGGCAAGCAGCGCGGCTTCCAGGACGGAGCTGTCGGAGAGCTGGTTGTACACCGAACGCTTGGTGTTGTACTTGCCCTGGTCAAAGAACTGGGCCCAGTCCTTCGGGGCCTGCGCGTCCGAGATGACCTTCTGGTCCCACGCCATGACGAACAGGAAGCTCAGGTACTTGATGCCGTATTCGGCCTTCGCGTAGCCGGGCAGGCCCTTGTCGCTGATGATGTCGTAGTCGAACTTCTCCAGCAGCCCCTCGGCCACGGCCACCTCATACTCCGGCGCGGTGATCTCCACGAGGTCCCACTGCACGTCGCCGGACTGAACCTGGGCCTTGAGCGCGGCCAGGCTGGTGTTGGCCAGCAGCGTGGTCTGGATCCCCGACTGCTTGGAGAACGGATCCAGGATGGTCTGGGTCAGCTGGTCGTTGTAGGAGCCACCGTAGGACGTGACCGTCACCGTCTTGTTTGCGGCCGCAGTTTCGGCCGGCTTAGTCCCGCAGCCGGAGAGCGCCAGACCTGCAAGGGGCGTCAGCGCCGCCGCTTTGAGGAGCTGCCTGCGGTCAAAGGGAGTGGATCGGAATGCTGTCATGGGGGAAGTGCCTCTCATGGACGCGGGCACGCCGAAAGACGGCGTGTCGGGATTGCGGGAGTGGTGCGGTGCGTGCGATTGCGTGTAGCGCGGGGAAGCGGGAAGAACTGACAGCGGCGGTTCGCGCACGCCATCAATTCCACTTGGAACTCTCGAATCCGCTTTCCGGCGGCTTTTCGGTTTCGCAACTCTAACTGTGAAGTTGCTCACTAGTCAACAGGTGTATTGCATTAAGAAACACCTGATTTTCGGGCCCGCTCCCTCCCCGGAATTCTGCGGCTCGAGGTGGCATTTCGGGCATGCTTCGCCGGGCACGCGAACGCCCCTGTTCCGCCGCCGGCGTGCGCGCCTGTTCCGCCGCCGGCGTACGCGCCTTCCTAGCACCGGCGGGACCGGCAACCGGTTTCCTCAGCATATTCACAGCTTTGGAAGCTATGGGAGATGGCGCCTTAGGACCGACAATGGTTCGACCTGATAGGAGTATTTGCCGGGCGATGGTGGCCGCGACTTACTGGAGCGCCAGTGGCGAGCGTCTTGCCAATCGAGCCGAAGCCAGCGAACGTGGACCGACTAGTGATGGGCTCCCAGCATGATGACCCGCAACAAGATCACCCTCAGCAAAATCACATTCAGTAAGACCGCTCGACTCGAGATCACCCGCGGCAAGGTCGAACTGCGCAAGCCCACCCCACGCAAGCCCTTGATCCCCTCGCTTCTGGCCCTGGTGGTGCTTACGACGTCGGCCTGTACTTCCGAGACCGCGGCCGGCACGCCGTCCGGCAGCCCGACGAGCAAGGCCGCCACGCCCGCCGTGCCCAGCGCGTCCGCCCGTCCCAGCGCGTCGGCCAGTCCCAGTTCTTCCGTGCCGCGGCTGGATCCTGTGGGCGCGGTGGATGCCCGGACGGTGCTGGCGGCGTTCAGGTCCCGGGACATGGTGGGACACATGCAGGCGCTGCAGCGGGTGGCCGACGCCAACGGAGGAAACCGAGCATCGGGGACGTCCGGGTATGAGGAGTCGGCCCGGTACGTCGAGGAACAGCTGCGCGCGGCCGGGTACGCCCCCGTGCGGCAGGCGTTCTCATTCCGGGGCGAGGGCCGTGGCAAACCGAAGGTGGAGTCCTTCAACATCCTGGCCGAGACGGGCGGCGATGCCGGGCGCACCATAGTAGTCGGCGCGCACCTGGACTCGGTGAAGGAGGGCCCGGGGATCAATGACAATGCCAGTGGGGTGGCCGCGGTCCTGGAAACCGCGCGGTGGCTGAAGGAGGCCGGGATCAGCCCGGCCAACCGGGTCCGGTTCGCATTCTGGGGCGGAGAAGAGGACGGCCTCTACGGCTCCCAGCACTACGTCGACGAGCTGAGCCAGGCCGAGGTCCGCCAGACCGCGGCGAACCTGAACGTGGACATGGCGGCCTCGCCCAACGGCGTGCGCTCCGTCCACGACGGGGACGGCTCGGACTACGGCCACGCCGGCCCCGACGGGTCCGGGGCGATGGAGGAGATTTTCTTCCGCTACTTCCGGGAGAACGCCCTGCCGGCGGAGACCACGCCCTTTGACGGCGGGTCCGACTACGACGCCTTCCTCTCGGCCGGCATTCCCGGCGGCGGCCTCTTCACCGGCGACGTGGAACGGAAAACCCAGGCCCAGGCCCAGGCCTACGGCGGGACAGCCGGCAAAGACCTGGACCCCTGCTACCACGAGGCCTGCGACACCATCGCCAACACCAACCCCGAACTGCTCACCGAAATGTCAGGCGCCCTGGCCTACGCCACTGCCGCCTACGCCATGGCCAAGACCGGTTAAATGCACAAGTCCCCGGCACGGCCACCTGCTGATGAGGTGACAGGCCGGGGACATGTGCTTCCCGGGGCCGGACCGGTCCCTTTGATTTAGGCTGCCTGGATTTAGGCTGTCTGGATGTTGGCTGCCTTGATTTACTTCGAGCCGCCCGTGGCACCCTGCGGCTGCCGCACTGTCGCGGGAGTGAATCGTGCGCCGGTATCCGGGAATTCCGGTACGGCAATGCGGGCATGGCTGTGGATTTCCTGGACGGAGTCGCGGGTGTGTTGGGCGATCTTCTCCAGGGTGGTGACCCACATGCCGTCCATGGATTTAACCCGCTCCATCAGCTGTTCCAGTGCCACGGCCTTTGACGGCCGGCCGGAGATGAAGGGGTGGTTGGTCAGGACGAAGCAGCTCCCCGCGGCGTGGTGCGCCTCCGCCTCGAGCGTCCACATTTCGAGGACCTTGGCGGGGCTTTCGATGACCCCGCTGCCGGTCACGCCGGGGTAGAAGGCGTACTGCTCCCAGTCGTCAAGGGCCCAGTCGACGGGAATCTCCACGAGGTCGCGGGGGTCCCCTTCGGCAACGCTGAAGCGGTAGGGGGCGTCGCCGTCGAGCAGGCTTGAGTCATAGAGGAATCCGCGGTCGGCAAGCAGTGTTGCGGAGTGCCAGTTGAGCTCCCACCATGGTGCGCGGTAGCCCGTCGGCCGGACGCCGGCGGCCTTGGCAAGCGCGTCCAGGCCGCGGTCCAGGTACCGCGCTTCGGTGGCGGCGTCGATGCCCTGCATGTGTTCGTGCAGGTAGCCGTGGTGGGCAATCTCGTGGCCGCCGTCCGCGATCCGGCGGACCACGTCCGGGTAGCATTCAGCGGTGAAACCCGGGACGAAGAACGTCGCCTGGATGTCCTGGCGCTCGAGGATCTGCAGGATCCGCGGGACGGCGACTTTCGGCCCGTAGGACTGGTGCGTCATCAGTGACATGCGCCGGGTGCTCTTCGGGTCGTGCGCAATGGTGCAGGATTCAGCGTCGACGTCGAAGGTAAAGGACGCTGCGGCTCGGTGGCCCTCAGGCCAGGTGATGGGGTGGGCGGTGTCAGCGAAAGCGGGGAAGTTCACGGGTCGGTCTCCTGCTAAATGGCGGCGCGGGTGGTGGACGTGACCGGGAGGTCGGTCGCGTGAGGCTCGGAAGCCTCCAGGGCCTGCTCGCCGGGGGCGGCAGTGTCAAGGAACTTGCGGTGGAACCGCGGGCCGAGAACCGCGTAGGTCGCGGCGCTGGACAGTCCCCCGGCGAGCCAGGACAAGTCCCATCCGCCCAGGGCGACGGCGATGGGTCCCTGCATGACCGGCACCAGCCCGTACATGAACAGCCAGGTGGCGAAGATGCCGATGATCAGCGAGGCGATGCCAGCCGGATTCACGCCCGGCAGGCGCTTCGTGCCGACGGCGTCGAAAAGCCTGGCCGGGTTGCCGGGCCAGCGCTTCTCGATCCAGAAGTAGTGGACCAGCATTACCCCGCCCCAGGCGGCCACCCAGGCGACCAGCCCGATCAGCCAGGCGTCCAGCACGGAGGCGAAGTCTTCCTGGAAGATGAAGAAGATCACCGCGGCAAGGGAGAAGACGCCGACGAACAGGTTCAGTTTGCGCCGGCTGATGGAGATGTCCAGTGCTTGGGTGGCGACGGAGAAGGTGTAAATGTTCAGGATGTTGGTGGCGATGGGGCCGTGCAGCACCATGAGCAGGACGGGGAGGGCCAGCGCACCGAAGTTCAGGACGATGAGTTTGCCGGGGTCGATTTCACCGGTGTTGGTGGCCAGGCTGGCACCCAGGATGCCCAGCCAGACGACGGGGATGAACTGGCCCAGCACGGAGGCGAGGTAGACCTTGCGCTTGGGGACCGAGGTGCTGACGAAGCGGGAGTAGTCTGCGGCGTAGGTGAACCAGGTGATGCCCCAGCCGATGCCGATGGCCGTCATGACGGCACTCATCGCGGCGATTCGTTCGGAGCCTTCCAGGATGTGGCCCGCGGGGCCGGCGTAGGTCCAGTTGATCTGCATGCCGAACCAGGCCACGGCCGACATCACGGTCAGGATGATGATGGTGGGCGGGACGGTCCACTTCTCGAACGCGGCGATTGCCTTGTAGCCGAACCAGGCAATGGCCACCTGGGTCGCCATGATGAAGGTGGCGATGCCGATCTTCCATGCGTAGTTGTGGGCCTCCGGGTCAACCCATCCCAGTGTTCCGAACAGCGCCATGACCAGATCCAGGATGATCCAGGTGTTGACCGCGCACCAGCCGATGACCAGGAGGGCCTGGATGCCTGCCGGCAGGTAGTTCCCGCGGCGGCCAAAGGCGGCGCGGGCCAGCACCATGCCGGTCGCTCCGGTCTTTTGTCCCAGCAGGACAAAGCACCCGAAGAGCAGCATCCCGATCAGGTTTCCGAGGACCAGGACGGTGACGGTGTCGGCGAATCCCAGGCCGAGCTGGATGCCGAGCGCTCCGAGCACCCAGTTGATCGGGGCGAGGTTGGCGCCGGCCCAGATCCAGAACTGGCCGGAGACTTTGCGGGTCCGCTCGGATTCGGGGATGGGGTGAAGCCAGGCTTCGTGGTCTTCGCTGGCCACCGGCGCGGTGCCGGCGGGGGCCGCTGGGGTTTTTTGACGCATTGGGAGCCTCCGAGGGGTGTGTGGGATTCCTCAAGATTATGTGTCGCAGGCCACATCCCACTATATACAATGTGTCTAAACAAACGTAGAGCTATGCGACGGAGTGTAATGTCCATTCGCCTTGAAGACGCCCTGACCCATCCGACCTTGGCCGCAGCCGACCCCGTCATCCGGGCCGGGGCACGGGCCGCAGCCCAGGCCCAGCTGCGGTGGATCCACTCCAGCGAAATCATCGACATCGCTCCCCTGCTTGCCGGCGGGGAGCTGCTGCTGACCGGCGGGGAAGCCCTGGCCCTCGCCTCTGAGGAGCGGCGGGTCAATTACGTCCGCCAGCTGGCCGAGCGTGGTGTCGCGGCGGTAGCCATCGAGACCGGAGACGCCCTTCCGTCACTCCCGTCATCCATGGTGGCGGCCGCCGAAGCGGCCGGACTGCCGTTGATCGAACTCCGCAGGGTGGTGCCCTTCGTTGGTGTCATGCAGGCCATCAACTCCATGCTGGTCAGTGACTCCGTGTCCCAGTTGCGGCGGGCGGACGAGGCCAGCCACGCCATGGCCGTCGAGCTGGCGCACGGCGGCAGCCTGGACCGGATTCTCGCCGTGCTGGCCGGCATTGCCAATGCCGAGGTGACCTTGACGTCCACCACGGGTGCCACCCTGGCCAGCGCAGCGCCGGGGCAGGGCGAGGCCGCCGACTCCGCCGGGGCCGGCAGCTCAGCCGTGGGCCCCCAGGAGCAGGGCCGCCTGATCCGCATCGACGTTCCGATCCGCGGCATCCTTGCGGCGCAGCTGTTGCTCCGGGTTCCCGCGGGTGAGGACGAGAACCTTGCCCGTACGGCAGGGAACCGCTCGGTGGACATTCTGGCCCTCGCCCTGCTGCAGCGGATGTCCCCCGGCCTCAAGGAAGTCGCCGGGGCGGCGCTGCTGCGCGCGGTCGATTCTGGCAGCCAGGCCTGGCGGCTCCAGCAGCTGGCTTCCGCGGCGGGGATTCCGCCCGCCGCACCTCTCGTGGCGCTCGTGGTCCGGTCCGACATGCTCCAACAGCTGCGGGCGTCCGTGGAGCAGCTGCTGTCCCGGGGGGCGCAGCCGAGCGCCACGTATGTCGATAACGCCGAGCTTCTGGCGGTGGCCGTCCTCTCCGGCGACAGCCCGCGGGAGAGCCGGCACGCGCTCCTGGCCGGGCTGCGGGCGCTTCCGGCACTGGCAGGGACGCTCGTTGCCGTTGGTCCGCTGGCTGAGGGGATTAAGAATGCCCCCTTGTCCCTCTCGGAAACCCGGCTCACCTTGGAGCTGGCGGGCGCGCTGGGACGGTCACAGGCGGGGACCTCCGAACAGCACTGCCCCGTGATCGATTCCGAGGCATTCGCCGTCGAACGCCTCGCGGTGGGGAGCCTGGACGCCGACCAGCGGCGCAACTTCGTGCGGCAGCAGCTGGGCGCGGTCCTGGATTACGATGCGCAACGCAATTCGCGGCTGCTCGGCACCCTGGCCACCTGGCTGGATTCCGGCTGCAACACCGCCCAGGCGGCCAGGGAGCTGCACGTGGAACGGCAGTCGATGCATCAACGGCTGCAGCGGATCTTCGAACTGTGCGGCGGCGACCCGCGGGGCACCGGCCGGCTCGCGGCGCTGCACCTGGCCGCCCGGCTGGCCCGGCTCGGCTGAGGCGCCTGGGTCCGTATTGCGCCGGCCGGTGGCGGGTTAGTCCGTGCTGCGGGGAGCGCGTCCGCCCAGCCGCGTGGTGATCTTCCCTGCCGCGGTGGCGCAGGCTTCGCCCAGCCCCTGCAGCCGTTCCCGGGAGACGCGGAACCGGGGTGCCGAGATCAGGACAGCGGCCACGACGCCGCCGCGGTGGTCGTAGACGGGGGCCGCCACGCCCACTTCGTCGATGGAGGATTCGCCGTAGTTGATGGCCCAACCGCGGGCGGCCACATCCTTGAGCTTGATCTGGTAGCCGTCCAGGCCGGCGTCGTCCAGGCCCGGGTAGCTGATGGCTCCGCTGCGCAGGAGCGTACGGACACGTTCGGCCGGCTCGGCGGAGAGGAAGACCTGGACGGAGGCGCTCATGGCATCCGTGTACCTGGCGCCCAGCGGGGTAGCATGCTTGATCTGCTGGTGGCTGGCGATCTGCTCCACGCACATTGACTCGGCGCCGTTCCACACCATGAGAGCGCTGGTTTCACCGGTCTGTTCGGTGAGCTCACGCAGGACCGGGTAGGCCACGCGCCGTTCTTCCAGTTCGGCCAGCAAGGGCCCGGCGACGGCGATCAGCCCCAGTCCCAGCCGGAAGCGGCGGGTTTCCGGGTCCCGTTCCACCAGGTGTTCCTGCTCGAAGGTGGCAAGGATCCGCGAAACGGTGCTCTTGTGCAGCCCTACCCGGTTGGCGATCTCGGTGACGCCGAGCAGCGGTTCATCAGGTGTGAACGTCCGCAGCACGGCGATGGCGTTGACGATGACGGACGTGCCTTTGGTGTCGCCGTTTCCGGTGGTTTCGGGAGATTCTGCTGGGGTCATGGTGTCTACCATCATTCCGCATGGGGGCCGAAAGCGGCGCCACGGTGGACGTGGCGCCGCTTCTCTGGCTATCCCGTTCAGGGAGCGTCCATTCAGGAGACCGCCCCTTTAGGGGACCGGCCCTTCAGCGGACCGGCCCTTCAGGGATGCCCCTTCAGGGGTGGGCGTGGCGTCTTAGGCGCCCACGATGTTGTATTCCGGGCCGAAGGGGAACTTCGTGATGTTCTCGGCTCCGTCGTCGCCGACCACCAGGATGTCGTGCTCACGGTAGCCGCCGGCGCCGGGCTGGCCGTCCAGGACCGTGATCATGGGTTCCATGGAGACCACCATGCCCGGCTCCAGCACGGTGTCGATGTCCTCGCGGAGTTCCAGTCCGGCTTCCCGGCCGTAGTAGTGGCTCAGGACGCCGAAGGAGTGGCCGTAGCCGAACGTCCGGTTGGCGAGCAGGCCGTGGCCCACGTAGATCTCGTTCAACTCGGCGGCGATGTCCTTGCAGACGGCTCCGGGCTTGATGAGCTCGAGGCCGCGCTTGTGGACCTCAACGTTGATGTTCCACAGTTCCAGGGAGCGGGCGTCCGGTTCGCCGTAGAACAGGGTGCGTTCCAGTGCGGTGTAGTAGCCGGAGGTCATGGGGAAGCAGTTCAGGGACAGGATGTCGTGTTCCTGGATCTTGCGCGTGGTGGCCCAGTTGTGGGCGCCGTCGGTGTTGATGCCGGACTGGAACCACACCCAGGTGTCGCGGATTTCCGAATCCGGGAACGTCCGGGCGATTTCGTGGACCATGGCTTCGGTGCCGATCAGGGCGACCTCGTATTCGGTGATGCCGGCGGTGATGGCGTTGCGGATGGCTTCGCCGCCGAGGTCGCCGATGCGGGCTCCGTGCTTGATGACCTCGATCTCCTCGGCCGACTTGATCATCCGCTGGCGCATGGCGGCCTGGGCCACGTCCACCAGGGTGGCGCCTGCAAACGCCGCCTGGATCTTGTTCCGGTTGTCCAGCGGGAGCGAATCGTCTTCGACGCCGAGCCGGCGGGGGGCGATGCCGCGGGTGCGCAGGGCCTCCTGGATGGCGAAGATGTAGTTGTCCCGGCGCCAGTCGGTGTAGACCACATTGTCTCCGTAGCTGCGCCGCCACGGCATGCCGGCGTCGATGTTCGCCGTGACGGTCACGGTGTCGTCCTTGGTGACCACCATGGCGTAGGAACGGCCGAAGTAAGTGAAGAGGAAGTCGGAGTAGTACTTGATGGAGTGGTAGCTGGTCAGGACGACGGCGTCGAGGTCCTTCTCCGCCATGATGCGGCGCAGCCCGGCGAGCCGGCGCTCAAATTCGGCGCTGGAGAACGTCAGCTTTTCCTTCTGCCCGTTGTGCAGGACTTTCACGCGCTCCAGTTCGGCGATGGACGAGGCGTTGCCTGAGGTGGTGATGGTCATGGTGGTGGTGCCTTTCTGCGGTTCGGTTTCTTGGGAGGGAAGATGTGGGGCCGGCAGGGCTACTCGTGGCTGAGCGGTTCCTTGCTGGTTTCGCGGGAGAGGACGACGGCAACCAGGGAGACGGCCGCGGCGCCGACCAGGTACCAGGCCGGGGCCAGCTCATTGGCCGTCGCGGCGATCAGGAGGGTCGCCATGAAGGGGGCGGTGCCGCCGAAGAGCGCGTTGGAGAGGTTGAAACTGACGGCGAAGCCGCTGTAGCGGACCCGGGTGGGGAACATTTCGGCGAGGAAGCTGGGCAGGGTGCCGTCGTTGAGCGTCAGCATGCCGCCCAGCAGGATCTGGACCAGGACGATCACCAGGAAGTTCCCGGTGCCCAGCAGGGCGAAGGCCGGCACGGTCAGCACGATGAAGCTCAGGGATGCGGCGATGAGGACCTTTTTTCGGCCGAAGCGGTCCGAGAGCATCCCGGTCAGGAAGATGAACCCTATGTAGGTCACCAGCGCGATGGTGGTGGCGAGGAACGATTCGGCAGCGCCGAGGCCCAGCTCCGAGGACAGGTAGGTCGGCATGTAGCTGAGGATCACGTAGAACCCGACGGCGTTGAGCAGCACGGCTCCCACCGCCTTCAGCAGCATCCGCCAGTGGTTCCGGAAGAGGCTGGATACCGGGGCCTTGATGGCCTGGTCCTCCTGTGCCAGTTCGCGGAACACCGGGGTGTCTTCCAGCTTGGTGCGGATGTAGCGTCCGATCAGGCCCATTGGGGCCGCGAGAAGGAACGGCAGGCGCCACCCCCAGCTCTGCATCGCCTCGGTGCTGAGCAGGATGGTCAGCAGCCCCGCGAGAAGGGAGCCGAGCAGCAGCCCCGCGGCGGTGCTGGCCGGAACCACCGCCGCGTACAGGCCGCGCTTGTTGGCCGGGGCGTACTCCACCAGGAAGGCCGAGGCGCCTGCGTATTCCCCCGAGGCGGAGAAGCCCTGGACCACGCGGACCACCAGCAGCAGGATCGGCGCCCAGATCCCGATGGAGTTGAACCCCGGGATGAGGGCGATGCAGAAGGTTGCTCCGGACATGATCAGGATGGAGAGCGACAGCGCGGTCCGGCGCCCCACCTTGTCGCCGATGTGGCCCCAGACGAAGCCGCCGAGCGGCCGGACCAGGAACGAGATGGCGAACAGGGCGAACGTCAGCAGGAGCGCCGTCTGGGGGTTGGATTCGGGGAAGAAGACGGCGCCGATGGTTGCGGCCAGGTAGCCGTAGACGGCGTAGTCGAACCACTCCACGAAGTTGCCGATGAAACTGGCGGTGACTACCCGGCGTCGGGTTTCCCTGCTGACGCTGGGATCGTGCCCGACCGGGCCCGCATGGCCGCTCAACGTGGTTTGCCCGGAGGAAGTTCTGCCATGCCCGTTATTCGACTCCGGGCCGGCTGGTCCCGCAAGGGTGGCGGGGGAGGAAGATTCATTGCTCATGTGTCCACCAAAGTGTTTTGGAGTTGCAATCAGCGCAACGCTGTTGCACCAGATTAGGGGTGACGCATGACACAGTCAATGCTTTTTTGTTCCAGCCCAAAAATCAATTCGGTGCAGATGCCCGGGGCGTGGGGGTTCGGCAAGCGTCCAGGCCGAGTCATGTCGGTTGCATTGACCGAGACCGCGTTGCATTCAGTAGGAGTCCGTTCGGTTGCCTTGCAAAAAGCTTGGGCCGGGCAGAACTGCGGTTCCCTCGGGGGCCGCACGGTGTCACACTTGGGGAACTATCGAGCGACTGGGGGGCCAGGTCAGGAGATTGTCATGGGCATTCTGGTACACACGCGCACTTCGGACCCGCGGGCGGCGGGCACGCCATGATGGCCGGGTGGGCCTACTTCCTGGCGGGAGTCATGACAGTCGACGGGCTCCTGCTTGGCATGCTCCTGATGAACGTGAAGTGGCCGAAGCGCTGGAAGAAGAACGGCTAACCCCGAGGCGAATTCCTTTCAGCGACGCGGGAAATACCTGACGCGACCGGTATTCGGGCGTCGAGAGGTATTTTCCGCATCGCCAGGCACTAGGCGGTCAGCCCGCGCCCTGCGCGGCCAGCCGCGCCTTGATTCGCTCGGAGCAAAGGGCTCTTGACGACGGCGGCAACCTCCCGCCGTCGTCGATGTCGCCGGAAGCGTGCGCGTTCTAGAGGACCTTCCGGATGGTCTCTTCGAAGCTGGTGACGTGGTGCAGGGCGAGCTCGCCGGCCTTGTCCGCGTCGCCGTCGGCCACTGCCTTAAGCAGCTCCACGTGTTCGGTGATGTGGCCGCTGACCGAGGGGACCTTGTCCAGGACCAGGCACCAGATGCGCGTGGCCAGGTTGTCGTAGCGGATCAGCGTGTCTTCCAGATGCGGGTTGGCCGCGGCCCGGTAAATCAGGCGGTGCACCGTCAGGTCATAGCGCATCAGTTCCCTGGACTCTGCAGGGCTCGGGGCCAGCTCCGCAATGGTGTTCGCGACCTCCAGCAGTTCGCGGCGCATGGCGGCGTTGGCCCTGGTTGCCGCCCGGCGGGCCGCCAGCGGCTCCAGCAGTTCCCGGATTTCGGAGACGTCGGCCAGTTCCGTGAAGTCCACGGTGGTGGCAAAGGTTCCCCGGCGCGGGTAGGAAACCACCAGGTGGTCCACTTCCAGCCGCTTGATGGCCTCGCGCACGGGAGTGCGGCCGAAGCCGAGCTCGGCGGCCAGCTGCCCGTCGTTGATGGGTTCGCCCGGCCGGATTTCGAGCATGATCAGCTTGTCGCGCAGCTGCCGGTACGCGGCCTCCGCCTGGGAGAGTGCTTCGTCCTCTGCGGGCGGCAGGACGGTCAGTGCATTCACGGCTCGGCTCCGTTTCTGGATTTCAACGTTTCTGGATTCCAAACGGAAACCCGGTTCCACTTGGCTTCCTGCTATTGACTCTGGTGTGATCCCAATCATACCATTGTCATCACACTGATATATCAGTCATGGCAACAGTGGTATTTCAAAGGAGCGAACGTGGTTGAGCAGTTGAACGAGCGACTTTCCGTAGTCGATCCCGAGGTCGAACAGGCCGTGGCAAGGGAGCTGGGCCGCCAGCAGTCCACCCTTGAAATGATCGCGTCAGAGAACTTCGCCCCCGCCGGGGTCATGGAGGCACAGGGTTCGGTGCTGACCAACAAATACGCCGAGGGCTACCCGGGCAAGCGCTACTACGGCGGCTGCGAGCACGTCGATGTGATCGAGCAGCTCGCCATCGACCGGGTCAAGGCCCTCTTTGGCGCCGAGTACGCCAACGTCCAGCCCCACTCCGGCGCCCAGGCCAACGCCGCCGCCATGTTCGCCCTCCTGGAACCCGGCGACACCATCATGGGGCTGGCCCTGGCCCACGGCGGGCACCTCACCCACGGCATGCGCATCAACTTCTCCGGCAAGCTCTACAACGTGGTCCCGTACCACGTGAGCGAACACAACCACCTGGTGGACATGGCCGAGGTGGAGGCCCTGGCCCTCGAACACCGGCCCAAGATGATCGTGGCCGGCTGGTCCGCCTACTCCCGGCAGCTGGATTTCGCGGAGTTCCGGCGGATCGCCGACCTCGTGGGCGCCTACCTCATGGTGGACATGGCCCACTTCGCCGGCCTCGTGGCCGCCGGGTTGCACCCGAACCCGGTCCCTTACGCCGACGTCGTCACCACCACCACGCACAAGACCCTCGGTGGCCCGCGCGGCGGCGTGATCCTTGCCAGGGAGGAATACGCGCGCAAGATCAACAGCGCCGTGTTCCCCGGCCAGCAGGGAGGCCCGCTGGAACACGTGGTCGCGGCCAAGGCCGTGGCGTTCAAGATCGCCGCCTCCCCCGAATTCAAGGCACGCCAGGAACGCACCCTCGAAGGCGCAAAGATCCTCGCGTCCCGGCTCCTGAAGGACGACGTGGCGGCGGCAGGGATCTCCGTGGTCAACGGCGGCACCGACGTGCACCTGGTCCTGGTGGACCTGCGGAACTCGGAACTGGACGGCCAGCAGGCCGAAGACCGGCTCCACCGGATCGGCATCACCGTCAACCGCAACGCCGTACCGTTCGAT